>NC_014010.1:1200000-1512500 GCF_000024465.1 Candidatus Puniceispirillum marinum IMCC1322 | reverse complement strand
TGCGTCTATGCGTTGTTTGAGTTGTTGTATGTCCATACCTCTGTTCCTTTCAGAGGTATTTATATGGATTGGATTAAACTCAAAAATTGTGATTAAATTTTACTATGAGAGACATTCTTACAGCACTTCTAATTCTTCTGTTTCCAACTTTGAGTTGGTCACTCGATAGTTCGCTCACTCCCCAAGATGTATTCAACAGATTTCCATTGTGCAGCATTTTATCTTCGTATGGGCAACGGTGTAAGTTTATGCCGCCTACTCAGGCATCGTCATTTACTCCAAGTCAGATTGCTAACCTGCGAAAAGTCCATTTTAGCGATGACACCGTTGAAATAACGACTGATGGTTGGAATTACTCCCTTACAATTAGCGATCTAAACGATCGCAAAGCAAAACTCACATTCTCAGATGATGCAAAATTAGCGAGTTACCTAACTACGGTTGATTACAACTTAGAGTGGCAGGAAACATCAGAGAATTGGTTCATAATTAGTAGAGTAGTGACCTTTATAAGAGGTAGTATGGAAGACAAAAAAGTTGAAGGTGTATTGTCTAGATATGCCAAACCTATCCCTTTCATAGAGAGTAAATGATGTTGAGGAAAATTATAAAAGCATCGGTTGCCTTGCTAGTTCTCCTTGTCATTGCTGCAGGATCAATAATCTACATCTCAATGGAGCAGGAACACTCTAGAACTCAGATTGAACCTTTTGGTCTAAGTCTGGGTTTGAGAGATGTTGGGTATGTAGAGACTAAATCACCAAATCGGGAGAGAGTGGATACCGTGTTCGTCTCAACACCTATGATTAGTCACAGAGCATTTGAAAAATTGGATCCAAATGGATACTGCCGGACAACCTTTGGTGACCGTTTGACTGCACCCTCTTTTGCATATTACCTCAAAGAGACCCCGAACCCCCTCCAATTACCTAATCCGATATCGAATGATGTAATTTACAGAGTTTATGTCCACCCCATTATAGGCATCTATGCAATAAGTGCGTTAATTAATCCAAAACCACCGTCAAATTACATTGGTGAATGGTATACTTGGAATTTTCATGTCCACGACATTGTAAAAAATGAAGTCTTGGACACATTAGAGAAAAAATACCCCAACCTTCTTGTCTATGTGACATCGCTATTTGATGGAAATAAAAAAGATTTTGAATCGTTTCGGACTGATGATGATGGTCGTCGCGTTCATATAACTTTTGACTATCAGCAATATGGTTCGCGGCAAGATGGCGGCGGAACTTCGCTGAGTTATGTCTGGCACTTCATGGGCATCTTGGACAAAGAACAAGATATTGCAACCAATAGATTTGATAAATGTAATGAAGAACTAACACCAATTTATCAAACTTTTGAGAGGGAGAGAAAAGATAAAGAGGAAAAAAAGAGACAAGACGAGGACATAAAACGCAGACTTGAAGAAGAGCGTAAGAAAACCGTGAAGAGCACCCTTTAGTTGCCTGACTTCTTTTTGATATGAAACCCCACACCAGTGCAGTCAAAGCGCACTGGTGGGTGATTGGTAGAGATTTTATCAACTAATTGTCAAAAAATGAAAAAACAGCATACTGTTTGGTATGTCCAAGCAGTTTGATGATTTGTCCAATTTTATTCTGAATGAGATGAGAATGTCTCATATCTATCAGCCAGTGATGTTGATAGAACTTCTAGGCAGACAGGGTTCAGCATCAACCACAGAGATTGCAAAGTCACTCTTGGGGCATGATGTGTCTCAAGTTGAATACTATGAGCACATCACCAAGAACATGGTTGGCAAAGTCCTCACACAAAGCAGAGGCATCACTTCTAAAGACAAGAACGAATACTCCTTGAATGGTTTTGATGGTCTTAGTGAGAGTGAGATCTCAGAACTCATAAATCTGTGTCATTCTAAGATTGAGGAGTTCTTGGACAAGCGTGGTGACAAAGTCTGGAATCACAGGCGGAAATCATCTGGATATATCTCTGGCACATTGAGATATGAAATTCTCAAAAGAGCAAAGTTCAGATGTGAACTGTGTGGCATATCAGCAGATCAGAAAGCGTTAGAGGTTGATCACATCGTCCCACGCAATAGCGGTGGTGGTGATGAACAATCTAATCTCCAGGCGCTTTGTTACTCCTGTAATGCAATGAAGCGAGACAGAGATGACACTGACTTTCGTGAAATCAATAAGTCTTATGAGCACCGTGAAAACGGATGCATCTTTTGTGAGATTCCACAAGAACGAGTGGTTGCAGAGAATGAACTAGCATACGCAATCCTTGATGCGTTTCCTGTAACAGAGCAACACACACTCATTATCCCAAAGCGTCATGTCTCAGACTATTTTGAACTGCATCAACCAGAACGAAATGCGATGCAGAGACTTTTGGAAGAGCGCAGACAGGTGATCATGGATAGCGATAACACTATCACTGGTTTCAATGTTGGTAACAATGTTGGTGAGGATGCAGGGCAAACAGTTATGCACTGTCACACTCATCTAATACCAAGACGCAAAGGCGATGTTGAAGAACCACGAGGCGGTGTGCGTGGTGTGATAGCACATAAGCAGAAGTATTGAGGGATAGTTTATGCCAATTGTTTACATATTAACGAATGAATGTATGCCCGACACCATCAAGATTGGTATCACTGAAAACCTTGAACAGCGTATCAAGCAACTAGACAACACCAGCGTAGCGCTACCTTTTGAGTGTTATTATGCAGTAGAAGTTCCAGATGCATCTCTGATTGAGAAGAAGATGCATCAAGGATTAGACGATTGTCGTGTTCGTCAAAGCAGAGAGTTTTTCAACACCACTCCAGAAAGAGCGAAATCACTTCTTGAGATAGCAGAAGTTATGGGTGGAAAGAATGTCACCCCCACTACCGATATTGTTGAGTCTCCCCAAGATCAGGAAGCGTTAAACAGAGCGAGAGAAACTAGAAAACGATTTAATTTTGGGATTTTAGGATTGGATAAGGGAACTGTCCTTCGGTTTAAGAAAGACAGCACAATTACCTGCACCGTGGCAAATGATACCCAAGTAAATTTTCGGAACGAGTTAATGTCTCTATCTCGCTCAGCAGACATTGTTCTGAGAGAGATGGGTTATGATTGGGCGGCGGTTCAAGGAACTATTTGGTGGTGTTTGGATGGGGAAACTCTTCATCACCTTAGGATGGAGAGAGAATAAGTGCCGTTAGCATATTTAGCATTTATTGCAGGAATGTTCGGAACACTCTTTGGTTGTTTTTGGATGAACCATAACTTTTTAGGCATAAGCGGCGATATAGATAGAGTTGGTCTGTCCTTTTGGATTTTCATATTCGGATCCATAGCACTGAGTATTTATGTTGGTTATCTGTGTTTATCACTAGTGGACAAGTTGATTGATAAAGCACTTGGAGATGACGATGAGTGAGCAAAAATCAGATGCGTTTTTCATCAAGGGCCTCGGTGTCTTTGGACTGTTTGGATGGTATCTCTTATACAATGGAATTTTTAACGGTGAATGGATTAACCCATGGAATTTATTGCCTAGTGCTCTAATGAACGCTGGTTTGTTTAGTTTCGTATTTGGTTGGTTATTCTCAATTGTGGTGTTTATTTCTCCACTCTTCACAATTTTTCTGGTGATTTCGTTATTTCAAAAAAATGATGGTGAAGAGTCATCGTAATTCACTCAATCAGTTCGTAATTTACGCTGCACCAACACCCTTGAACCTCATTTTGGTATGAGTCCACACCAAAATATCTAATTCATCTCACCTAGTTATTTGTCGTGGTTTCATCACCACAAATCTATTTCTTTTCTCGTTATAAAGTGGTTCAGGAACACCACTGCTTCATATTTTTTTATCGTTTCTTGTGCTTATTCCGCTGAAGTCTTTTATCTCATAAAAACAAGGTGACTTTCCGCTGATGTAAGTTGTTGTTTGTCCTGTGCAACACAACGAGCAAGAGACTTACGGATATATTCCGCTGGGTTTACATCCAACCCCTCACAAACCTCATCTATTGAGTCTTTGAGTGTGTAAGTCATTCTTACTGGGTATTGGTAATCTAGATTTCTTTTCATTTATGCTTACTCCTTTTCATCATCTATTTATTCGGTTTCCCACTGAGAAACTCTACTCGTGTCCAAAGTAATCTTTGCACCATTGAGTTGCAGCAAGTGCCTGTTCCATTTGTTCCTGTTTCTCAAAATCCAAACGCATCTGTTCATTCATCTCATCTTGAGTTTGAGGAATAGGTTTCCAAAAGTAAGGACAAACAGAACTTAGGTTTGATGCTGACGCATCAAATGCTTCGCAAGGTTCTATTGATGAAGAACAATACCTACAGGGATTCAAACCACAGTGATAAAGACTAGAGTCATCTGTCTCTAATGAATCTATGTTGAAAGTAGACATAGCTACTTAGGCGTTTAGATTGAAATTCGTTTCACTCCACCCAAAATATTTTATTTCGTGTGGGGTGAAGTGTTTCGTTAAAGTTTCCCAATCAGTCTCAACTGGTTCATCCTCAACCACTTTTGTTGGTGATTGGATATGCATCTGTTTGTATCCAACCCCATCATCCTTACTGACTAGTTCTTTGGGATAATATGTTTGTCTAAAATCTTCATCTTCACTCTTCTTGTTCCAACGATGAACTTGAAGTCTCAACCTTGCACCAGTGTAAGGTTTCTTCTCTTCATCAAAGAACTCTATGTCGGTGAGTGCTTGGGCCAGTTCTTCATAGGTGCTGACTGTGTTTTTCGCAGTGTTAAAACTTTGAAGGGCAATGTCCTTCATCGCTATAAATAGTTGTTGGGAATGCTTCATTTCCTGCCTCCAATAATATGTTTCAGTGCGAAGAACGGTGGTGTGTTTCCATCACCGTTTCTTCATTTCTATTTATAAGGTTGGGATGCAGTAAAATGCCTGGGGATGCGTTTTTTCTGTAGGGTAGTGCAAATAAGTCACACTACGATTTGGGGGAGGGTGGCACCACATTTCTCTCTAGGTTCAACCCTACTTTTGTAGGTTAGAAATTTGCTGTCAGTTTTTGACGGTGGCCTAATTGACACATTGATGAGAAACTGGCTAAGTAGAAGATATTCTGTTATAGTTGATTCATGATGAGTGAAGAGCAAAGATTCAGTTTTAGTTCAGTCGCAAGTGGTTTTGATGAACACATCACAAAGTCGATACGAGGTTATACAGACTTAAGAGATGATGTTGTAGGCATATCCAGATACTTCGTTTTGGACGAAACCAATGTTCTTGATATTGGATGCTCGCAAGGCACGATGCTCAAACGCATCAAGGATGAAAACACTCAAGCACCCAATGCGAACTATACTGGCATCGAGATAAACAAGGATTTCAAACAACATTGGAAACAAGAAACCAATCTTAAATATAAAGTTGAAGATGTAAGGGAAAGTGATGCTCTCTCAAATATGTCCTTCGCAATCTCGCTATTCACATTCCAGTTCCTTGCAGAGAAAGACAGACTATCTCTCTTGCAGAAAATCTATGACAACCTTGTTGATGGTGGTGCATTCGTAACGGCCGAGAAAATCTACTCAATGAATGCCAAAGTCCAAGATATGGTGGACTCCCTCTATTACGATTTCAAAAGACAGTCATTCACGGAAAAAGAGATTCTAGATAAGGAGCAAGAACTAAGACACCTTGCGAAACTCACAACTGAAAATCTTCTTATCTCACAACTTCGTTCCGTAGGTTTTCGGGGCATCCAAATCTTTTGGAGAAATTTCAACTTCATTGGTGTTCTGGCAATGAAACGCCCACCAGAGGATGTTGGAGATGAATAAACCCAACTATCTCTCACTTGAACAACACGCAAAACGCATCAACGACACTGATGCAACTATTCGTGACAACATAATGCTCAAGGCAGATTACATTGTCAGTGCGATAGAAGAATTGGGTGAGGGTTATGCAAAGGATTTAGCAGAACTGATTGGGATGAACAAAAGCACCTTATCCAGATGGCAATCCATCGGTGTGAGTGAAATAATTAAAACTAATCAATCAAAACTGCCATCATCATTTGGTGCGTTATACAATCTCACTGTTTTAGAACGCAGTTATGAAAGTCACTTTGGGAAGGGGCAGGGAAAGAAACGCATCCAACAACATATGGATAAGGGTGAGATTACACCGTCCAGTGGAAGGGATGCGATTGCGACCCTTTTAGAAAGACAGCAAACAAGGATTTCAAAAAAGAAAGCAAAAGAAACTGAAAAGAAACTAGAGGGTCTCGTTGAGACAAAGGACATCGACACACCCACATCACTGAAAGACTTCATTGAACGAGGTGATCTGTTTCATACGATTATTTTCCAACCCTCTTCCACCCAACTCAATGAGTGGGGAAAACTGGATTTTCCTGTAGATATTGGTGATGCCTATCCAATACAGGACATTAGAAAAACAACCCAAACTGCACCTGTTTTCATCTTTCTTGTGATTAGTAGAATCAAACTCTCATTGGGTATTAGATGTCTTGAAGGATGGGGATTTGGTTACAAGGACTATATCCCATTCGGTAATGATGTTGTTTTGATTGGAGTTAGAGGCCAATCTGGTGACTTGACTGTATCTTCCAGTTTCAAAACCATTGATGAAGTCATCAAGTTTGCTGAGAAAAGTTCTGTTGCACCAAGAATGCTGATTGGTGTGAAGGGTAACTTGGATGGTTGGTCGGTTTGCAATGAATAACCGATTTACAACATACACGATGGACGATGTGTCCAGGCAATCCAGCAAAGAACTGTTTACCGTTGTATCCACATTTGCTGGTGGTGGTGGGTCTTCGACAGGATACAAACTTGCTGGTGGTAAAGTTCTTGCCGCAAACGAGTTTGTTCCAGAAGCAGTGGAAACCTACAAACAAAACTATCCAGACACTATTGTTGATAGCAGTGATATTCGCAAAATCACTGGTTCAAAGAAAGAGGGTGTCCTTAGTTGGTTTCGTTCCTTTGGAGTTGAACAGGGTGAGTTGGATATTCTGGATGGTTCTCCACCTTGTGCAACATTCTCAAAGGCCATTGGAAAAAGGGAAGAGGACAGAGAGAAACATCTCGCAAAGAACAAAAAGTATAGTGAGGTAGAGCAGGACAGAATAGGGATGCTCATTCACGATTATGTCTATCTCGCAAACTGCGCTCGTCCAAAAATATGTATCCTTGAGAATGTTCCAGAGATTGGGAGTTCGACTGTGTTTCACGATGCACTCAAAAGGTTGCGTGGTGCTGGATACTTTGTTGAGTTCAAGAGACTCAAGGCGCATCACTATGGAGTTCCTCAACGCAGAGAGAGAATGTTTGTCATTGGTGTCCGTAAAGACATTTGTGAAAAGATAGGAATCAAGGAAGAGGTCGAGATAAAGAAACTCTTTCCCATTGGAAGTTCCTACGCACCATCAGTTAGTGATGCTCTATCGACTTTGGAACTCGATGAACGAGACAAACAAGAGATTGCACTCATAAGGCAATCCATAAGGAAAACGGCGTCTTATGAAATCATCAGGGCAATACCAAAGAACCCTGCCCGTCCATCTAGACTCCACGAACATTACAAGGGATTCAAAAACTTTTACTTCAACACCTACAGATGTGCTTGGGGTGAACCAGCACCGACAATCACACAGTCTGGAAATCAGTTAGGTGGAAGAGGTGGTATCTGTCATCCAGAGGAAGATAGAACATACACCATAAGAGAGTTGAAACGACTTTCCGCTTTACCAGATGATTTCAAACTTACTGGAACATTCAATCAACAAGCAGAACGCATAGGGAGAATGGTGCCACCATTGATGACAACTGCTATTGCTGCGAGTGTATATGAGAATGTTTTACGAGTTTCCCAGTGAGAAACCGAGGGTAAATAAAAATGGCGATAAAAATCATACCACCTGACAATGATAGAAAAGAATTATTTGAAAAATCAGTGAAACCACTGCTTGTTGCATCTGAGAAAAATAATGCTGTTGATAAATGGATGTTCAACCTAACAGAGGATGGCGAGGTAAATACTAACTCTGTAGTGTTTGTATCTACTCAGCATAAGAAGATATTCGTCATCGAAGGCATTCATAAAACCAAACAACCACCGCCACAAAAACCATTGGTTTTGCCCGATTTATCGCATCTGCCAGATGAACAAGCAAAAAAATACGCATTCCAACAAAAGAGAGATCACAGTAGATCTCACGCTCTTGTTCATGGATTGCCCAAGAAAGTCAGAGTGCCGAGGAAAAACGGCACATGGAAGGAAGAAACACAAACTTGGTCTGCTCATTTGGGTCACTGGCACTTACACAACGGACGATACATTGGTGGTTCTTTGGTGGTTTATGGAACAGGCAAAGTGCCTGATTTAAGTGAACTCGCAAGCGATATAGATTTTGATCTTTGGATGCAAGACATCGAAAAAAAATCTTTCCAACCTTACCAGCAGATAAGTTCTAAGTGGAAAATGAATAAAGAGTATTGAACACGGCTGTTCCAAAAGTCCTAAAAAATATATCCCTCAAAACCGTTGCTGGTCATAGGGGTATTTTTCCGTATTTGGGTGTTCCAGAACCACATACTTTGGAACAATTAGATTTGTATTAGGTTAATTAACCCACTTATCCTTCGACAATTTTATATGCGACTTTATAACCCGCATTTTCGATGTTTTGTGCAGATGATGGAAATTCATGGGAAGATCTTTTTAGGGTTTCTTCCAACCTTTGCGTAATTTCACTCAATAATTCCTCTTTAGAATAAAGTTCAAAAAAAGACTTTATACTTTGTAAAGTCTCTTCACCTAGGATGTCCTGAAGTCGTTGTTGAACTTCTTTCGTGAATGAACCAGAGTGATAGATCAGTAGTGCAGACTTCCATACCGATATGTCTTTTTCAAATTCTGTTTTTCTCAACCTGACCTGCCCGTCGACAAATTTCTCAAGATCTTTAACAACCCGCGAATCAATTTGATGGATCGTTTCTTGTGTCAGTCGATCCAAATCCTCAATGGAGTGGACTGACATCGCAAACCATAACAAGGAACGACACCTAATCAGCATGGATGGATGCGTGCTATTCTTAGACTCTCCTTTAGAGGGATTGGAAATCATGTTAGTTTGTGACATGAAACTTGCCACATCAAATCTCAAGAATTGATTATTCAATCCAGATGCGGTCTTGATAATAGCCTGCAAAGACTCTTCTTGATTTCCAATAGAAAGATAACCAAGACGGTCCGCAGACAACTCTCGTGCTCTTCTCACCATAAAGTCTTCAGATGTTCCTTCAGATAAATACTGAGAACACGCTCCATGTCCGAGTAGAAAATGTCCAAGTTCATGTCCAGCGACGAATTTGAATTCGTTTTCGTCCATAAGGTTAATGAGACCGGATGTGAACCGCAGAACGCAAGTGTCTGGGGAGTCGATCAAACAATCAGCCTGGACTTCAGGACTATTATATACAAATGCGGTGACACACTCCCTCGGGATATACAGGGATTCACACACAGAGTTTAGTTGATCATGAAGAGAGGGTGTAACTGATTTGGAGATTAAAACTCCGTGCCTCAACATGGTGTCCTTGTGATCTTCTCTACCTTTGAGATCATGAGGACCAACGGACTTAGATGGTTTGTCCTCAGAAATCCGGATAAAGTCTGCAATCCTTCTTGCCCGATCGAGATCAACCATATTTCTTTCTTAAAGTAGCAATATTATCCAACATGTTTTGAGCTGATTGGCGTTCCTCTCCCTCTGGAAGAGAATTCAATCTGTTGCTCCATTTCTGAAATTCGGTTCGAAGATGTTTTCTCTTTTGTTCATCAGTCCAAGATGACTCGATACCAACTAGGGACTCCATACCTTCTTCTGAAGTTAGTTCAGTTGACAGGTTAAGGGTGACCTTCTCTCTCATTTTCTCTATTTCATCCATGTCGAGACCGAGAGACTTAGCAACATTTCTAATCACTGACATCTCTTCTGGGTCTGCAACTCCATCTGCTGCCATAACATCCAAGCAAAGTTCAATTGCGTCATACTTTGACTTTTTGTCACCTATTTCTGCCAACCGTTCGACAAGATCAGATAATACAAGTGATCCTTTCTTTGCTTGGTCAAACCCTTCTTTAAGAGATTTATTGAACATTGTTTTCAATCTCTTTTGTTTACTATCTGAGAAGGATGCAACTTCTTTTATAATCCACGACTTGAGAACTTCCCCTTCAGGATCATCAAGAGATCCATCCGCCATTGCAACTGCAACACCAATTTTTAGTGAAATAGACTGTGACTCTTCCCGATCTTTAGACGCTTCTTCGTAACCCTTATCTGTAAAGTGATGGGTAAATGGTAGGGTCTCAAGAAGGATCAATTCACCGTCATCACTTGAACCACCGGCTACGATTGTAATTGGATCGTTCGTATTGAACATTCGGACAACAATGTGAATTTCACGATCTCCAGAATAAGGAGGTTGGATTAGTTCAGGAATTATAACTCCTAATTGAATCCAATCTGTTAATGATGAACCTTCTCCAACTCTCCCAAAATCATCTGACATATAATAGCAAATGGTTGACTCTTCTTGAGCCGCTTCAACGATTGACAACACCGGACGGTATTTTTCCTCCCCGTCAGTGACATCAAATGCTGAAATCGCAAACGATATGTTCATGTCTCTTGTATTTGGAAGTCTGCCACGAAACATGATTTTCTTGATCAACCAACCAGTTTTTTCATGTTTGTCATCAACAAATTTTAATTGGGGAGGACCAAAGTAGGTTTCTTTTCCAGTGACGGCTTTCTTTACTGCCCGTCCTCCTGCACGCACTCCATGACCTATCAGACTGAGGACAAATTGAACCCCAACCCAGAAGATTACGACACCAATAATTCCACCAATTAATTCCATGATTAGTCCACCAAGAATTTATCAATTTCTGACTGTGTTGATTCACCCGACGCCTTAGAGAAAGACCAGGTTAACTCTTTGCCAGACGAGACATCCTTAAAGACTGCATGCATCGTCTGGTTTTCATCATAGGAATAAGTCACCTCAACTTCTTGTCCAGCAGGACGATCTGGAGGTAAGTCCAATGTTTGTTCATGGATAACCTTCACAAACCTAGGGTTAGTCTCAGGACTCTTTGATTCAGTGATTGTGCAGTCAATTGCTGACTGACCATCAAAAAGTGTGTGGTAAGTCTTAGTGACTGAACAGGGAATTGATTCCCCCTTTTGTATGATGATTGAGTTAACCAGGTCCTCTCCTTTAGACTCGGAGAATCCAACCGAAATTGTTCCAAAACATTCGTTCGTGACCTCAGACACATTCAGTTTAGAAACTGATTTCTTCTGAATTTCAGACAGTCCAGCACCATCGCTCTTATATGCGGCGTAAAGGCATGCTCCAAGAGCCACAACCTCATCGACATTTACAGTTGAAACTGGATCTTGTTTGAAGACTTTCTTTGCACAATCAACCACACACGGAATTCTTGTGCTACCTCCTGCTAAAAACACTGAAGAAATGTCTTCCGGACTGACATTTGCTTCATCTAAAGTCGTTTCACACATCATTTCGATTTGTGCAATTAAACTTGAAATAGACTCTTCAAATTCAAGACGAGTGACATCGATTAGATCTCTATCTATCTCAACTGTTGTCCGTTTTCTGCCAGAGAGTGATTTCTTCTCTTCTTCAACATCGTTGATTGGGAAGTCTTCCTCAGTCAGATCTTGTCCTGTCTCTTCTTTATATTTCTCTGAAATTAATTGCCAAAGAACCTTGTCAAAGTCATCTCCACCTAATTTGTGAAGTCCATTCGATGCCACAACCTCCACATCTTGTCCCTTAACCTTTATGACAGAAACATCGAATGTCCCTCCACCCAAGTCAAAAACCACATATGTTCCAGATAAATCTCCATCGGACTGATATGCATAATAGAGTGCAGCAGCTGTTGGTTCGTTAATGATGTATTTTACATTTAATCCTGCAAGTCGACCTGCTTCCATCGTGGCATCTCTTGCCTCTTGAGAGAAGTTTGCAGGAATTGTTATTACGGCTTCTTCTATTTCACCAACCTTATCCTCAACATCACTTTTTATCTTTTTAAGAACAGCAGCACTCAATTCTGTTGGGGTAAACTCCTTACCCCCAATTTTGTGTGTAGACGATGAACCCATATCCCTTTTGAACCGGGCAGCTGCGTTTTTCTTGTCATTTCCCCATTGCCGTCGAGCTCGTTCACCTACAACAATTTCCCCTTTTATCTTAGCAACGCATGATGGAGTAATGTTATCGTCACGATCGTTATTAAGTATTGAAGGACGACCACTTTCATCGATATATGCAACCGCTGAAAAGGTTGTTCCAAGATCTATTCCAACATAATTTGACATTTACTCGTCCTCCTCAGAAAGCAGAGACTTAACACGGTAAATTGAGACCCGAGATGGAATCACGACCTCTGTTTCTCCCTCTCCAACCAAAACATATCCCGCCGATTGAATATCAGCGATCTTAAAATCTTTATCTGCATCCTCTGTTTCAATAACAGTTGGATCATCAGCAATTTGTGGACCAGCATCCCTATAATCAGATCCAACTTCTGGTATGAATTGTTCGACACCACACTCTTCCAATGCGTCTTGCATGAGACGAACTAAATATCTGTAGTTCTTTTTATGTTCATCTTCGACAAACTCTCCCTCCATCTCTCTGAGAGATCGATCTACTCTCACAAACCTCATCAAAAACCGTTTGAAAATCTTAGAGTCATACCCTTTCTTTAATCTGGATATTTCCTCATCGCGAAGAGTTAGAGCATCTTGCAAAGTGAGAAAACTTTCTAACAAGTCGTTGGACTTTTTAGTTTGTTCTTCAGTGTCTTTTTGAACACGAGCAAGGGAAGACTGAGACTGAGTGTGTTGTAACTTCCAAACATCAATGAGTTCCGAAAGTATTTGTCCCCACCTCTCTGGCACCAGAGCTGGACCATCCTTCAGGTAAACTGAACGGATGTGATAGTTCCAAAAAGAAATAACTAGACTGATTACGGTTATGCAAATTAGACCAAAAACAAGAATCCAGTGAGTTGTCGGTTGTGCATAGGATTCAGTTTCTGTCCCCAAAACATATGAGAGGTTAAGGAACAAAGAGGCAAAGAAAAGGGTGGCAATCAATCCGATTCCACCCACTTTTAATAAAGAGAAAGATCCTGTTTCTTTGACACCATTTTCAGGTGTCTCACTAACATCAGTCACTCCAGAACTACTGAGTTCGATATGGGATGTCTGTTCAACATCTTTAGTCGGATCATCAATATTTTTGGTGTTTTTTTTTGAGGACATGTATCTCAACCTGATAATTAGATCTAATTTATTGAAACAACACATTTGATGGTTGTCAAGTCATGGGGAAATCAATGTCCTAACTTCACTACCGTATCTAAATCTTCACACATTTTCTTTGCGACCGTGATTGCTTCTTCTAGGGTTTGATAAATCATCAAAACGGTAATGCCTTTGCAGAACCCTTTTGGTTTCCCTTCGTCATACTGGACGCAAACTCTTTATCTCTTACTTTTGCGTGTGAGTAGTAATCCTCAATCATTTCAACCGATGTTCCCATATTGATTGCTAACTGATAGATGGGAACTTCGTTGATACGCATCGTTGCGTAGGTATGTCTTAGAGAATAAAGGGTTCGATTGTTTCCGTTCTTGTCTTTCCTCAACTTCGTGTCCTTGAGGAGCGTCTCAAATGAACCCCTGTATGTTCCAATCCTCTTTCCGTCTGGGTGACAAAAGATAAACTCTGTTCTGTCAAAATCGTCATCCGTTTTACCAAGTTCATCTCTACGATATTCATAGATTCGTCTTATGTATCTCTCTGTGCCTGCGTTTGCGATTACATCTCTTTTTCCAGTTTTACCATCCACAGAAAATAAGAGCCTTTGTTCTCCACCATTAACTTCAACTTTGTCCAAATCAACCCAACGAACATTCCTCATCTCACCAACACGAATACCTGTGTTCCCCATAATGAGAACATAGTGTTGAAGGTAGAACCGTTCTCTGTGTCTTTTCTTGTCATATCCGTTCAATCCCCTTTCACCTTTACAGGGTTCTTCAACCCACTTGCGTAGGAAGGTTGTGAGTTTGTTCCATTCATCTTTGTTGAACTCTGGGCGAGGGTTCTTCTTTAATGATGGAACAGGGATTGTTGGAATGGATTTGATGTAATCTCTATCTAACGCAAACTTGAAAAACAGGTTGAGTGCAGCACGAGTTCCTCTAATGGTTGAACTTGCAAGGTTCTTGTCTCGCAAGTATTCCCCCATCATTTCTTGTGAATCTGTGTTTGTGATGTCGGCAATTGGTTTGGACTTGAAGTAATCAACACAAACACTTTTCACCTTTTGTGAGTTTTCACTGATGTATTGCTTACTCTTATTCATTGAGACTAGCGGGAGATACTCCAACCATTCTTCGTAGGTTTGTTTGACACTCTTCCCTTGAAGAGAACCACCCTTATCAACTTTGTTCTTAACCTCAAAATATTTGTCTAATGCAACTCTCTCTGCGTCCTTTACATCAGTTCGTTTTGTGCTGAGACGAATATAACCAGACGCACCTTCGACACTTATGCGTGCCTGCCATTTCTTTACTTTATGGTCGGGTCGTTGATACAGGATGACTTTACCGTCACCCCTCACATCAATCTGGTTTATCTCAAACTTGCCCAACTATGCAGCCTCTAAAACCTTGTAAACAGTTCCAACACCAACACTCAAATCCTTCGCAATCTTGCGAATGCCCACACCCTGTTCTTTCATATATTTGATTGAATGGATGAGTCCTTCGTTCAAGTTGGAAGGCCGTCCAATATGTTTTCCTTGTGACTTTGCCCGTTTTTGTCCTGCCAAAACTCTTTCTCTAATAATCCCTCGCTCAAACTCTGCGAACACGCCACACATCTGAAACATCATCTTCCCAGAAATCGAACTGGTGTCGATTCCACTCTGGTGGATATACAAGTCACATCCAACCGAATGGATTTCATCGAGGAAGGAAACTAAGTGTTGGAGGCTCCTTCCAAGTCTATCAACACTCCAAACAAGGATAGTGTCGAAGTCCTTTTTGACAGCCCCTTTGATGATGTTGTCAAACCCTGTTCTCTTGTCTCTACCCTTTGCACCAGAGATTCCTTCATCATTAAACTCTGCAACTACAGTCATTCCCTTGCGTTCTGCAATCTCTCGCAATACCATCAACTGGTTTTCAGTGGTTTGTTCATCAGTGGAAACACGACTGTAAATGGCACATCTAGTCATCAAAACACCTCATTCACTTTTGTCCTATAAGTGAATCATAAGTGAATAGATATTTGGAGTCAAATAGAGGATACAATACTTTATAAGTTATTGATTATATTGATTAAATAAAGGTGATAGTAGGATGAAACATCCTGTTCCTAATCTGTAGGTAGGGGGTTCGAGTCCCTCCGGGATCACCATTCTCAAAAGTTTAATGTATTTATCAGTGTGTTGTGATCCACTGGCCTTGATCCACTGACCTTGATCCACTGACCTTGATCCACTGGCCTAGATCCACTGGCCTTGATCCACTGGCCTTGACCCACTGGCCTTGATCCACTGGCCTAGCGTGCCACATCAGATCGATTTCAAACCAATATCCAAATTTATGTTGCTTCTGGCCATATTGGGTTTGCTGGCGATCGTCTTGCCTGTCTGATTTATGGTCTAGCTGAATATTAACATGGCTCTGCCAGACTATGATGTGGCTTTATGCCTTGCAAAGGTTAACAAAATCCTAAGAAAATCTGCGATTCGCATCATATTAATAGCGCAATGGTTGTGTTTTATTATTATCAGAAAATTTTGGAGGTGATACATTTGGCTTGTAGTATGAAAAGGGGTAAATAATATTTATGTATATAAACAATATTTTAATAAAGATTAATTTAAAGTTAATCGTCTTTGGTTGTTATTAAGGCCTGTCCATTAGGTTCACATTCTATAAGTTGTATAAAAATTAGCATTTAACCTAAATTTTACTTTATCTACCTATGATATTACGACTGTTCCAGTCCTTGCCCCCAAGACTGGAGATGTCGCGCTTATGAATGCGTACTCAAAATGCCTAGTAAATCGCACCTTTGTGACGTGCCGCCTAAACGGTTTCATAAAATTACCAACCACAAAACCCTTGATATCACTGAGCAAGATTCAGCGACAAATTGGGCCTTTTATAGCCATGAGCGTGCTTTGCGTGCTGTCTGGATGTGGCGGCGGCGGTGCAGGCGGATTGTCAGTAAGCGATGTGCCACCAGTTGAGGACGCACGCTTTGATGTTAACGATATTGGCGTGCCGACAGATAATATGAATGACAGTGTTGACGATGACGCTGTTACCCTTGCGCCATCCTATTTCGAGACGGAGGAATATTGGGGCAATGCCTATGGTGCCTCACCTTTGGCTGTTACACATTTCAGCGATGCTTACGCGCGTGGCTGGACTGGGAAAGGGAGCCTAATTGTTATTGCCGATACAGGCATTGATGTAAGTCATGCTGATCTTGCGGGCCAAATAAAATATGGCATTGATCTTTCAGGCACTGGACTAACTGACACCAATGGTCATGGCACGCATGTGGCAGGTATTGTAGCGGCGGCTAAGAATGATATCGGAATGCATGGCGCTGCGTTTGATGCGGATCTGGCGATCGCCAAGGTCACTAACGGGTGGAGTTACAGTTTCCAGATTGCACGCCAGGCAGCTGCTTGGGGTCGTGATTTGGGTGCTGTCGCAATCAATATGAGCGCGGCTTATCAACGCGACATCAATTTTGAAAATACTCTAGTGAAGCTGGATGACGGCGCTTACTACAGCACGCATGCTTATCATGGTGTTAATGGCTACTATAATAGTCTGGGCGAAGCCTATGCGTGGAAAGCGGCTCTGGGTCCAGATCAGGTTCTGGTCAAGGCGGCTGGCAATGATGGAACCATTTATAGTGCTGGTCATAACCAGATGGCTACAGCCACAGACGATGATGGCGCGCTGATTCTGGACGGACAGATGCTGATCGTTGGCAATTGGGATGTGGATGGTGAGTTCCTGCGCGGCAATGCGGCTGGCAATGTGTGTGTGACCTGGGTCGGTGATCATTGCCATGATGCGGCAAAAATACAGGATAGCTTCATAATGGCCCCAGGTACCTATATTTACAGCACTTATCACAATGGTGATTACGCTTATCTGACAGGTACCAGCATGGCGGCACCAATGGTCGCTGGTGCCCTGGCTGTGGTGCATCAGATGTGGCCGCATATGTCAGGTAAGAATCTGGCAAAGCTGTTATTGGTGACGGCGGATAAAACCGTTTCGGGATATGATGTCAATCTGCATGGTCAAGGCCTTCTCGATATGGAGAAGGCAACCCGGCCTTATGGTGCTGTGGGGATCCCGACAACAGGACGGGCGGCGGGGTCAGTGGCGGCGGTGTCTGGTGGTGCCATGATTGCAGGCGCAACGCCTGCACAATTTGCTGCATTTGACCAAGTTATGGTGTTAGATTCATTTGAACGGGATTTCTATGTCAATCTGACGACGCGAATATTGCCAGCAAATATGCCTCGCACTAGCATCGCGCGCGCCGGCGGCATTACGGATCACTACGCGGCCTATTTTAAATCTGATCAGCGTATTGCGCTGCCCATTCTTCTTGGTGATTGGACGCGGATGACGTTGGGAGCAGGCATGTCAGAAAATGAATTTCTGGGCAACCGGCTTAGCGGCAGTTTTGGGCAGGTTAAGTCAAGCAATACTGCTTATATCAACATTGACTATAACCGCGATATATTTGGGTTGAATGGTTTTGCCCAGTTTGCTGGCGGTATGACACATCCCCAAGTTGAAACAAGGGAAAGTTTGCTGGCAGGTGTCAGCACCATCTTATCATCAAGCTGGACGGTGGGAGCCGAAATTCCAACGCATCAAACAGACGTTAATGCGCCATCAAGAATAGGACTAGCTATTAGCCAGCCAGTCACAATTGAACAAGGACAGCTGAATTACAATATTCCTGTTGCACGCACTAAGGCTGGTTCCGTACTCTATAAACATCATGCGGTTGATCTGAAACCAGCCAAACGCGCGCTTAACATTGCTAGCTATTATGACCAGCCATTATTTGATGGTATGGGACATATGCGTCTTTACGCCGAAGTTCAACATAATCATGCAAGTCGTAAAAGTCAGCGTGCGTCGCGCATAGGCTTTGCGTTTTTTATGACATTATAATTGGGGTAGTGATGACTTATCGCAAGCGGCCGAAGAAAGTCATGCGCGCGGCTTCGGATAATGCAATGTCAGGCTCTGCATTATAGGCAAACACCACCAGAATACGACAAATTGTGCCGATGGTGGGGGTCACACGGTGCATTGAATTACGCCCGCGAAACATCACTAATGTACCAGGCGTCATTGTTAGACACTGGACTGGCATATCGCCATCAAGCACGGCTTTGACGCCTTTGAAATTCAATTCGCCTTTACCCGCATCGCGAAGATCGCGCACATATTCGAAGGCACCACCTTTTTCGGGCGCTTGCAAAAGCAAGGTGATGGCAAATGATGAATTATCAAAATGCCAGCCTAGTTCTTTGCCATCTTCGGCAAAGTGGACATTCACTGATGATAGTGGGTCGGCATATTCATAAAGTGTGTCTTCGCCAAGCACGGCACAGGCAAAATCACGAAAAGCGGGCGCGTCATATATGATATGTAGGCCGGAATCAGCCGGAATCTGATCGGTTGTTATACATCCTTTAGACGAAGATATCTGACGGTTGAATATATGATCATCACCCAGATTCGGGTCGGGCTTGGTCAGATAGACATTGTGTGACGCGCTGGTATAGAAGGCCAAATGCTTTTGGCTTTCTGCTTCTTTAACAAGCGCATCAATGGTGGTTTGATGTAAAAAGTCCGGTAGCGTTAAGACACCGTCACGGTTAAGCTGATCTCGACAGGCTTCACGAAACTGCACATTATTTAGTGGGCAGGCTTCAAGATTGATGATATCTGCAAGCTCCATCATGCATGGCTTCCAAGCGCTATATTGTCAATCAACCGTGTCTCACCAAGCAGGGCCGCGATCAGCAGACGGTTTTCCGGTTCATAGGCCTGAACTGGTGCCAAACTGTTCCCATCGCGCAGATCAAAATAATCAATTTTATCGAACCCTGCATCAAGCAAGCTTTTTGTGGCGGTGTCGATGAGTGCTAAGGGATCATTGCCCTCAAGAATATTGCCAGCAACATCACATAAAGTGGCATAAAGCTGGGGTGCCAGCTTGCGCTGATCGGGCGATAGATAACTGTTACGCGATGACAGTGCCAGACCGTCAAATTCACGAACAGTCGGGTGGCTGATAATATCGACAGGCACATCCAGATCACGCACCATCTGCCGTATCACTGCCAGTTGCTGGTAATCTTTTTCACCAAAAATGGCAATGTCGGTTGGCACCTGCATAAATAGTTTCATGACGATGGTCGCAACACCCATAAAGAAATGCGGGCGATGTTTGGTTTCAAGGTCCAATGCCACGCCGCCAGGTATAATATTTGTAGCATGATCGGGTGCATACATGCTTTGTGGGGCAAAAACCACGTCGGTACCACCAGCCGAACGGATGGCTGCCATATCGGCATCAAGCGTGCGCGGATACAGATCAAAATCCTCATCCGCGGCAAATTGTGTGGGGTTGACAAAAATTGTGACAATGACGTGATCTGCCAAACTATTGGCGGTTTGTATTAGGGCAAGATGCCCGGCATGGATAGACCCCATCGTTGGCACTAAAGCGCTTGATTCACCTTGCTGACGCCATTGCATTAACAGGCTGGCAAGGGTTGGTTTATCAGTGATCAGTTGGGTCATGATCCTTTATCCGCTTAGGACTATTTTTCAGATTTAGGCCAGAACAAATGTTCATTGCCCGGAAAACTACCGTCAATCACGGCGGCGCGATATGCACTCACAGATTCGGTGATGGCAGGATTAAGCTGGCCGAATTGGCGTACAAATGTAGGAATAAATTTGTCAAATAGGCCGACCATATCATCGGTTACCAGAATTTGCCCATCACAGGCCGTCGAGGCACCAATGCCAATTGTTGGTACAGAACAAGCCACGGCAATGTCTTTGGCGACGGGCTCGATAATGCCTTCCATAACGATGCCAAAGACGCCTACATTGACCAGGGCGATCATATCAGCATGTAACAATGCCGCTTCATCAGCTGTTTTTCCAGTTATCCGGTACATGCTGGCTGAGGATGCTTTTTGCGGTAGCAAACCGATATGTCCCATCACCGGAATGCCATTTTCAACCAGCAACTTGATATGTGGTTTGAGACTGGCGCCGCCTTCGAGTTTGATAGCGTCGGCACCGCTTTCCTGCATGATTTGGGTGGCTGTTGTCAGTGCCTGTTCGGGGCTAGTTTCGTAACTTCCCGCCGGTAGGTCAACAACGACAAGGGCCTGTTTAGTGCCCCGCATGACCGCCTGAGCATGACGGATCATCATGGGGATATCTGCGCCTTGGGTGCTGTCCATGCCGTAAAGAACCATCGCCACCGAGTCGCCGACAAGCAACAAGTCGCAATGCGAATCAAGGATTGATGCCATAGGCGCTGAATAGGCTGTCAGGCAGACAATTTTGCGTTCAGACTTTAGCGCGGTGAATGTATCAACAGTCATCTTTGTTGGCATAGGGTTACCTATAAAGTGTTGAAATGCACGTCATGTGCATTGGTCACTATCTACGTCTCTTTCGCTGTTACTATCACAATAGGCTTGGGCGGCCTATGAATTTCTATGTGATTTCTGTTGGTTCCCCTAGCATATCAGTCGGTAGCATAGATCAGTAACCAATGGCACAGCCGTCTTTTCGGGGGTCTGATCCCCCATGTAGCATATCTTCTTTCCAATCGATCCAGATAGCCTGTGACCCCCCGATTGGTGTTGTGGCTTCCACAATATTATGCCCCATCTTAGTCAGTGCCTCTCGGGTTTCGGGCGAAATGGTGTTTTCGACCTCGACAAACGCGCCATGCGGGTCAGCAAAGAAGCGGGGCGTGTCCTGAGCTTGTTGCACATCCATACCATAGTCTAATAGGCGGGTCAGAAAGTGCATATGGCCAAAGGCCTGATAATCGCCTCCCATGACACCAAACGGCATCACGGCTTTGCCGTTGCGCGTTAGCATCCCCGGGATGATTGTATGAAGTGGCCGTTTGCCTGGTGCAATGCAATTTGGATGTGCTGGATCAAGCACAAACCCCATCCCACGATTTTGTAATAGAACACCTGATGCGGGCGCCAGAATACCTGATCCAAACCCATGAAATACGGTATTGATCAAGCTACACACATTCCGGTCTTTATCGACAACACTGATATATACTGTGCTTTTATGGCGTGGTAGCGACAGATCAGGCAAAGGTGATGTGGCAACGTCTGGATCAATTGCGGCCCGCAAGCTGTTGGCATATTCGGCACTTAGCAATTCATCAACCGGAATAGTGCTGAAGTTTGGGTCACCAAGATAAAGTGATCGATCACGATAGACCAGTCGCCCAGCCTCAATTTCATGATGAATGCGCTGGGGCGAAAGCGGGTCATCGCCAAAAGTTGAAATGTCTTTCATGATATTCATAAGCAATAAGGCAAAAACCCCCTGACCATTTGGTGGGCATTCCCAAATGTCATGGTCACGATACCGGGTTTTGATTGGTGTTACGTAATCACCAATAGCCATGTCAAAATCAGCCTGTGTATGAAGCCCGCCAAGGCTGTTTAATTTCGCCAGAATATCATTTGCTACGGCACCTTTATAGAAACCGTCACGGCCATATGTGGCAATCGTTTCCAACGTCTTTGCTAAGGCAGGTTGCTGATGCCGTTGCCCCATCTGATAGGGTTCTCCATCATCCAGAAACAGGGCGGCGGTATCAGGATCGCTTTTTATCACTTCATTTGCGGCGGCAAAATCAAAGGCAATACGCTGGCCAATTGGATAGCCATCCCGTGCATAGGCAATGGCTGGTTGTAAAATATCGGCAAGCGGCTTTTGCCCATGATCGCGCGTGAGTTGGCACCATGCGTCAACCGCACCCGGAATGGTCACGGCATGCGGCATGGTCTGGGTGATGTGGGTGATGCCGTGATCCTGAAACCAGCTGACATCAGCCGCCAGAGGTGCGCGTCCTGACCCATTAAAAGCGACGATGGTTTCACTGCCTGCTGGGGCATAAAGACAGAAACAATCTCCACCAATGCCTGTTGAACCTGGCTCGACAACAGCTTGCACAGCACAAGCGGTCAGCGCCGCATCCATAGCATTGCCGCCATTCTTGAGCATGGCAATGGCCGCTTCACTAGCCAGTGAATGTGATGTGCTGGCCATACCGTGTGGGGCAATGACAGGTGAACGACCTGGGGCTTGAAGATTACGCATATAACTCTCTCAACATTTTGGTCTGGAGGGTGCTTCATATATCAGTGCTTAGTCACCATCATGCTAGCATTTTGTCGATGGTAATCCTATCATCCTGTGCAAACCAGTATTGGATAGAAAGATTTGTCATGACACAGCCTACAATCATCATGGCGGCGCCTAATGGTGCCCGAAAGCAAAAGTCGGATCACCCTGCATTGCCAGTAACTATTGCCGAAACAGTGGCTGCGGCTAAGGCATGTTGTGACGCAGGCGCCAGCATTCTGCATGCCCATGTTCGCGATGAAGATGGGGCGCATGTGCTTGATGCTCAGCGTTATATATCCCTGCTAGATGCGATGCGTAATGCGGTGCCCGAGATGCTGGTGCAGATTACCACCGAAGCGGTTGGCCGCTATAGCCCCCAAGAACAGTCCGATATTGTTTTCGCCGTGAAGCCAGATTTCGTGTCGGTGGGATTTGCCGAGATGATTGGTGATGCCAGTGCGGACGCCGTGGCGCATGCGCGTGATTTCTATCATCAGGCTCAAGCGCAGAATATTCATGTCCAGCATATCCTGTATTCACCCGAAAACCTGATCGCATTCAAGAATGCGATAGCTGACGGCATAGTGCCATCTGCGTCGGCTGGGGGCCATCATGTGCTTTTGGTGTTGGGGCGCTATACGGCCGATTTTCAATCGGATCCGGACGATCTGCAAGCCTTCATCAAGGCTGATATGTCGGACTTTGCCAGTTGGTCGGTTTGTGCTTTTGGCTATCGCGAGTTTGATGCGATGCAGGCGGCGATTACGGCTGGTGGCCATTGCCGTGTCGGGTTTGAAAATAACCTGCATCTCAAAGATGGCACCTTGGCACCCGATAATGCCACGCTTGTGCGCCAGCTAGCGCAAAGCTGCACCCCCGCCACCCGCGCCGAAACACTGGCTTTGTTGGGTGGTTCAAACTAAAAGCCGTGGCATTTACCACGGCTTTTGATTTTTGGTTGATGGATGTGCCTATTCGGCGGCCTGATCCCATTCATCAGGTGATGGACATGAACAGATCAGATTGCGATCACCAAAGGCATTATCAACGCGTCCAACCGGCGGCCAATATTTATTTTCCTGATGGTTGCCAACCGGATTGCCAGCCTGCCGACGGCTATAGGGATGCGTCCATTCATCTGCCAGCATGTCATCACCTGTATGTGGTGCATTAACCAACGGATTGTCTTCGGCTGGCCATGTGCCCGAGGCAACCATGCTGATCTCATCAGCAATCGCCAGCATGGCATCGCAGAAACGATCTATCTCAGCCAGCGATTCAGATTCGGTTGGCTCGATCATCAAGGTGCCAGCGACCGGGAATGACATGGTTGGCGCATGGAAACCAAAATCAATCAGTCGTTTGGCAACGTCTTCATTCGAAATGCCGACGCTGTCCTGAAATCCGCGAAGATCGATAATGCACTCATGCGCAACGCGCCCTTTAGACCCAGTATAAAGCACCGGAAAGCGGTTGCCGAGGCGGGTGGCGATATAATTGGCTGATAGAATGGCCGTGCTTGTTGCCTTTTTCAATCCATCAGGGCCCATCATCGCAATATAGGCATAGGTGATCGGCAGAATGCCAGCTGAGCCAAAGGGGGCTGCGCTGACCGGATTATCTCCGCCAAGCGGCGATCCTGGCAAAAAGTCTGCAAGATGAGCCGCCACGCCAATCGGGCCAACACCTGGACCGCCGCCACCATGCGGAATGCAGAATGTCTTATGCAGATTGAGATGGCTTACATCGGCACCAAATTGCGGCAGAGAACAATGCCCGACAAGGGCGTTCAGATTGGCGCCATCGACATATACCTGACCACCGGCATCATGAACCATAGAACAAATATCAGTGATTGATTCTTCGAATACGCCATGAGTTGACGGATAAGTTACCATAATCGCCGCGATCGTATCACGATGCGTCTCGATTTTGGTTTGCAGGTCATTGATATCGACATTGCCGTCATCATCACATTTGACCACGGTAACTTTCATGCCAGCCATCGCGGCTGAGGCCGGATTGGTGCCATGCGCCGAGGACGGAATCAGACAGATATTACGGTGACCTTCGTCGCGCGATTCATGGTAACGCTTGATCGCTAGCAGACCGGCAAATTCGCCTTGTGAACCCGCATTGGGCTGTAGCGAAACTGCGGCATAGCCAGTACATGCGGCCAGCATATCTTCGAGCTCGTCAATCATCTGCTTGTAGCCAATAGCCTGATCGGCAGGTACATAAGGATGAATCTTGGCAAATTCAGGCCATGTCACCGGCATCATTTCTGCCGTTGCGTTCAGTTTCATTGTGCATGACCCTAGCGGAATCATACAGCGATCAAGCGCCAGATCACGATCGGCAAGGCGGCGCATATAGCGTAGCATCTCGGTTTCGGTGCGATAGGCATGGAACACCGGATGTTGCATAAAGCTGTCGCTGCGCTGCAGGTTATCGGCAATGACATTAGCTGTCCTATCGGTGTCACCGCCAACGCCCCCAACGCCCGCACCAAGCGCAACCAGAATATCCGCCACCGCATTATCAGTGCTGGTTTCGTCAAAGCTGACCGCGATTGCACGATCTAATTTGCGGATATTAAAGCCAGCATCAAGTGCGGCTTTTACCAGCCTGTCAGTATCATCAGCCGCTTCGATGGTGACGGTATCGAAAAACGCTTGATGCCGGATAATGCGCCCTGCCTTTTGCATGGCACTGGCAAAATGACAGGCAAGTCTATGGGTGTTCTGCGCAATTTTGATCAGCCCTTCAGGACCATGCCAGAGGCCATAAAACCCTGCCATGACCGCGAGCAGAACCTGAGCGGTGCAGATATTGGACGTTGCCTTTTCACGTCTTATATGCTGTTCGCGTGTTTGCAAAGCCAATCGATAGGCCTGACGCCCATTGGCATCCTGCGATACGCCCACCAAACGCCCTGGAATTGACCGTTGCAATTTTTCTGTTACGGCAAAAAAGGCAGCATGCGGCCCGCCATAGCCAAACGGCACACCAAAACGCTGGGCACTGCCAGCAACAATATCTGCCCCCATCTTGCCAGGTGTTTTGAGTATGGTTAGTGCCAGCAAGTCGGTCGCCACAACAGCCAATGCACCAGCTGCGTGAAGCGTTGCAATTGGTGATGTCAGATCGGCAATTTTACCTGTGCTTGATGGATAGCTGAATAAGGCGCCAAAACAATCTTCCGGCACATCAAACCCTTTTTCAATAGTGGCAAGATCGAATGTCTCAAGCGTGATGCCAATTGGTTCAGCCCGGGTTTTCAGAATAGCCAGCGTTTGTGGGTGCGTATCTGAGTCAACCAGAAATCTGTGCGCTTTGCCACGATTGGACCGATAAGCAAGCGCCATGCCCTCGGCAATGGCGGTGGCTTCGTCTAACAAAGAGCCATTTGCAATAGCCATGCCTGTTAACTCGGTGACCATGGTCTGGAAATTCAGAATGGCTTCAAGCCGCCCTTGTGAAATTTCAGGCTGGTAAGGCGTATAGGCCGTGTACCAGGCCGGGTTTTCCAATACATTACGTTGTATGACCGGTGGTGTGTGGCAGTCATAATATCCCATACCAATCAAAGAGGTCTTGATTTGGTTCTGTTTGGCTAGCGCATATAATTTATCAAGTGCCTCGGCTTCGGATAGCGCCGGATCAATAGTCATGTCATCTTTGCGCAAAAGACTGGCCGGAATCACTTGATCCAAAAATTCATCAACGCTTGATGTGCCCAATGTTTGCAAAATTGTTTTTGTATCAGCGTCATTCAGGCCGATATGGCGTGTTGCGAAGGCAGCTTGTGGGGTGCTATCTGGTCTGTGGGTGACATTAATGGGGGGCATGTCAGACTCCTCTTGGGTAAAGTTATGCAATCATTGCTTTGTAAGCGGCGTCATCCATCATGTCGTCCAGATCGCTGGCGTCACTGACTTTGACTTTGAATAGCCAGCAATCCATTGCGGCTTCGGGGGTGATCGCTGTGAGATCGTCAAGCAAGGCGGTGTTCACCTCAATGATTTCACCCGATGCGGGGCTGTAAATATCTGAGGCGGCTTTTACCGACTCAAACACCGCAACGGCGTCGCCTTTATCGACATTAATGCCAACGTCGGGAAGTTCGACAAACACAATATCACCAAGCTGTTCAATAGCGTGTGGTGAGATACCGACGGTGCCAGTATCGTCATTTAGGTCAATCCATTCATGGTCTTCGCTATATTTAATCATGGGGGACTCCTTTGTTGGTTATAAATCAGCCACGGTAAAATTGGTGCGGCACAAGTGGCAGATCAGCCACGATAATAGGGGTAGGTTTGCCGCGCGTGTCGGCTATCAGGTGGGTGCCTGATTGTGCATATTCAGCGCTGACAAATCCGATGGCGGCAGGTGCATCTAGGCTTGGCGCAAAGCCGCCAGAAGACACAAAACCGATCTCGGTTTCATCGCCTTCATCACCATGTTTCAGGATAGTGCCATCACGAACGGGGCGGCCACCTTCGGGTAATAACCCAACCAGCTTACGCGCTGGGCCATTATTCAGATCGGCAAGAATAGGGTTGGCCCCGGGAAAATCACCAGCGTCACGTCGGCGTTTTGACAAAGCAAACCCAAGCCCCGCTTCGACCGGATTAATGGTTTCGCTGAGTTCGTGACCCCATAGAGGCAGACCCGCTTCCATGCGCAAAGTGTCACGTGCGCCAAGCCCGACAAGATGCACATCATTATGCGCGGCAAGCGCGGTTGTGATCTCAACAACCGCTGTATTCGGAATGGATATTTCAAACCCGTCTTCACCCGTATAGCCAGATCGGGTCAAAGTGACTTTGGTGCCCATCAGGGTGGCATGGCGAATATCCATAAAGGCAAAGTTAGCCATATCGACATCCAGCTTTATGCCTAAATCTTCAAGAACAGTAGCCGCTTTAGGCCCTTGCAAGGCGATCAGCGACAAATCATCATGCACTGTCATGCGGACATGCTCGCCAAGATGTGCTTTGAGATGGGCAATGTCATGATCCGCACGGCCAGCATTGGCAACCAATTGCAGGCGGCCATCAAGCCGGGCGATCATCAGATCATCTAGCACACCACCATTGTCATCCAAGAACATCGAATAGCGCACCCGCCCTTCATTGATCAGGCCAAGATCAGTTGGTGTCAGCTGTGCAAGCATTGCATCCGCAGCTTTATCATCACCAACTGAGTCAAGGGAAATCTGCGCCATATGCGAAACATCGAACAAGCCGCATGTTGTCCGCGTTGCAATATGCTCGGCTTTGATCCCGGCCGGATATTGCACTGGCATATCCCAGCCAGCAAACGGCACCATACGGGCGCCTGCGGCGACATGAAAATCATATAATGCGGTTTTGCGATTATCCACTTTGGCATTCCCAGTTCCAGCTACACAAGATTCATATATCGATTGCTCGATAATGAACCCCCTCTGTCGCTGTAACCTGAGAGATTAGCCAAGAGACGCATATTGAAACGCGACTTCGTGGTTGTCCCCGTCGGTGGGCACTGCCGCGCCACTTTCCAGAGTGCTTACATGATAAAGTACTGGTACCTGAGAGTTTAGTGGGGTGTTGCTCCTTCGGTGCCAACTACGACTGCTATGCGGATATACCGGTTACAGGCGGCTGGACTCTCCCCTACCATGTATTAAGCCTGATCAGGTTATCGCAGATATTGTGGTTTGGCAAGCTTTGCTAATCAGACATATGGTTCTGACTATAATCAGACACTTAACAAGGTGCTGATGATTACGTGAGGCAAAAAATATATCCTGCCAATTATGAACCGCGCTTAATATAACCCAAGCTTAATAAATAGCATGGTATGGCTTGTGTTGATGGCGGTTTATGCCCATATCAAAGCTTCAACAAAGACAAATAATGCGGCTCAAAATATAATTTTGCAGTTCTTTGGTGATTAACTTCGAAAGAGATATGTGATGTTAGATAATAGTCCTGTTTGGGATCTCAGCGACCTCTATACCGATATTGACGATAATCGTATTGCGGCGGATATCAAATCATGCCGCAAGGACAGCGCCGCATTGCAAACCAGCTGGCAAGGCAAGCTGGACAAAGCCAATGGCAGTGAACTTGCCGAGGTCATCACCATCTATGAAATGATTATCGAACGCTTGGGCCGTGTGCAATGTCATGCACAATTGTTATTTGCGGCCAACACAGCGGATGCCAGTATAGCCAAGCATCATCAGTCGATGCGTGAAGCTGGCGCAGAAATTGGCGCGCAACTGCTGTTTGTTGAACTTGAAATTGCAACTTTTGATGACGCCCATATGAATTGGGTTATGCAAACAGCCGAGTTGGCGCATTGGGCACCATGGATTCGCCGGGTACGCGCAATGGCACCATATCAGCTCTCGGCTGATATGGAAAAGATGCTGGCCGAACAGGGGCCAACAGGTCGCGGGGCGTGGGTGCGGCTATTTGATGAAACGGCCACGGCAATGCGGTTTCCGTTTCAGGGCGATGAAGTCACCGAAGCCGAGATACTTGATATGGTGTCCAGCCCTAATGCCGCGCATCGCAAGGAAGCCGGTTTATCCCTTTCGACCACACTCAAAAAAAATGAACGCCTGTTATCGTTGATCATCAATACAATTGCCAAAGATAAAGAAGTTGAAGATCGCTGGCGTGGATTTAAGCGGCCAGTTGCATCACGCAACCTTGCCAATGATGTTGACGATAATGTGGTTGATGCGTTGGTGCGTGCTGTTAATGACCGTAATGTCGATCTATCGCATCGCTATTATAGCTTGAAAGCACGCTGGATGGGGCAAAGCCAGCTTGACTGGTGGGATCGCAATGCGCCGCTTCTGGGTGATGATGATCGTGATTTTACATGGCAAGAAGCGCGTGACATCGTACTTGATGCCTTTGCTAGCTTTGATCAGGGCATGGCAACGATTGCCAAGCCGTTTTTCGATAATAACTGGATCGATGCAGCACCGCGCCTTGGCAAATCGTCAGGCGCCTTTTCGCATCCGGCAGTGCCATCGGCTCACCCCTATATTCTGATGAATTTTTCTGGCAAAGCGCGTGATGTGATGACGCTTGCACATGAAATGGGTCATGGGGTGCATCAGTGCCTTGCCGCTGATAATGGCTATTTAATGTCAGATACGCCTCTTACGCTGGCAGAAACAGCATCGGTTTTTGCTGAAATGCTGGCTTTTCGCCGGTTGCTTGACGCCACCGCGAATCCAGCAACACGGCGGGTTTTATTGGCAGGCAAGGTTGAAGATATGCTGAATACAGTCGTACGGCAGATCGCTTTTCACAATTTTGAAACGGCGTTACATGATGCCCGCCGTTCATCTGAACTGATGCCAGAGGAAATTTCGGATATATGGATGGAGACCCAACGTGCCGCCTTGGGACAGGGGATTAGGATCGGTGATGACTACCGCCCGGTCTGGAGCTATGTGCCGCATTTTGTGCACACACCATTCTATGTTTATGCCTATGCTTTTGGTGATTGTCTGGTTAATGCCCTATGGCAGAATTATCAGAACGCCCTTGCCAATGGTGATGCGGCAGGTTTTGTAACTAAATATAAAGCCTTGCTCAGTGCTGGCGGTACCGAGCGTTATGATGTTGCACTTGCTAAATTTGGTCTTGATGCAGGTGATCCGGCCTTTTGGTCAACCGGCCTTGATATGATTAGTAACATGATTGATGAGTTAGAAAGTCTGGCATAATGACATCTGAAGACAACAAGTCTCCCGACCGCGAAAGACAGTTTGGCGGTCGCCTTCGCCGCTATGCAAAGGTTACATCAACGATGGGTGGTTTGGCCGCGCGTGTGGCTGGCGAACGATATCTCGGATTTGATATTGATCGTGGTAAACATGCTGCTGATTTACGTAAAGCACTTGGAGGGTTGAAGGGCCCGATCATGAAAGTGGCGCAAATTCTATCAACCATTCCCGATGCTTTGCCGCCTGAATATGCTGATGAGCTTGCCAGTTTACAGGCTGACGCCCCAGCTATGGGCTGGTTGTTTACGCGGCGGCGCATGGCCTCAGAGCTTGGCGCAGACTGGCAGGATAAATTTACCAGTTTTACGCGCGATGCTGTTTCGGCAGCCTCACTTGGCCAAGTGCATCAGGCAACTTCGCTAGAGGGTGAAACATTAGCCGTCAAACTTCAATATCCTGATATGCAATCAGCGATCGAGGCTGATTTACGTCAGCTAAAGCTGCTCTTTCAGCTCTATGAACGCTATGATTCGGCGATCTCGACACGCGATATCTATGATGAACTATCTGACCGGCTGAAAGAAGAGCTCGATTACCGGCGTGAGGCCGCCAATCTCAAACTCTACAGCTATATGCTGCGCGACGAACCGGTTGTCACTTTGCCTGAATATGTTCCGGAGCTGTCAACTGACCGCTTATTGACAATGAGCTGGCTAGACGGCACCCGTGTCATGCCATTTCTTGAAACAAATCCAAGCCAGGAAACGCGCAATGAAATAGCAAAGAATATGTTCCGCGTCTGGTATGTGCCATTCTATTATTATGGCGTCATTCATGGTGATCCCCATTTGGGTAATTATTCGCTACGCCAAGATAATTCAATCAATCTGATGGATTTTGGTTCGATTCGCCTGTTCCGCCCACAATTCGTCGCTGGCGTTATTGAATTATATAAAGCATTGCGGGATCAGAATCGGGATCAGGCGGTTGATGCTTATGAACGCTGGGGCTTTACCGGTCTTGATAACGAGGCTATTTCGGTTTTGAATATGTGGGCTGAATTTATCTATGCCCCGCTTCTCGAGAATAAAGTGCGCCCGATTCAGGAAATGCGAAATGGTAAAGCGGGTCGTGAATTGGCTGGTAAGGTTCATCAGGAGCTCAAACGCATTGGCGGAATTAAGCCACCACGAGAATTTGTGCTGATGGACCGCGCGGCTGTAGGGCTTGGCTCAGTATTCATGCATCTTGGCGCTGAAGTTAACTGGCACAATCTTTTCCACGATTTGATTGATGATTTTGATGTCAATAAACTAGCACAACGGCAAAGCGAAGCTACGAAATTTGCCGATATTCCGGAAGGTCTTATATAAAAACCCTGTTATTTTTTAGGGTTATTAGATATAACGTTTTGGCTATTATAAATTAGCGCGTATAAAGGGGAGCAAGAACGCTTGAATTTATCGAGGATTTTATATGCCAACTCTTTTTGTTCCTGCTGAAATAGCCTCTGGCGAAACGCGCTGTGCGGTCGTACCTGAAACCATCTCAAAACTAGTTGCCCAAGGGCTGGACGTTACCGTTCAAAGTGGCGCAGGTGCGTCTTCATCGTATGATGATGCGGCTTTTACAGAGGCTGGTGCCAAAATTATCAAAACGGCAAAAGACGGTTATGCAAAGGCTGACCTAATTTTCAAGGTGCGCCCGCCGCAAATTGAAGAAACCGCTTTGATACAAAAAAATACTATCATATTGAGTCTGTTTGAAGGCTACGTGGATGCCAAGCGTAACGCGGCTATCGCCAAAACAGGCGCGACCGTTTTCGGGCTTGAGTTAGTGCCGCGTATTTCGCGCGCGCAATCAATGGATGTTCTGTCGAGTCAGTCGAATTTAGCGGGGTATCGGGCGGTAATTGAAGGGGCTTATGAATTTGGCCGTGCGTTTCCGATGATGATGACGGCGGCTGGTACAATCCCACCAACCAAAGTGCTGGTTATGGGTGCTGGTGTTGCTGGACTTCAGGCGATAGCCACAGCCAAACGACTTGGCGCAATTGTCAGTGCCACCGATGTAAGGCCAGCGGCCAAAGAACAGGTCGAGTCGCTGGGTGGTAAATTTGTCGCGGTTGAGGATGAAGAATTCAAACAGGCTGAAACCGATGGTGGTTATGCCAAAGCGATGAGCGCTGAATATCAGGCCAAACAGCAGGTATTGATCGCCGAAACGATCCGTGTAATGGATATTGTTATTACCACCGCGCTTATTCCTGGTCGCCCCGCACCCGAATTAGTATCTGCCGAAATGGTTGCTTCGATGAAATCGGGGTCAGTGATTGTCGATATGGCGGTTGAACAGGGTGGTAATTGTGCCTTGTCGAAGCCGGACGAGATTGTCAAAGCCAACGATGTCACCATTATTGGTCATTGCAATATGCCGGGTCGGTTACCGAAAGATGCGTCCAGCCTCTATGCACGGAATCTGATGAATTTTGTTGGTTTGCTGTGGGATAAGGAAGCTGGCGCATTAACGATTAACAAAGACGACGAGATTATCGCCGGATCGTTGGTGGCGGAAGCGGGTCAGCTTGTGCATCCATCGGTCACGAGCTAGCCCTGCCCAATTGAGAGGAGCCTTATCATGTCACTAGCTGATACAAGTCAAAAAGCCGCTGATATGGCCGCACAAGCGGGGATTGACCCGCTATTGTTCGGCATAACTGTTTTGGTGCTTGCATGCTTCATTGGATATTACGTTGTCTGGTCAGTGACACCAGCGTTGCATTCACCTTTGATGGGTGTCACCAATGCGATTTCTTCGGTGATTGTGGTTGGCGCGTTGATTGCCGCTGGTCCGGCTGAATCCAATTTTGCCCAGGTGATGGGCTTTCTGGCGGTTGTTCTGGCCTCGGTCAATATCTTTGGTGGCTTTATCGTGACCGAGCGAATGCTAGCGATGTTTAAAGGCAAGAAAAAGGGTGCTGGCAAATGAGTGCGACCATGTCTTCACTATTATATCTTGTAAGTGGTGTTCTGTTTATATTGGCATTGCGCGGATTGTCGTCACCTGAAACCGCGCGACGGGGCAACCGGTTAGGTATGGCAGGCATGCTGATCGCAGTCGCTACAACATTGGCACTACCCCAGGTTGAGAGCTATGGCCTTATCGTGCTGGCAATCGCCATTGGCGGCGGTATTGGCACCCTATTGGCCCTACGTATTCAGATGACAGCTTTGCCGCAACTGGTAGCTGCTTTTCATTCATTAGTTGGTCTGGCGGCCTGTTTTGTGGCCACAGCTGCCTATTTCAATCCAGAAGCCTATGGTATTGGTGCGCGCGGCGCGATTGGCATGGGTTCGCTGATCGAAATGGGTCTGGGTCTTGCGATTGGCGCGATTACCTTTACGGGATCCATCATCGCCTTTGGCAAGTTGCAGGGGCTTGTCAGTGGCAAGCCGGTTACCTTCACTGGCCAGCACATGCTGAATCTTGTGATTGGCCTTGGTTTGCTTGCGGCTATTGCCGCCTTGGTCATAACCAATAACGACTTATTATTCTGGGCAATTTTTGCAGCCGCTTTGGTACTTGGCGTGTTGATTATCATCCCGATTGGCGGGGCTGATATGCCGGTTGTTGTTTCAATGCTCAATTCCTATTCGGGATGGGCGGCGTGCGGTATCGGCTTTACCCTTGGCAACCCATTATTGATTATCACTGGTGCGCTTGTTGGCGCGTCGGGTGCGATTCTGTCCTATATCATGTGTAAAGGCATGAACAGGTCATTTTTCAATGTTATTCTGGGCGGCTTTGGTGGCGATGATGCCGCGGCGGCAACGGGTGGCAGTGACGGTGACAAGACAGTCAAGCAGGGCTCAGCCGAGGATGCCGCCTTTATCATGGAAAATGCCGACTCGGTGGTTATTGTCCCGGGTTATGGCATGGCGGTGGCTCAGGCGCAGCATGCTTTGCGTGAAATGGGCGATTTGCTGAAAGCGCGCGGTGTTACCGTACGCTATGCGATTCATCCTGTTGCAGGCCGTATGCCGGGGCATATGAATGTGCTACTCGCCGAAGCCAATGTGCCTTATGAAGATGTGCTGGAACTTGAAGAAATAAATCGTGATTTTGCACAGACGGATGTTGCTTTTGTGATTGGCGCTAATGATGTGACCAATCCGGCGGCAAAAACCGACCCGTCTTCGCCTATTTATGGCATGCCTATTCTGGATGTCGAACTTGCCAAGACAGTTCTGTTTATCAAGCGGTCAATGGCATCGGGCTATGCGGGTGTGCAGAACGAAGTCTTTTTCCGCGATAATACGATGATGCTGTTTGGTGACGCCAAAAAGATGTGCGAAGAAGTCGTGCAGTCGCTGGATTAGACAAACCGTCACCCACAAGCCACAAAAACAAAAGCCGCCCAGAAGGCGGCTTTCGGTAAAGATGGGATCTGGTTATAAGCACAGCTAACAAGGCTTAATGCTAATAAGCAGGTGTATGGATTCTAATAGCCTTCACGCTCTAAGCGCTTACGCATGAGCTTGCGCACACGGCGGGTTGACTCAGCGGCTTCGCGCGCACGGCGTTCTGATGGCTTTTCGTAAGACCGGCGATTTTTCATTTCGCGGAATACACCTTCGCGCTGCATTTTCTTTTTCAGAACACGCAGGGCTTGATCCACATTATTGTCTCTAACGGTGACGAACACGTCTTTCACATCCTTTCAAAGATATCTGGTTTCCGTTTTGAGCGGAGAGGTTTTCTATCATAGCGGTGTTCGGCTTGTAAAGCCTTTGCATGATTGTGCTTTATAACAAGCCAAAGATGCTGGCAACCTGACCATAAGTACCTATATATAGGATCAAAGTGGGTATTTTTGCCAAGAAATGGATAATGTGATGATGAAAAGCAGGGACAAAACGCATAAGGGCACCGATTCTGTGGATGATTCGCTGTCCAAGGATGCGATAGCGATTCTTGATGCTGCCTTGATGCATGTGCCATTTGATGGTTGGGGACGTGACGCCTTGCTGGCTGGTGCGGCAGATTGTGGGCGTGATGCAGAAATGGTTGATGCGCTGTTTCCCAATGGTGCCGTCGATGCCATTTTGATGCATTCGGCACGCGCGGATGTGGCCATGGCTGATGCCTTTGCGGCACTGGAAAATCGCCCTGAAAAAGTGCATTTGATGATACGGACACTGGTTTTATTGCGCTTGGAACAAGCCAGCCTGCATAAAGAGGCAATCCGGCGTGGACTTGCGGTGCTGGCTGTTCCGGCTAATGCGCCGGCCTCGGCAAAAGCATTATATCGCACGGTAGATGCCATGTGGCGCGCCGCCGGCCAGCGGGACACTGATTTTTCATTCTATACCAAACGGGCGACTTTAGCTGGTGTCTATAGCGCGACATTGCTGGCATGGCTGGCGGATAATTCGGGTTCAATGACAGCGACTGAGGCGTTTCTTGATCGCCGGTTACGTGATATTGGCCGCATACCAAAAATGACAGCACCAGCCAAGGCGGCAATGTCTGCAGGCAAACGTATGGCGATGGGGCTATTCTCAACAATGGCGCGTTCACGCTAGAAATACACCTTTCCTCTGTAGCGTTTTTCATTATGTTGAACCGGTTATTTGTTGGTCTGGCAAAAACCGATGTTTGCGTTATAAATGTTGAAACATGCGTGACGAAACGCATAGGAGAAAACATGCCTATTAAAGTGCCTGATAATTTGCCCGCATTGGAAACACTTCGCGCCGAAGCGGTTGATATTATCCCGCAGGAACTTGCGATGCAGCAGGATATTCGCCCGTTGCGTCTCTTATTACTGAATTTGATGCCGAAGAAAAAAGACACTGAAATTCAATTTGCGCGCCTGTTTGGTAATACACCATTGCAGGTCGAAATGATTCTTATGACCACTGCCAGCTATACCCCGCGCAATACTGAACCGGGTTATATGCGTCGTTTTTATCGGCAATTGGATGATGTTCGTGATGATTATTTTGATGCGTTGATTGTAACAGGGGCGCCGATTGAAACCCTAGAATTTAATGATGTGACTTATTGGCAGGAATTGACCGACATCATGGAATGGTCCCGCACACATTGTTTCAGGCGGCTTGGTATTTGTTGGGGGGCGCAGGCTTTGTTGCATTATTTTCATGATGTGCCGAAATATGAAATGGATGAAAAGCTGTTCGGTGTTTTTGAGCATCAGCTCACTGATTTATCAGGCCGTCTTATGAATGGCTTTACAGATCGTTTCCCAATGCCGATTTCGCGCTATACGATGAACCGCCAGGATGATCTTGAAAAAGCAGGTTTGCAGGTGCTTGCCCAAGGGCATGAATGCGGTGTTGGAATGGTTCGTGATGCACAGACGGGTGATCTGTTTGTGTTGAATCATTTGGAATATGATGCGGCCACACTGGCTGATGAATTTCACCGTGATGCTGCCGAGGGCAAAGATACCGCCTTGCCCAAGCATTATTTCCCTAATAACGACATGACGCAGATGCCAGTGAATTTCTGGCGTCCCTTTGCCTTTTTACTGATGAGTAACTGGATCAATGATCTGTATCAGGCAACGCCGTACGACCTTGCCGCGACGTTAAAAGACCGCTAGCGATCTGATCAGGGCGTAATTTGACGGTTAGTGTGACCCATCTTGCGGCCTTTTTTGGCACCGCTTTTGCCATATAGATGCACATGTATATGATCGCTAGCCAGCAACGCGGGAACATTGTCCATGTGTTCGCCAAGTAGATTGTCCATCTGCCATTGTCCATAGGTGCTTACAGAACCGAATGGCATTTCAGCCAATACGCGGGCTAGCTGTGTGAACTGGCTTGTGGCACAGCCTTCGATCGTCCAGTGAAACGAATTATGCGGCCGTGGTGCAATTTCGTTAAAAAGTAACCGCTTGCCATCGGTGATAAAGCATTCAAGAGCCATAACGCCGAACAAATCCAGCGCATCGGCCAGTTTTTTTACCGCCTCGGTACCTGCCTTTATGAGCGTATCGTCAAGCGCCGCCGGGGCAACTGAACGGTCAAGGATGCCGTCCTTATGCTGATTCAGGCTGGCAGGAAACACGCAGGAACGCCCATCATGCGCGCGGGCGATTAAAAAGCTGGCTTCGGCGGTAAAAGGGATCATCTCTTCTAGAATCACATCATCCGATCCTAAAGCGCCAAAAGCCGCATCAAGATCGCTTGATGGTGAAATTCTGGCCTGTCCCTTGCCGTCATAGCCAAGCGTGCATGTTTTCAAAATGCCGTCTTTATTCAGTTCAGCCATGGCAACGTGAAGTGCGGCGGCGTTTGTAATATGCCAGAAAGCTGGCGTATCAATGCCAAGATCGCGGGCGAGTGTCTTTTCACGGATACGATGCTGCGCAGTGTGCAATGCGCTAATGCCCGGACTGACCTTTTTATGCATAGATAGAATATCGAGTGTCTTGGCCGGTACGTTTTCAAATTCACTGGTAATCACGTCAACCGAATTGGCAAAGCGAATGAGTGCGTCTTGGTCATCATAAGCTGCCTCGGTTGTGGCGGCGGCAACATCACCAGCCGGACTATTATTTGCGTCGGGGGCGAAAATATGCGCCTTTATACCAAGCTGGGCGGCGGCGATTGCCAGCATCCGGCCAAGCTGTCCGCTTCCCAATATGCCGATGATCATGCGGGTGTGTCCGCGACACTGGCTGTTTGGGCATCACGCCAGGCGATCAGGCGTTGCGATAAGGCGCTATCCTGAAGAGCTAGAATCTGGGTCGCTAGCAAAGCCGCATTTTTGGCACCAGCCACGCCGATAGCCAAGGTTCCGACAGGCACGCCAGCAGGCATCTGGACGATTGATAATAATGAATCCATTCCCTTTAACGCTGCTGACTCAACCGGCACCCCAAGCACAGGTAAATGCGTATGCGCGGCAATCATGCCAGGTAGATGCGCGGCGCCGCCTGCGCCTGCTATGATAACAGCGAATCCATTTTCATGCGCGGTTTCAGCAAACGCCGCTAAACGGGCAGGTGTACGATGTGCCGAAATGATTTTGGTGTCATGCGTTACACCAAGTTCTTCAAGTAACGATGCTGTTTCCTGCATGGTTTTCCAGTCAGACTGGCTGCCCATGCAGATAGCTACCTTAGCAAGGGTAGAAGATGCCGAAGATGGGGTGCTACTGGCCATGTCATACTCACGTCGCTGTTAAATCAGACAGATTGGGCAATAAGAATTAGGCGATAATATCAGGAAGAATGCCAGCTTTGAGTTTAGTGATTTCGTCTTTTAAGATGAGTTTACGCTTTTTCAGCCGTTGTAATTTCAGCTGGTCAAAGGGTTTGTCATCGCCCAACCGTCCAATCACTTCGTCAAGGTCACGATGTTCACTTTCAAGCTGGTACAGCTGATTAGCCAAAGCCGCCTTTTGCTGTGCTCTTTCCATCGTTACGAAACCGTCTCCTTAGGTGAATGTGTCTATAAATACGCTGTGATTATCGGGTTTATGGAAGTTCGGTCATATTCGAAAGCTGTTCTTCTGAATGCGGCGAACCACCAGCCTTTTCAATAGCAGCATCTAGGTCAGCCTGGGCACAAAGCCCCAGCATAGCAGGATGTTTTGCTGTGATATTAGCGATATTCCAATGCGATTTTTCACGAATTTTACCAATGGTTTCCTTTGTTGTGCCAATCAGCTTGATGATCTGGGTATCTTTCAATTCAGGGTGATGCTTGCATAACCAAGCAATACCGTCTGGCTTATCGCCACGCCGTGCTACAGGCACATAGCGTGGACCCTTAGTGCGCCGGTTTGGCGTTGGCAGATCAGATGTCGCTAGAACAAGGCGACCAGTGCTATCAGCCTGACAACGGTCAAGCTCTTGTTGTGTTATCTGACCATTTTGAACTGGATCATATCCCTGAATACCAATGCCTGCTTCGCCATCGGCGATAGATTGCACTTCAAGAACGTGAAGATTGCAGAAATCACCAATCTGTTCAAATGACAGACTGGTATTATCGATAAGCCACACGGCAGTCGCTTTGGGCATAAGAAGCTGAGTCATCATATCCTACCTTTGGTGCGTCGGTACACTGCGAAAGTTCTGTGCAGCCCGTCGCGCCGTTGTTACAAACATAACTGGAAACGTGGCTATAGTATAAGCTGGTTTAGAACGCAATGCAAAGCCTGCCTTTGACGCGGCTGGGAAAAATGCACATTATGCATAAAGTCATGTTTTGAAATGAATAGACATAAAGAAAATAAACGGACTGTATCATGGACGATGAACTGGAAAAGTTGAAACCAGCTGGCCTGCCTGCGGATATGCAAAGCTGGAATATTGAAGATTTACAGAACTATATTGCGCATATGGAAGCTGAAATTATACATGCTAAGGCTTTGATAGCTGATAAGGGTGCCGTCAATGCTGCCGCTGATGCCTTATTCGGTAAAGGAAACGAATGATGGGGGCTCAGCACGCGCTGATCACGGGTGCAACGTCGGGAATCGGGCTGGCAATAGCACGGCGTCTGGCAAGTCAGGGTATGAATATCACCATTGGTGGTCTGGGTGCGGATGATGAAATCGCTGATATCTGCAAAAGCCTCATACGTGCGGGTGCGCCCAAGACAATACATGATCCGGCAGACATGCGTGATCCGGTGGCGGTGCGCCATATGATTGATGTGGCCGCAGATCGGTTTGGCGGCATTGCCATTCTGGTCAATAATGCCGGTATTCAGCATGTCGCGCCAGTAACAGCGTTTCCACCTGATAAATGGGATGATGTGCTGGCGATAAATCTGTCAGCCGTGTTTCACGCTTCGGCAGCGGCGGCAGTGCATATGGTGGCGGCAGGCTGGGGGAGGATTATTAATATTTCGTCGGTACATGGTCTTGTCGCATCACCAGATAAGGCGGCTTATGTTGCTGCAAAGCATGGGGTGATTGGTTTGACCAAGACGATGGCCCTTGAGCATGCACGAGGTGCCATTACGGTTAATGCGATTTGCCCCGGATGGGTAAAAACCCCGCTGGTTGAACAGCAGATTATCAAGCGCGCCAAAGCATCTGGAAAATCATTTGACGAAGAAGCCAATAGGCTTGTTGCTGATAAAATGCCAAGCTGGACATTCACCGATGCTGATGATGTGGCCGCGGCTGTGCAGTTTTTATGTGGGCCAGCATCGGCCAGCATAACCGGCACATCATTGATTATGGATGGTGGCTGGACAGCACAATAGATCAATCAATTTAGACGTTAGCTGTCGGTTTTGGCGGTCTTGGGCAAAGGCAGCATCCAGTCGGGCAAGGCTAGCTGTGCAACATGACTATCAATGGTAAGTGATGGATTCTGGCCAGAGTCCTGAAGCATATGCAGATCACTTAGCTTGACAAGCCCAAGCGTTATGGCACCTCCACCCGGCAGTGGTGCAATTGATTTGCAACGGCCAATCACGGCGTCATCAAGCATAATATCTGCTGATGGTTCTGGCATGGCGTCAATCATGAAAGGTGCTAGCCGCCGCTTGACCAACCCACGGTAATGCGTGCGCGCGGTGACCTCCTGACCGATATAACAGCCTTTTCCAAAATCAACCGCATCAAGATGATCCAGACCAGATTCCAGCATCAAGGCGCGTTCTGGGGTAAGATCAAGCGCACCTTGCGGTATGGCTTTTGCAATACGGATCGCATGCCATTCATCGATGGTTCCGGATGTTGCGCCATGGTCGCTTAGCACTGTTTGGGCATCATTGCCCAGATAACGATAACCAAGCGCGCCATCTCGCCTATCGGCAAACAGGTGCGGCATGGATGCAGGAACGATATCTAGGTTCCACCAGACATAACAGGCTAGATCATCACGCGTTTCGATTGTAACAGGTCGTCGCAGACGATAACGGCGCAATCGCGTGTAGAGGTCATCGCGGCGATTTGCCTCGCATTGAAGAAGTAATTCATCTTGGCTGGTTCGATAGATCATAAAATCGATTAACACACGACCTTGCGGCGTCAGAAGCGCGCCTTGACGCATGGCGCCACTATCCAAGGTTTCAACATTAGCCGTGATGATTGATTGCAGGAAATCAACCGCCTCGATGCCAGCAATGGCAATGAAGCCCATGTCGGGCATATGTGCAAAAACGCTGTTTTTTGAAGTATCCATCATTTTGTTTTTACCGTTACCGGCAAACCTATCAGTCCACAAAGTCAACATTGCCAGCGAAGGGCGCAATATAAAAACGCCGTTTGCTAGCCCAGAAACAACGATCTTCATCAGGCCATATTTCCCGGAAATCAGGCGTGTCGTTGAAATAGAAAAGCTGTTTGCATCCTAGAAACCTGACAGTAAAGCTGGCTGAATTCATTTTAAGCTGACCACGATCCTGGGACGTGATCGCAATCGCTGACCGATCACGACGGAAACATTGCCCGACTTTTTCACCTCGGCATGCGGTTTCGTCAGACTCGGTGATGCGCACATACTTCAAGCGGCCATTGGTGAAGGTGAAACCTTCATCATCAAACATTTTGCATCCATCATCAGGTGCCCGCTGACGCTGGGCAAATTCGCAGGAAAACCAGACCCCTTGCCATTTATCCAGTAGATTGGATGCGCTCACGGAACGCATCACGCCTAAAGACAGTGCTAACATCAACGCGCTTGTCAAAAGAAGGCGGCTACATGTTGTTCTGCCACTAGCATATATTTTATCTACAAGCATTATAAGCCCTAATTGTTATGACTGTCTGACCAGTTTTATCTATCAGATTTATCAGCCCTTACGGAAATGTCCAAGAACGATCATTGATGACATCTGCGCGAAGATGGCAATCAACGCACATGATCCCAAAATCATCTCCAAGCCACCGCCAAGATCGATCATGAGCCCTAATATCATTGGCGATAGCGCTGAGCCAAACACGCTGATAGGCAGAAAAATAGCCTTGATTTCGCCAAGATAGCGGGTTCCATAGGCTTCGGCAATAATCGCTGTTGTCGCGGCATTTGGGGTGCCGCCGGCAAGGCCAAACAACATAAAAAACAGAGAAATGCCCATCACGCTATCTGCAAAATATAAGCAGATACAGGCTAGTGCCGTTGGCAACATTGTATAGGGGGCAACGCGTCGCGCGGTAAAGCGGTCAACAAGCTGACCCGCGACCAGTGACCCAATCACGGCAAACACAGCATACAGCACGTAATTGGCTGTCCAACTGGCAAGTGACACATTTTTCAGATTTGCCAGATAAATCTGATGAAACATGACGCCTGTCAGAACATAAGACGGGACAGCGGTCAGCCACATTGACCCAAACCAGAAGGTTTTATGGCGAATAACATCGCGGCGTCGCCAATGCCGCCCGTCAAAACCAGCATCATCACCAAAGGCATTCTGGTCTTGGACATCATCTGCATGCTTGGCGGCGGCATCTTTTTGAATGTTAAGTCCTTCGAGTCCGCCGCCGTCCTGCAAGGGTGTGCGCTGGGTCAGATAGCGCAGAAATGGTGCCAGAATGAACAGCGCAGCAAAGGGTAAAATCATCCAGATTGTGCGCCAGTCAATAAACAGCATCATTGTAACGACACTGACCGGGGCGATAGATTCCCCCAGCGTATGGCCAAGCTGGGCAATCGATAGCGCCCGTCCGCGCGCGCTGATATAACGCCGCGCTATTGCCGTTGCATAAGTGTGCGTTGTCATGCCCTGGCCAAACAGGCGCAACATGAACAACCCGATCAATAGCATTGTGACTGACTGCACCTGGCTAAAGAATAACGCCGCACCGGACAGCGACATCAGCACCATCAAGGCCAGCTTTTCCACCCGCATTATGTCGGCAAGTTTGCCAAGCCAGAGCAGCGTGATTGCGCTGGCCGTCGTGGCTATCGCATAATAGGTGCCAAAGTCACCGTGGCTAAGCGCTAATGCGGCGCGTATGTCGCTGGAAAAAAGCGAGATGAAAAAGGTCTGCCCAAGCGATGAAAACAGCGCCATGAGTAACCCAAACAGCAGAAATCGCCATTCGATTGTCAAAAAGTCACGCGTTGAAATTTTCATGGGTACGGATCGTTTGATACTTGGAAACTATTTATATGCTTCATCATAGGCAAGATTTTATGCGCAAGATAGAAGATTAATGATGCTTCGAATATTGAAATATGAAAGGCATATTCCTATGTCATTATCATGAAGACATAAGATTAGGATAGTGCCGGTGTCCGGCCACCGCTTGGTGTGCCAGTCTTTCGCCGGGCAACCCGCATATTAGAAAGGTGATGCGTGATGCAAACAGATAAATTTACTGCGCTCGTGCGTAATGCTTTGACTGCTGGTCAGAATACAGCTTTGAATGCTAATCATCAGCGCCTGACAGCTGAACATGTTTTACTTGCCATGCTTGGCGATGAAAATGTCATGGTCCGAAGCCTGATCGGGCGTGCCGGAGGCGATGGCGCTGCTTTGCGCGCCGCGCTTGAAGCGAAACTGGCAACAATGCCCGTGGTCACAGGTAGTGGCGCAGGTCAATTGCAGATGGATAACGATCTGGCACGCATTCTGGCTGCGGCCGAAACCGAAGCCAAGAATTTCAAAGATCAGTTTATTGCGATCGATATCTTGCTGTTGGCAATGGCCAAAGGTGGGCTCAAGGGCATATTTGACAAGGCTGGCGTTACTGTTGATCGGCTTGTTGAGGCCATCACGGCCATGCGAAAAGGACGAAGTGCCGATAATGATGCGGCCGAAGACACCTATGATGCTTTGTCACGTTATACAACTGATCTGACCGACGCTGCGCGCCGTGGCAAGCTTGATCCGGTTATTGGCCGTGATGCTGAAGTGCGCCGCACGATACAGATTCTGGCGCGGCGGACAAAAAACAATCCCGTTCTGATTGGCCAGCCGGGCGTAGGCAAGACGGCGATCGCCGAAGGCCTGGCCCAGCGCATTGTCAATTTTGACGTGCCTGAGGCACTGGCCAATAAAACCTTATTGTCACTTGATATGGGCATGCTGGTTGCCGGTGCTAAATATCGCGGCGAATTCGAAGAGCGTCTGAAAGGCGTTTTGAAAGAGGTGCAGGATCGCGATGGCGAGATCATCCTGTTTATTGATGAAATGCACCAGCTTGTTGGCGCTGGCAAAAGCGATGGCGCCATGGATGCGTCAAATCTGCTGAAACCAGCCTTGGCGCGGGGTGAATTACGCTGTATTGGCGCCACCACTTTGGATGAATATCGCCAGCATGTGGAAAAGGATGCCGCGCTTACCCGCCGTTTTCAACCGGTGTTTGTCGATGAACCGAATGTTGAGGACTCCATCTTCATTTTGCGGGGTCTAAAGGAAAAATATGAATTGCATCATGGCGTACGGATTACTGATGAAGCGCTAATTGCCGCCGCGCGCCTGTCGCATCGCTATATCAATGAACGGTTTTTGCCGGATAAGGCGATTGACGTAATGGATGAAGCAGCCAGTCATTTGCGCATCCAGTCGGATAGCAAGCCAGATGATCTTGATCGGACCGACCGCCAGATCATCCAGCTCAAGATAGAACAGGCAGCTTTACTCAAAGAAAATAAAGATACGCAAAATAAGCGCCTCAAGGCGATCGAAAAGGAACTGGCCGATCTCGAAGATAAATCGGCGAAGCTGACTGACGCCTGGAATGAGGTCAAAACGCAGATGAGCGAAGTGGGGCGTTTGCAACAGGCACTTGAAGATGCGCGGCATAATCTTGATGTTGCCCAGCGGCAAGGTGATCTGGAAAAAGCTGCCGAACTGACCTATGCGATTATGCCCGGGTTGGAACAGGAGATTGCGGCGGCCAAGGAAGCTGTATCGAAATCGGATATGGTCAATGAAGACGTGTCCAGCCAGCATATTGCCGAGGTTATCAGCAGCTGGACAGGGATTCCGGTTGATAAGATGCTGGAAGGTGAGCGTGAAAAATTACTGGCGATGGAAAATATCATTGGCCAGCGCATCATTGGTCAGAACGCAGCGATTGCGGCGGTGGCAAATGCCACACGGCGTGCCCGCGCAGGCCTAGCTAATCCCGATCAACCTATGGGCAGCTTTTTGATGCTGGGGCCGACGGGCGTTGGTAAAACCGAGCTGGCCAAGGCATTGGCTGCATTTCTGTTTGATAATGATACGGCGGTTTTGCGCATTGATATGTCCGAATATATGGAAAAACACGCCGTGGCCCGTCTCATCGGTGCGCCGCCTGGCTATGTTGGCTATGAAGATGGCGGCAGTCTGACTGAGGCGGTGCGTCGTCGTCCTTATCAGGTGATCCTGTTTGACGAGGTTGAAAAGGCGCATCCCGATATTTTCAATGTGCTTCTTCAGGTGCTTGACGAAGGCCATCTAACCGATGGCCAGGGGCGACAGGTTGATTTTCGCAACACCATGATTTTGCTGACCTCCAATATAGGTGCTGATTATCTGCTGGAATTGCCGGATGGTGCCTCTAGCGAAGATGCCCGTGATAAGGTGATGGCGGATGTGGCGGCAACCTTCCGGCCGGAATTTTTGAACCGGCTTGACGAGACCTTGCTATTCCGGCGGCTTTCGCGTGACGATATGGGGGCGATTGTCAAGATTCAGATCGCAACCTTGGCGGCACGTCTTGCCGAGCGCTCAATCATTTTGACACTGGATGATGCAGCAATCGCCTGGCTGAGTGACAAGGGGTATGACCCGCATTTTGGTGCACGGCCATTGCAACGGGTGATCCAGAACACGGTGCAGAACCCGCTGGCCGAGGCTTTGTTAAGCGGTACCTTTGGTGATGGTGATACGGTGCTGGTCAGTGTTGATGAAGATGGCAAACTGACCTTTTCCAATAATGGCGTGATGATTGCCAGCAGTACAGATGCGAAACGCGCTTCGGGTCAGGATGAGCTATTAGGTGAGGGTTCGGTTGCTGGTAACGCCTAGGGTTTAAGCAACCGTTATTCCTTGTTAGCCAACGGCTGACCTGACAACGATTTACAGCGAAGCCGCTGGTTATAATCACCATTAGGGGAAAATGGTGCTGCCAGCGTGATTCGAACACGCGACCTCACCCTTACCAAGGGTGCGCTCTACCGCTGGAGCTATGGCAGCACTGATGCGGTATTTACAATAGAGTGCAAAGCTTTGCAAGCAGGATTGGCAGTGCAGTCTAGCACAATGGTACATCGCATTTCTCTAATTTGACATAAATTATTTCTCGCAAGCACAGTTGAAGGTCACATTGAGGGAGGTTGAAAATGACACCATTCATTGCCAAACTTATTGAAAGAGGCTGTGTTACCGTAAATGCCGATAGCGCCCTTGAAACTGTGGTTGATATGCTTGTCAAATGGGGTATCGGCACCGTTGTTGTTGCCGATCAGAACATGCAGGTTCTAGGAATCCTGTCCGAGCGCGATATTATTCGTCATTTATCAAAGGGAAAAACACTTGAAGGGATGAAGGCGCAAGACCTTATGACTGCCAAGGTTATAACGGTTGACCAACAGGTAACGTCCTCGGAATTAATGCATTTGATGACCAAGAATCGTATTCGGCATGTGCCCATCACAAAAGACAAAAAACTTGTCGGGATTGTCTCAATCGGTGATGTGGTTAAAAGAATGCTGGAAAAATACGAACGCGAAACAGAGCTGATCAAGCAGTTCATTAATTCCTAGGGCACGAGACTATGTTTGAAGGTGGCTGATCTATGGCCAGCCACCTTTGAGTTTGGTTTACCTATCCAAAGGGGTTACACCTGTTTCGGTGCGAATAATTTTGCCGTTTTACAGCATATGCACGCTCATGATGGCTTCCTAGCCGCCAGATTGCTACAGACGGTGTCAGAATTTCATCAAGAATTGAACAATACGGCGCATGCGGGGACTAAACAATTTGTCAGTAAAAAAGCTACCTGCTGCGCGTTTGCTGGCATCGCCATAGGTGGGATAGGGTGCAATCACGCTAGCCATTGTGCCAATTTTTTGCCCAGCAGTGATCGCCACCGCCCAAGCCAGAATCATCTCACCTGCGTTAGGTGCCAGTATCGATGCCCCCAGAATATGCCCCTTTTTGTGGGTGATGACTTTGACCATGCCTTCGGTGCGTGATTCGGCTATAGCCCGATCATTTCCTGATAGGGGGGCTTTAAGAACACGTATCCGGTCGGCACCAAATCTGGCGTGCGCTTCATCGGTGGTTAACCCCACATGGGCTAATTCGGGATCACAATAGGTCACCCAAGGAATCGCTTTATCATCGATTTTGGCAGGTAGCTTGAACAGGATATTGCGGATCACAATACCAGCATGATAGCCAGCGATATGCGTAAATTGCTGACGTCCGGCAACGTCACCTATCGCGAATATATGTTTCTTATTCGCACGTAATCTTTCGTCAGTGATGATGCCTGCGCGGTTGTGCTTAATCCCTGCCGCGTCAAGATCAAGCCGTTCAAGTGCCGGACGGCGTCCTGCCGCAACCAGCAGGTGACTGGCATGAAGAACCTGCCCGTCTGCCAGTTGCACATTAATATTCTCGTTATTTTGCGCGACTGAATTGGTGGTTTGGGTGATTTTGGTGACGCCAGCACCCTCGATAATGGTGACACCTTCGTTTATGAGCTGGTTTTTTAAGATGCTGACAAGCTCTTGATCATCGCGTGCCATGACGGCCAATGCTTCAATAATGGTCACTTTGACACCAAGGCGGCAATGTGCTTGTGCCATTTCAATGCCAATTGGCCCACCGCCGATGATAACAAGGTGATCAGGCTTGTCGTGGTCGGTAAAAATCGTTTCATTGGTATAGTAAGGGACGCTATCAAGCCCAGAAATTGGCGGCACAGATGCTGTCGATCCGGTGGCAATAACAATATATTTTGCGGTGACTTCATATGTGTCCGACACCACAATATGGGCCGTTTTGAAGCGGGCAAATTCGCTGATGACCGTAACGCCAAGACTGGTAAACCGCGCTACAGAGTCATGCGGGGCAATGGTGCCAATCACCGTATCGACATAATCCTTGGCGGCGGCAAAATCGATTTTCGTGTCGGCAACATGAACGCCGAAATTGGCTTTGCTATGCGCATTATGTGCCGCTTTACCAGCTGCCAATAGAGCCTTGGACGGCACACAGCCGCTATTCAGACAATCACCGCCCATGGCGCTACCTTCAAACAGCACCACATGCGCGCCCATTTGCGCCGCGCCTGCGGCCAGACTAAGCCCGCCTGACCCAGCACCAATGATCACGATATCGGCTTTTATTGTCTTCATTATTTTGTCTCAGATGCTTTGCGGGATTGGGTGACCCGTTTATAGATGACAGGCATCAAGGCTAGGGCGCCAAGCCCGCCCAAGGCAATCAGAATTGATGGCGATGATAACACCGATAGGTCAGGTGTCTGGCCCGAAGCCAGAATGGTGTCAAACCCCCGGCCAACCGACACAAACACCATAGTGCCCGGAATGATACCAATAAAGGTAGCCAATAAAAAAGATGACAGTTTCATTTTTGTCAGCCCGGGAATGATATTTACCACCCAGAAGGGGGCAGCAGGGATTAGTCTTAACGCCAGTAGATAGTTAAAGGCATTTTCATTAAAGCCAGATTCAAGCCGCGCTATAAATGGCCCAGCTTTGTCACGCAAAACATCACTAAAAACCGTGCGCGCGGCCATAAAAACGATACCAGCCCCCATGGTGGCCGCAAAAATAATCACTATGCCGGCTGGCCAGCCCAAAAGCGCGCCGCCAGTAAGCGTCAAAGGCAAGGCTATAGGCAATGAAAAAGCCACTACAATCACATAAAGCAAAAGGAACATTGCATAGCTTGTCAGAACCTGATCATTGGCAAACTGTTTTAGCAGACTGTAATTGTTGCTGATTGTTTCCCAACTTACCAGTTTGTGCGTACCGGTCACAAAAAACAGTATCAGGCCGCTGACCAACGTTACCGGAAGCGCATATTTACGAATGAATGCCATGTATCTGTCCTGCAATTAGGTGGATTTAGTGCCAAACTATGCCTATACATAACGCAATAATTCTTTGAAACTTTTGGCGTATCTTGCAAACATCAAAATACTGCCACAAACTCTAGACATGGTTAACGGTGATGGCAAATACCGTTATGGGCAATACTGAGATTGAAAGTGAATGAGTAATCACATGTCAGATCGTGAAAGGTCAAAATCAACCGCGTCAAATGCAGACGAGCGGTTGGCGTCGGCGCTTAGGGAAAATCTGTTCCGGCGTAAGGCGCAAGCACGGGCGCGGGCACATAGCGGCGACACGGCTAAGGCGTCGTCACATAACACTATCTCGGATGATAGACAGTCGTCTGATGCTGAATCGGATATGAAAGGGTAGCTTGGTGGATTACTTAGAAATTGCCGGCGGAGTTCCGCTGATAGGTGATATCAAAATCAGCGGTGCCAAAAATGCGGCGCTACCTTTGCTTGCGGCAGGGTTGATGACATCAGAAACTCTAACACTCGATAATGTGCCAAACCTTGCTGACACTATTTTGATGGAAGATTTGCTGCGGCATCATGGGCTTGATGTTGCGCGTGATGGCGAGACTGTGACCTTGGCGGGGGTGGCAGATAACTTTGATGCGCCTTATGATCTGGTTCGTAAAATGCGGGCTTCAATATTGGTGCTAGGGCCGTTGCTGGCACGATTTGGTGAAGCGCGCGTGTCTTTGCCAGGTGGATGTGCGATTGGAACACGGCCTGTTGATCTTCATATACGCGCGATGCAGGCACTTGGCGCGGTGGTCGAGCTAGCCGATGGCTATATTCAGGCACGTTCGTCAAAAGGCCTGAAAGGCGCACGCGTCGTTTTTCCAATGGTCTCGGTTGGCGCAACCGAGAATGCCATGATGGCGGCGGCTCTCGCCGATGGCACGTCTGAATTGGTAAATGTTGCGCGTGAACCAGAAATCATCGATCTGGCCAATTGTCTGAACGCAATGGGCGCACAGATCACCGGAGCTGGCACCGACACCATTGTGATTGAAGGTGTTGCCAGTCTTGGCGTGGCGAGACATGCTGTTGTTGCCGATCGTATTGAGGCTGGGACTTTTGCCATAGCGGCAGCGATGACCGAGGGTGATCTGCGGTTGCAAGGCGCATTACCAAAACATTTGGATGCGCTGATTATGGTGTTGCGTGAAGCTGGTGCCGATATTGAAGTGGGGACTGATTATATCAATGTTCGCGCTGATAAACGGATGCGCTCAGTTGATATTGTAACGGATCCATTTCCAGGCTTTCCGACTGATCTTCAGGCACAATTTATGGCGATGATGTGTGTGGCTGACGGATCATCGCGTATATCCGAAACGATTTTTGAAAATCGTTTCATGCATGTGCCGGAACTTGTTCGTATGGGTGCTGATATTAGAGTTGATGGCGGGCTAGCGGTAGTTCGGGGGCGTGAAACCCTGACGCCTGCACCTGTAATGGCAACTGATTTGCGGGCGTCGGTATCTTTGGTTCTAGCTGCTTTAGCCACCATCGGAACAAGCAAGGTTAGCCGTATTTATCATCTTGATCGTGGTTACAGCCAGCTGGAAACAAAGCTCGGCAATTGCGGTGCGCAAATTATCCGAAAATCAGAAACAGACTGATAGGCCAAACTGGTATGAGTGACAACAAGACTACGAAAAGCATCAATAGCAATTTGCGGCTTCGGGCGCAGGATACTGATGATCTGGCGGTTTTGTCATCATTGTTTCAGGACGCCATCATTCCCGGTAGTGATATGCATATCGATAAGGCAAATAAACGCTTTGTACTTGTTGCAAATCGGTTTTGCTGGGAGCGCCCGCCAGCAGAGGGTGTGACGCTTGAAGATGGCGGTGTTGTCTATGAACGGGTGCTATCTGGATTGCAGATTTTCAATGTTGAACAGGTGCAACAAAGCGGTATGCCAGCTAATCGACAGGGTAGCCTGCTAAGTCTTCTGGCGCTTCACGTTGAACCGTTTCAGGCTGCGGCGGAAAAGCAGAGTGCAAATCTGGCGAAATGGACTATAAGTTTGTTGTTTTCAGGTAATACAACGATAAAATTATCAGTTCAGGATATTGACGTTATCGCCGAGGATATTGACCTCACCCGTCCCACGGCAGTGCATCCTTGGCACGACTCTGCTTAGGGTGGGTTTTAGGAACAGAAGAGAGTTGAAACAATCATGACAGCTAGGCTGGATTTCAATCAGGCTGATTTTGAGCCACAATTTGCCGCATTGCTTGATAGCAAACGCGAGTCAGATCAGGATGTTGCTGATATTGTCGCGTCTATTCTGGCGCGTGTGCGCAATGAAGGTGATGCAGCCTTACTTGATCTAACGGCACAGTTTGACCATTTCCAACAAGATAATGTTGCCGCGCTGGCGATTTCAAAAGCTGAGATGCAATCAGCACTTGATGAGTTGGATCCAACATTGCGCGCCGCGCTGGTGACGGCATGTGATCGTATCCGTGCGTTTCATGAAAAACAGGTGCCGGATGGTTTTGGCGGCCTTGATGATGATGGGGTTGCGCTGGCGATGCGTTATACGCCTGTTGATGCCGCAGGGCTTTATGTGCCTGGTGGAAAAGCGGCCTATCCATCATCGGTTCTTATGAACGCCATTCCGGCGGCGGTTGCTGGTGTTGAGCGCCGCGTCATGGTTGTGCCCGCACCCGATGGTTATGTTAATCCATTGGTGCTGGCAGCAGCAGCGCTGGCTGATGTAACCGAGGTTTGGCGTATTGGTGGCGCGCAGGCGGTTGCGGCATTGGCCTATGGTACCCAGAGCATTGCGCCGGTTGATAAAATTGTTGGGCCTGGCAATGCCTTTGTGGCCACGGCAAAGCGGCAGGTCTTTGGAACGGTTGGTATCGATTCTATCGCAGGGCCATCGGAAATTCTGGTGATTGCCGATGCTCAGAATGATCCTGAATGGATTGCGGCTGATTTATTGTCCCAGGCCGAGCATGACGAAGCGGCTCAATCGATCATGATCACTGATGATGCGGATTTTGCCGACGCTGTTGACGCCGCCGTTGCGGCTATGCTGCCCCGTCTGGACCGGGTGGCAGTAGCAAGCCAATCATGGGCGGATAATGGTGCTATTATCACTGTGCCTGATATGGCAAAGATGCCTGAACTTGCCAACCGTATTGCCGCCGAGCATCTGGAGCTAGCGCTGGATGATCCCGAGAAATGGGCTGGAGACATTCGCCATGCTGGCGCTATTTTCCTTGGTCGTTACACGCCTGAAGCAATTGGCGATTATGTTGCTGGCCCCAATCATGTGTTGCCCACAGCGCGCACGGCAAAATTTTCGTCTGGTCTTGGTGTGGTTGATTTCATGAAGCGTACAACTTTGGTAGGGTGTGATGCGGCAAGCTTTGCCAAAATCGCCCCAGCAGGTGTAAAACTTGCCAATGCCGAAGGGCTCGGCGCACATGCTTTGTCGATGACGATCCGGATGACAAAGCCCGTATAATTGGCGATTATACTAGACTGGTCGCGCGATTATCATAATCTGGTCTTTGAGCGTTTATTGTGCGCGTTCATTAATGAGGGGAAGCAATGTCCAATAATGATGGACATGAGAGTGATCAGGCACGCCGACTTGTCAAAATCGAACTTGACGAGGCCGATGCCCCGCGCCGCAGCGCCGAAGCCGAGCAGGAGCGCGCAATTGCGATTTATGATATCATTGAGGATAATGTCTTTGATTTGCCCGAACATACAGGGCCTTTTCATCTTTATCTTCGCCTTGAAGGGCGGCATATCAATTTTGATATTCGTGATGCTAACGAGCAAAATCTGGCACAATTTTTTATGGCGCTTGGGCCAATGCGACGGGTCATGCGTGACTATTTCACCGTCTGTGATACATATTATGATGCGATCCGGACAAAATCACCATCACAAATTCAAGCTATCGATATGGGGCGGCGCGCCTTGCATAATGAAGGCTCTGAAATTTTACAAACGCGGCTTAATGGTAAAGTCGAAACCGATTTCGACACGGCCCGCCGCCTTTTCACATTGATTTGTGTGTTGCAAACAAGATAAATCCAAACGCAGAATAGGCTAATTAGATGAGTGATGAATATGTAAAAAAGGCTACAGGATCGATTGGTGCGATCCTATTTGCTTGTAACCTGAATGCAGTACGCTCAGCCATGGCCGAAGCGATGGTGAAATCAACCTTTCCGGGCAAGATTTTTACCGACTCCTGTGGTGTGCGACCTGGGGCACCAGATGGATTTGCAATGGCGGTTATGCAGGAAATTGATATTGATATGGCCGCGCATGTGCCTAAATCATTCGCTGATCTGGATTGTGAGTTTTATGACGTGATTATTTCCTTTTCCAAAGAGGCCGACAAGGCCGCCCAGGAACGGGTACGCAATGTAGATTGTGAAACATTATACTGGCCGGTAGATGATCTGGCTGATTTGCAAGGCAGCCGCGAAGAGCGTTTGGTAGCTTATCGCGCGGTGCGCGATGACATTGCGGCTAAGCTTGGCATTTACCTTGATACGAAAATTACAGGAAAAGCTTGACCTTTCCCGCTTTTTTGCGCATCTCTATTGCAACTAATCAGCTATGGAAAAGGGTCACATGGCCAAAGAAGGCGTAATTGAATTTTCAGGAACAGTCGCAGAACTGTTACCCAACGCAATGTTTCGGGTGAAGCTTGACAATGATCATGAAGTGCTTGCCCATACTAGTGGCAAGATGCGGAAAAACCGTATTCGTGTGCTTGCGGGTGATAGGGTTAATGTTGAAATGACCCCATATGACCTCAGCAAAGGGCGCATAACCTTTCGTTTCAAGTAAACTTCTGGAACTGGCCCGCACATTTATGGGCATGGTGTTGTAAAACGCATGATATTGCCGCTTTATGTTATGCTTGGGTTAAGCGTGATATTAAAGTGCCCATATTAGGAAGTCGTGCGCGATGGCCACCAAACAGAAACCTCATAATAAAAAAGTGATAGGGCATGATAGCCAGCTTGTGTTGGCATCGGCCTCGCCGCGCCGACGTGAGTTACTGGCCCAGATTGGGCTATCACCGGCAATCATGGTTGCCGATATTGACGAAACCCCGCACAAACGAGAAAAGCCTCAACCTTATGCCGTGCGTATGGCAGCGGAAAAAGCGCTCAAAGCCCGTAATCAGAATGCTGAAACGGCTGATAAATTTATTCTGGCTGGTGACACTGTGGTCGCATGTGGCCAGCGCATTTTACCCAAAACCGAGGATCCAGTGACGGCCCGTACTTGTCTTTCCTTGCTGTCAGGACGACGCCATCGCGTTTATGGTGGTATTGCGCTGATCTCACCAGATGGTCATTTGCGCACCCGTTTGGTTACAAGTATGGTGCGCTTTCGCACGCTTGGGCCAGATGATATTGACAATTATATCGCTACTAACGAATGGCAAGGTAAAGCAGGTGGTTATGCCATCCAGGGTATGGCCGCCATATTTATCCAGCAAATTAGCGGATCCTATTCCAATATCGTTGGTTTTAGCTTGTTTGATATAGCGGCTATGCTGGGTGGGCAGGGTTTTGATGTCATGCAAATACCGGATATGACATGACAGGTCTGGTCACCCATATATATGTTGACGAGGCACCAGGGCAAACGCGTGTTGCGTTCATCTGCGGAAAACCCAAGGGGGTCTTGGATGACTATGCGGTAACACCTGATTCCATCTATGAAATATGGCATCGCCGTTGGGACGTACCAACTTTCCTAGGTACAGTGCATCTCGCACGTGTCGAACAGGTTTTCACCACTCAGAATCGTGCCACAGCGCGTTTATATGATGATACGTCTGTAAGCGTGCGATTACGGGCAAAAGACCGGCTAAAACCTGGCGATGTGCGGCCTATAACCATCACCGCCGCCCCGCGCGAAGATAAGGCATGGCAGGCTGTTCTTGGAGCGCGTCTGGTGTCGCGTTACGGTATTTTACTGCCAGGAAGTAGTGGTGTTTTCCGTTCGAAAAGATTTTCATCATCTGATTTTGGTGATGCGATAGAGTCAATGATCAAGGCGGTTCTGCCGCATGATTTTGGCTTTATTATCCGCGGGGCTGCCAGTGCGCTGTCTTTAGATGCGATGGAAGATGCGGTGAAAACATTGCTTCATGCCTGGCAGATGGGAGCGCAGCTGACATCTGACCAGATAGATGTGGCACGGTCCCCGCGTGTAATCCATGACGCAGGTACTCTAGCTGAACAGATTGCACGCTACGCCCCTGATGCCGAGCTGATTAAACTGCCAGACCCGGCCGCGAGTCAGCATCTTGCTGCGACGCTGGATGAGGTGATTGATAATGCGCTGCAGGCAAGGGTGCCATTGCCGCAAGGCGGGTGCTTATGGTGTCAGCGTACACATGCTTTATGGGCGATTGATCTGGATAGCGCCGGTTATAACAACCCTAAAGCTGGTGATATGCTGCAAAGCCTAGCGATGGTCGCCATACCCGAAATGACCCGTCAGATACGTTTGCGGGCAATGGGGGGTGCATTATGTATTGATTTGCCCCGCCTTGGCAGTAAAGCGGGAAAGGCCTTTCTAACGCGGTTTGCCGATGCTTGCGCCGATGATTCGCGCGCCCCTGAAATTCTGGGATTTACCCGCGGTGGTTTGTTGGAAATGCGTGTGCCATATGGTGAACAAAGCCTAGCTGATATTATGGCTGACCGCATTGCCCAAACGGCACTTGCTGGCTTAAGGCTTGCGTCGCATCGTATCGCTTCATCTCCGGTGCCAGCCGTGGTTGAGTTGGCAGTTTCAGCGCCAGTATCCAAATGGTTAGCAGAGCAAGGGGCGCCCGCCTGCACGGCGCTTGACAGACCGCTTCGTCCTGTAGTTTTGTCAGACCTTGCGCCAGATGCGCCAGCTTATATCCTGAATTGAGGCCGTTATGTCTGCATCGTCGAAATCAAATTTGAAGCCGGTTAAATGTCCGACCTGTGGCGATATGGCCAGTAATGCGGCGCGGCCGTTTTGTTCATCACGCTGTGCTGATATTGATCTTGGGCGCTGGTTTCAGGGTAAATACGCAATCCCAGCGGTTGATGCAGCAGACGATACGATTATAGATGCGTTGATCGCCGAGGCCGAAGCCGATGGTACAGGGCGAAGCAGACGCTTCGATCATGAAGATGGAAATGATGACGAAGGGTAAAAGACTGTTTCATTTGGTCAATTGAGGCTGGACACCGCCTTGCAAGGTCGTTATATCCGTTGAAGCTAAAGTGATCACGCATCAGTGCGTCTTACCATTGATCACCATTTCAGATGATGGGTATCTGACGATACCTACCGAGATGATGCTAAGGCCCGGGTAGCTCAGTTGGTAGAGCAGCGGACTGAAAATCCGCGTGTCGGTGGTTCGAGTCCGCCCCCGGGCACCACTACTTCACCTACATGACTGATATATAAGCATTTATTGTGCTAACAGGTCAGGTGACGTACAAAATGACGTACAATCAATCCTCATATATACGTGTCCGTTTTGGTGTCTATCACTTCGTCAGGCGTGTTCCTGCTGATGTTAAACAGCATTACCGCAGTGATAGAGTCAGTATCAGCCTTCGTACCAAATCAGCTAAAACAGCCACTCGTTCTGCCCAGTCTATTAGCCAGCGATTAAATGATTACTGGCATGGGCTAAGATTGCAGAAGATGGATGTACCAGCATTACATCTGGTCATTGATGATAAAGATGATGTCGTGGATGACAGCCCAACGATGATGGAGGCTGTTGATATTTACCTTCGCCTCAAATCACACAAGCAGACACCCACATTCATTCGTGCCGCTAAACGTAATGGCAAATATGTAGCAGAAGCATTGGGCAATAGAGCCATCACGTCATACTCATCATCTGACGCATCAGCATTCCGTGATTACCTATTTGATAAAGGTCTTGCTGTTGGCAGTGTCAAACGCATCTTTGGGTCAATCAGGTCAATCATTAATCTTGTGATGCAAGAGCATGGCATTGAAGGTGCTAATGGGTTTGCCAAGACCTACATGCCAGAAAGAGACGACAGCCAAGACAGGCAACCAATACCGCAAGACAAGCTGATAGAGTTGCAACATGCCTGTAAGCGTGAGGATGATGAGATGCGTTGGCTACTTGCTCTTATCAGTGACACCGGAATGCGCCTAGCAGAAGCGGCAGGACTAAATAAGGACGACATCATCCTTGATACTCCTGTGCCATATATAGACCTCAAAGCGCACTCATGGAGACGTTTGAAGACCAAGAGCAGTGCGAGACATATACCACTGGTTGGTGCGTCTCTGTGGGCGGCGCAAAGGCTACAAGAGTCTGATAGTAGCTATGCCTTTCCGCGCTATTGTGATGGCCAGACATGCAATGCCAACTCAGCCAGTGCGGCACTGAACAAGTGGATGAAGCCAAGAGTCACTGAACATACAGTTGTACATAGTCTTCGACATTCTATGAGAGATAGGCTTCGTGCTGTTGAATGTCCATCAGATATTATCGACCAGATAGGAGGATGGTCATTATCCTCTATTGGTTCATCCTATGGTAAAGGCTATGAACTGCCTGTATTGGCTAAGTGGATGAAGTTGATGGAAGAGTAGATATACTCACTACGACCTACCCTAATTAGCAGTGAAACAGTTAACTGCTTGAATTAAGGTGATTTACATGGCTGTTTTTCAGGAAAGTGGTGCCCGGGGGCGGTAGTAGATTCCCACACTAGGCACTTACATGCACAGCTACATAAGCATTACAGCCAGTTTACGTATCATTGATACACAGTCAACAGGCACACTCTGTGCGTCAGTTTGTACGTCAGTCAGAAATCTTCGGGTAATGGAATAGACCTATATATCCTTACCGTTATCAGTACAGAGTAAATGACCAGCTAAGTGCTATCTGAGTTTCGTATGAGTATAGGGTAAGTGGGTGTGTAGGTGATATTCATCTCAACCCTGAATAACAGTTATCTGTAGCAGCTAAACTGCATTAATAATCTTCATAAGACACGTATCTATCATCACTTACATGACCCATGCAGAAATCTTCTGGCAATGGAAAGAACCTACCACAGATACGCGTATTTATTAAATGGGTAGGCAGGAACCATGCACGGTTACGTTCATATTATACAGGTGATGTTTCACAGATTAGGTGTCGGAGTTAGGTAACCAATCCCTTGCCCAAAAACCAACATCCATGAGTTTTCGGCATCGCAGGAAACATTGCATCACAGACATGCCATTAACAGCTGAACAGGGTTCACTGATAGCCTCTGGCATCATTCTAAACCACTTATACACTGCACTGGCTCAGAGAATCTATGTGAGGTTTGTATGTGGCAACCTGAGTTTGGTTATTTTATCCAAAGGATACCATCACCATGCAATTTGAACCATCTATTGATATTTCGAGGTTAGATATAGAATCTAGATTGTCAAATTTTACCGAAGAAAAAAGTTTTACCTCAAATTTATTTTTATTAAGTTCAATATTCCCATCATGATTTAAAGAAGAAATTTTCTGGAACACAGCATCGGCACTGTTGTGGCAGTCTCCAATAGCAGAACCACGTGTTACATCTTGGTTTTCTTCTTTTTCTGATGTGCTTGCTTTTGAACTGCTTAAAACCCCACTAGACGATGATGATGCTCGTTTAATTAAAGATGCCAAAGTTTCAAAAATTTCGGGCGATGCTTCAATATTTTGGCCGTTTATAGTAATTTTTTGAGTTGTACTAACATCAGCGGCATCATCACAAGCGCCCAGCAACATAATGAAAGTGCAAGCAAAGATAGACCTAAGAAATTTTCCTGTTATGAATTTAGCAAATAAAAAAGACATTTAAATCTACCTGATTACATTGAAAAATGGTTAAAATTCAAAACATGATAAAAGCAGTTCGGCAAGAAAATGTTTAGAGGATTAAACCCATCCTAACCATTTTGCAGCATAATATAATATTGTAGCTACAATGGCATACTTGATACCCGAACCTATGGCGGAACTTAATTTTCCACCTTCGTTTTCTTCATTTTCTTTGTTTTCTTCTTTTTCTGACATGATTAAATCCTTTTAAGACTCAAATATAATTCTCACAGTGATTGATATCGTATTTCATAAAAGAGCACCTAGTCAACTTAGTTACCCCCCTTTATTCTAGTAGGTTCTTTCCATTGCCAGAAGATTTCTGCATGGGTCATGTAAGTGATGATAGATACGTGTCTTATGAAGATTATTAATGCAGTTTAGCTGCTACAGATAACTGTTATTCAGGGTTGAGATGAATATCACCTACACACCCACTTACCCTATACTCATACGAAACTCAGATAGCACTTAGCTGGTCATTTACTCTGTACTGATAACGGTAAGGATATATAGGTCTATTCCATTACCCGAAGATTTCTGACTGACGTACAAACTGACGCACAGAGTGTGCCTGTTGACTGTGTATCAATGATACGTAAACTGGCTGTAATGCTTATGTAGCTGTGCATGTAAGTGCCTAGTGTGGGAATCTACTACCGCCCCCGGGCACCACTACTTCACCTACATGACTGATATATAAGCATTTATTGTGCTAACAGGTCAGGTGTCGTGCAGAATGACGTACAATCAATCCTCATATATCCGTGTCCGTTTTGGTATTTATCACTTCGTCAGGCGTGTTCTGTCCTCTATTAAGGCTATTTATAACCTAGCTTCAAAAGAACTTGGTATTGCTAACTCAATCCCTTCATCGGGATATTTATCCCTGAAGATAATATTGCTAGTGAGAGAGATATTCCGTTGGTGGGGAGCTCTTATGAAGCGGCATTGAGGATTGTTGATGGAGGTCTAAAATTTGCCTTTGCAAGATACTGTAATGAGACCAAGTGCAACGCTAACTCCGCCAGTGCGGCTTTAATTAAGTGGCTTAAACCAAGGGTACCAGAGGGCTGCGTTATCGATAGCTTTAGGCATAGTCTAAGAGAGGGACACAATAGACATCGGTCATGCCTGTGGTAAAGGCTGTAGCGTGGATATACTGGCTAAATGGATGCGGAAAATTGAGTGCTGAAATTTAATCAGACACGCCTTCTGCGATCATTAAATCAGTATCTGAACATTCCTCTCTTACAGCTTTTGCGGCCTGATACTCTTCGCTATGATAAAATGTGTTTGCAGCTTCTTTGCTTTCAAACTCAATCATCATAACAATGCCACTAACATCGCCTTCAAGTCTGTCAGCGACGGGACCGCGTGCAAGTACCCTACCGCCATATTTTTTAATAGCTGGTCCTGCCATACCGGAGAATTCTTGAAACCTGTCTTGGTCCGTGACTCTTATGTTAGCAACCAAATAACCTTTAGACATTATTCACCTTCCAATCTTAGTAATGTATCACGGCACCTGATCTGTTAACGTTGAACCAAAGTTTGGCCAATGCGTGCGTATATTGGTGGTTAGGAGACTTTAATTACCGATTATGATGACTAAAATATATGATTGGTAATTACGTAAACTAAAGTTCCACAAGTCAGCAGCGTGATCATTGCTTTCATTTGCACATTTCTCGTCTTTTTCCGATATCCGGATGAGAGGCCGTTAGTGATCGAAAGTCTGCTGGCGTCAAATGTTGAATCATTCATGTCTTTTTGCCTTTTGTTAGGGAGACTAAGTGGCGAACCTCTATTTTTGTTCTACCTTTGTTCTTTTTTTAAGTCAAGCAAAACAGATAACTTTTCTAGATATAGTATTTAAAGTAACCAAATGCTACTAAATATTGAATAAGGATCGAATCGTTCCCTTGCCGTTGAGACAAACAGTGATGCCAAAAGGGGCTCGAGGGTCACATTGTAATTTTGATGATCGATCTGCTAACCTTTAATAATGATGCAGATGGAAATCAGGACGCTGGACGCGCATTTGGCCGAAAAGGCTTTTGCCTTGGCGAGCAGTAACTTTGCGAGTTAAAGTGTTTTGCATGTTGCCCTAAATACCGATCTTGAAGAATACAGAGCCTATCTTCGGCCTACTTTTTTTGACGACATCAAAGATGGCTTATCCTTGGCGGCAACAGATGCGACGAGTGGCGAATTACTCGGCGTCCTTGTAGCTAGAGACTTACTGAAGAATCGCCCTAAGAATCACCTTCCGTTTCAAGAAAAATACAAATTGATCTCTAAGTTGTTTCAAATGCTGGAGACAAGCTATTTACAACAGAGGCATCTGATTATGGGAGACGCTTTGCTTGTTGATATGGCCGCAGTATCGCTACCTCACACGTCTAAGGGAATTTAGCAAGCGCTGCGTAAAGAGATCAGTCGCCGAACAAAATTACTTGGGTACAAATATGTCATAGGCGAGCTTACATCTTCAGCAACTCAAAAAGTGATTCTAGAAAAGATGGGACATAGAAATTGCGCAGAGGTAAATCTTTCTAGATTTTCTGATGGCAATAGAAGGCCATTTGCGTCGGTTGTTGACCCTGAAATAATCGTGCTTGCCGAGGAGGTTCTTTAGCCTTATCGCCCGAAGCTATCATTGGAGCTTATGTGTTCGTGCCGACCACTCTCTGGCCTCCGGTTGCGGGGCTGGTGATCATATTCGGAATTGATTGGGCATGTAGTTGCAGAGATGAGCTTTGTCTAGCGCTTGTATTCTGGCTGATTTTCTGTCTCTATCATACATAACAGATATCAATTTTTGTGGTTTGATTGAATGCCCCCGCAGTTGCAGATAAAACTGCCCAAGGATAAAGAAAAGCTTTTGCTAGCTTTGTTCCATAAGGGCAAATTTTCCACTATCATCCAGCAAGTTCAGGATTTAAGACTGCATTTTCCAAAAGACGTGTTTCTGTTAAACATTCTGGGCGCGTCTTATGCGCACTGTAACGACTTTACAAGCGCTATTGAGACATACAGCCAGGCCATCAGCATTAGTCCCAAGGATGCTGAATTACATTTCAATCTTGGTAGGGCCAAGAAAATGACTGGGGATATAGATGGCGCACTGACAAGCTATCAACAAGCCCTGCGGCTTAATCCTAGAAATGCTACTATCTACAACAATATTGGCAATTTATGGCTGAGCAAGGGCAACTTGCCCAAAGCTGTAGACAATTTACAAATGAGCATCAAATATAAGTCAGACTTTGCTTTTGCCCATTTTAACTTGGGATGTGCATTTCAGGCACAGCAAAGATTTGATGATGCTATAGACAGTTACAACAAAGCCATTCTACACAAGCCAGATTACTTTGAAGCCCAACATAATCTGGGTGTTGTATGTTTTGAGGTGCGAAATTTTGTACATGCGCGCAAAGCCTTTGAAGCGGCCATTAAGATAAATCCAAATTTTGCACTGTCTTACAACAGTCTTGGCAACTTGGAACGGGCGATGGGAAATCGAGAACGCGCAAAAGTCCTTTATATCGAATCAATTAAAAAACAAACAAACTATGCCGAACCATATTACCATTATACGTCAGTGGAAAAAGTAGCACGTACCGACCCAATTTTTAAACATATTCTTGATAAGAGAATGGCTTCGTTAAAAGGAAGCCCAGATAGAATGTTCTTTGACTATGCATTGGCACAAATAGAATTTGACAATCAGAACGCGCAAGCAGGCATGCAATATCTGATTTCAGCCAATTCAAACAGAAAATGTCAGCTTAATTATACATTTAATAAGGATGTAACAATTTTCAATAATATACTAAAATATTTTAATTCAGATATTGGAGATATGAATTTAAGAATTGAAAGTTTCGAGCCACAGCCAATTTTTATAGTGGGCATGCCTCGGTCAGGAACCACCTTAGTTGAGCAAATTATCGCAGCCCACCCTGACGTCACCGCTTTGGGTGAGCTTGAATATATGAATAAATCAGTGCATGAGAGTGGGTGGTATAAACAGAAAAATAAAAATAAAAATAAAACGATAATCAATATACGTGATCGTTATTTAAAATATCTTGAGAATGACGGTAATCCAGCATTTTTTACAGACAAAATGCCACTTAACTTTAGATGGATTGGCTTTATTAAAAAAGCGTTTCCTCACGCCAAAATTGTTCATATAACCAGAAAACCAGCAGCAATCTGTTGGTCAAATTTTAAAACCTACTTTCCAGCAGAGGGTATGGCTTTCACCTTTGATATGCAGGATATCGCACATTATTATATTTTATATAACAACATGATGAAGTTCTGGCAGAAAGTGTTTCCTAGGGCAATTTATAGTCTGAACTATGAAAAACTAACCGAAAGCCCCGAAGATGAAGCTCAGCAATTATTCCATTATTTAGGACTACGCTGGGATCGTTCTTATCTAGATATTCAGAAACAAAAATCAATAGTAACAACCGCGTCTAGCATGCAAGTGCGCAATAAAATTTACCAGGGATCTTCTGACTCATGGGAAGCATATCAAGCATTTTTAAAGCCTATGATTGAGATATTAGACTCATAAAAATGCGTCATAAGCAAACGGGTCTGGCAACCTTGATGATATTTTGCATGAGCTCTTAAGATAAAACACGCTTTGTGATCTGGTTTTTCAAATTCGTCTCAATATACTTGGAGACTGAAACATTATTGCTTATGTCGTGATAACTACTATCACCTATAATTTTAGCATAGCTAAGCCAATTTAGCATGGTTAGCGCATTGCTAAGGCTCAAAATTGACAAGGTGATTTGTGGTTTTTCAGAAAAGGTTTGCTGCCTATCATAGATATCTTCAGCAGCAGCCCATGCTTCAGGATAGATCATTTTTTGTGCGCCAGTATAGTTTATATGTTTATAGTCCGGATATAACTCACCAAATTCGCTACAACCCCGTTTTATGCTTATTTGCGGTGCTTTTTGAAAATGGGGGGCTGTGAAATCAGCCAGTGCTTGCTTTGCACTAATAGCCTCATCAAGGCTTGAGCAGTAAATCAGTCCCTTATAGGTTCCTGAAATTTTTGGTCTTAGTTCAACAAAACATTTCCTAGCATTGTTGTTTTGAAGTTTCAGCTTGCTGAAAAGAAATACTGTCTTAAAAAGATCAGCCACATTAATTGGAAGAATTTCCACTTTATAGCACCCAAAACAAAATTTTGGGATGACATTATGTTTTTCAAAAATAGATTTATGTCTTTTGCAGTTTAGATCCACATCATTTCTTTGATAAATCTGCGAATATGGCCAAGGTTTTTCAACATCATATAGCGAAACAATATCATACATTTGTTTGTAATAAGCCTTTATATCGCGGTTTAAAAACAGTGATTGGCTTATATCGTTCATTTTAATGGAGCGGATAGCATTGTTGGCCTTTATCAAGGAATTGGAGCCATCGGCGTTGGGAATGTGATATGTCAAAATATCAATCAGATTATGTTGGGCTTCAAAGTAATCTGGCTTGTGTAGAATGGCTTTGTTGTAACTGTCTATAGCATCATCAAATCTTTGCTGTGCCTGAAATGCACATCCCAAGTTAAAATGGGCAAAAGCAAAGTCTGACTTATATTTGATGCTCATTTGTAAATTGTCTACAGCTTTGGGCAAGTTGCCCTTGCTCAGCCATAAATTGCCAATATTGTTGTAGATAGTAGCATTTCTAGGATTAAGCCGCAGGGCTTGTTGATAGCTTGTCAGTGCGCCATCTATATCCCCAGTCATTTTCTTGGCCCTACCAAGATTGAAATGTAATTCAGCATCCTTGGGACTAATGCTGATGGCCTGGCTGTATGTCTCAATAGCGCTTGTAAAGTCGTTACAGTGCGCATAAGACGCGCCCAGAATGTTTAACAGAAACACGTCTTTTGGAAAATGCAGTCTTAAATCCTGAACTTGCTGGATGATAGTGGAAAATTTGCCCTTATGGAACAAAGCTAGCAAAAGCTTTTCTTTATCCTTGGGCAGTTTTATCTGCAACTGCGGGGGCATTCAATCAAACCACAAAAATTGATATCTGTTATGTATGATAGAGACAGAAAATCAGCCAGAATACAAGCGCTAGACAAAGCTCATCTCTGCAACTACATGCCCAATCAATTCCGAATATGATCACCAGCCCCGCAACCGGAGGCCAGAGAGTGGTCGGCACGAACACATAAGCTCCAATGATAGCTTCGGGCGATAAGGCTAAAGAACCTCCTCGGCAAGCACGATTATTTCAGGGTCAACAACCGACGCAAATGGCCTTCTATTGCCATCAGAAAATCTAGAAAGATTTACCTCTGCGCAATTTCTATGTCCCATCTTTTCTAGAATCACTTTTTGAGTTGCTGAAGATGTAAGCTCGCCTATGACATATTTGCGCTCTGGCAACCGTACTTTTGGATTTGAAATGCAGAGACCTAAGCAACGTTTGACTAAGCAAGAATGCAAGTGATAGTTCTATTAAAGTCTATGAAATCCTGTTTACGTTATAGGGTGCTCTTGGTCTGTATATATGGGTGGATAATTAAAAATTTATCAGAAATTGCAAGCAAAAGCGTATATTTCAATATCTTATTATTATTTCGCTATTCAAAAAAATAAATAAATTAATTCCGCGTAAAACAGGAGCTTAAAAATGGTTGAAGTAACCCTTGCGGGCATGTAATGGAATTAACAATTCAACAAGCATTGCAGCATGGCGTTGCCGCACATAATCAAGGGAATCTCCAAAAAGCTGAACGCATTTATCAGGCTATATTGCAATCCCAGCCAAAGCATCCAGATGCTAACCATAATTTAGGGTTGATAGCTATCGCAATGGGCAAGTCTGAAACGGCATTACAGTTGTTTCAAAAGGCTTTAGACGTAAATCCAAAAGTTGAACAGTTTTGGCTTAGCTACGTTGATGCACTCATCAAAAACAATCAAATTAAAGATGCCAAGCGTGCGATAAAGAAAGCAAAAAAGATCGGGTTTGATAGCCAAAAATTGGAAGCTCTGTCCTTGTCTCCAAAATTGCCAGTCGCAGGGAAAACACCACCTCAGGCACAACTCGATAGTTTATTGAAATGCTATCAAGCCGGACAATATGGTGACGCTGAAAAGCAGGCGCTATCACTTACTAAGACATTTCCCAGACATCAATTTGGCTGGAAGGTGCTAGGAGCAATATTGGGGCAAACGAACCGAAACGCGGAAGCGCTGACCGCCATCCAAATGACAGTTACATTATCTCCTAAAGACGCCGAAGCTCATTGCAATTTGGGTGTGATACTCCAGAAACTAGTAAGATTGGACGAGGCTGAAGCCAGTTATAAGCAAGCGATTGCCTTGCAACCTGACTATGCGGAAGCGCACGGCAACTTAGCAGCCACGCTCCAAGAATGTGGTAGATTAAGCGAGGCTGAAGCCAGTTATAAACAAGCGATTGCCTTGCAACCTGATTATGCCAAAGCCCATTTCAATTTGGCCAGCACGCTTCACGATCTGGGCAGATTAGATGAGGCTGAAGTAAGCTATATGCAAGTGATAGCGTTGATCCCCACCTTTACAGATGCTCATATCAATTTGGGAATAACGCGCCAAAGCCTTGCCAAATTAGATGCGGCCGAAGCAAATTTTAAGCACGCGATTGTCTTGCAACCTGATTATGCCAAAGCCCATTTCAACTTGGCTAGCACGCTCCATGATTTGGGTAGGTTAGATGAGGCTGAGGCCAGTTATGAACAAGCGATAGCATTACAGCCCGACTATGCCAAAGCCCATTTTAATTTGGCTGGCACACGCCGTGAACTAGGTCGATTAGACGAGGCTGAAGCAAGCTATAATGACGCGATCGCGTTGCAACCAGGTTATGTCGCTGCCCATGCTAATCTGGGTTTAATGCTCCAGGAATTAGGTCGATTAGACGTGGCAGAAGCACGCTATAATGACGCGATCGCGTTGCAACCGGGTTATGCCAAAGCCTACCATTACCTTACGACAATGAAGAAATTCCTCACAAAGGATGACCAATATTCAAAGCTTCAAGAACTATATCGTGACGAAAAAATGCCAGAAGAGCAACGTTGCCATATAAATTTTGCTTTAGCTAAGGCGAGTGAGGATTTAGAGGATTTTGAGCAAGCTTTTACTCATTATTGTGAAGGTAATGCGCTACGTAAGAAGTTTTTAAATTACAATATTAGTCAGGATGTTGAGCTATTTTCTCAACTTCAATCCAGCTATCCGAAAATAGAAAAAAACGCCCTAGATATTGGTAATCTTGCCCATCAACCAACACCAGTTTTTATTGTAGGCATGCCGCGCTCTGGCACAACGCTAGTTGAACAAATAATCTCCTCGCATTCAAACGTTACGGGGGCTGGTGAGTTATCGTTCGTGGCTCAATATGGTGGGTTCATCGCCAGAGGCGCAACTTCAATCAGTACAGATGCCATACATAAATTCAGGGAACAATATCTGTCAAAATTGCAGAATTTGTCCAATGGCAATCTGATGGTTACAGACAAGATGCCCCAAAATTTTCGTTACATAGGGTTGCTTGCCGCCGCATTCCCAGAAGCTAAAATAGTTCACGTAAAAAGAAATCCGGCTGCCGTATGTTGGGCGAATTATAAACAGTATTTCAAATCCAATGGCCTTGGCTACTGTTACGATCTTGGTGATGTCGTTCGGTACCACAAGCTCTATGAAAGCCTCATGGCGTTTTGGGACACGGCGCTTGGTAAAAGGATTTATACCCTTGATTACGAACGGCTTACAGTGAACCAGACGGACGAGACACATAAATTAATTACGTATCTCGATTTAGACTGGGATGAAAAATGTTTATCCCCCCAAAATAATAGGCGCAGAGTCACAACAGCATCTAACGTGCAAGTAAGAGATAAAGTGTATCAAGGCAGTTCGCAACAATGGAAACATTATAAGCCATTTTTGAAGGGCCTTTTTGATGGCCTTGATGACTAACTGAAATAATAATGTGCGTCTAGAACGCCCTGCCACCACGCTGATATACTGATTTCGGAACCCAATTTTGGGGTGATATTGCTAGCTTAGCCTATTCAGAAACCTCTGTAATGCATCCCAAGATTTTTTATCAGCCTGAGCGTCATAATCTCTGGAACCGGGAACAGTAAAAGAGTGCCTTGCACCTCCAAACACTTCCGCATCGTGAGGAACATTTGCCTCCTTAAGCTGATTAAGAAGAGATGCTAAATCCTCCATCCCTGAAACAGGGTCTGCTGAACCATGTAGCAAAAGAACAGGAGCCGTGGTCTGGTTATAATTTTGTCCTTCTGGTGTGCCTAAGCCGCCATGAAAGCTAACAAAACCATTGGCTTTTATTCCGGCTCTAGCTGCTTCAAGAACAGCCGCGCCACCAAAGCAATACCCTATGATAACGATATTTTCTGTGTTTACACCGCTGGCTTTGCCTGCGTCCACTGCAGCAGAAATTCTAGCTCTGAACTGAGCACGATCTTTGTAAAGTGCGCTTGTTTCTCGTCTATAGTCATCACGACCGTCTAACTTTGCATCAATACCGAATAAATCTACAGCAATGGCGTCAAACCCAATTTCAGACAGCATTTTGGCTCGTGATTTTTCGTAATCTGTTAATCCGTCCCAATCATGAATGATAAATACTGTACCTTTTGATGAGGTTGATTTTTCAAGGTGAGCAGAAAAATTTTTGTCTCCAACAGCATAATCAATCTGATGTCCATGTCCATTTGACCAGGCTGGAGCAATAAGTGTGGAAACGACGGTAATAAAAGAGAATAGGGATAAAAAAAGGTTTCTCATCTGAACGCCTCGATAAATTGTGAATAGTGATACTTTATACCATAAATATAGTTTGCTGTGGCCCAGGATTATTACTCATCTGTTGTCCGCATCATTCTTTCATGGACTGCGACCATACCTCTTGCAGACATATCGCTGACCTCTGCCGCATGAGTTTGAAGGAATTTGACCACTTCTGGGTTAGATGATGTTTGAATAACCGCAACGCCTAATTCAGTTGTTTCTATTTCAGTTTCAATTTCTTCATACACTTCAAACAAAGCATCCAACGTAGGTGATTGTATCATCACTTCTGGGTTTTTGCCTTGTTGGAGTCTTGTGACCATCATTGAAACATGAGACGTAATAGCATCTCGCAATTTTACATCATGCGCTTCGGTCGTTGTTTTTATGCCATTTGCAAGATTGATGACGTCTCTTTTAATCCCCTTATGTTCTTGGAATATGGTCTTGAGGTCATTAACTTCCTGGTCAGTTGTGTCTTTGCCCTGCAAGCCCGGCATATTGACTTCATCATGCTTATGCGTGTTGCCTTCAGCCATACCAGATTGGCTGTGATGACGTTCATGCATGGATTTATAATCATGATCACTATTTTTATATGTGAAAAATAGAAATGACGCTCCAGCGCCAAAGCCAAAAACAAAAATGATTGATATGATGCGTTTGAGGCTTTTAATTTTATATTCCATTCATAAAAAACACGTAACAAGAACAGTCATCAAACCGATTATATAAAGCGTATTCAGACAATTATTATATTAACTATCTGAATGATTTTTTTAGCAATGCCAACGCGTATGTCAAGAAGAAGAAGTGTTTTGTACCAGCTGCCTCTGCCATATCTGGTGACATAGTTCTAAATATGTAATTTTTTCGGCCCAAACGCTTTGTAGGACATGATCATGGCGGTGGCGGCGAAACAGGCGGCACCAGCAATCAGAAAGGCGGGGGCATAGGAAAATAGGGTATCGCGGCTGTAACCTGCCCCATAGGCTGCTGCTGCTGAACCAAATTGATGTGCGGCAAACACCCAGCCAAACACAACCGGCGCGCTGACAGTGCCAAACAGCTTGCCGATCAGGCGCACTGTAGGTGGCACCGTTGCGATAAAGTCCAAGCCAAAGAAGATGGCCCATAACGTCATTGCCAACACGCCAAAATCGCTAAAGGGCAGATATACCAGAGACACGCCGCGTAAGGCGTAATAGACCCCCAGAAGTTTGTAATTATCAAACCGGTCAGACAGCCAGCCGGATCCCATTGTGCCAATGAAATTGAAAACACCCATCATCGCCAGATAGGATGAGGCGAGAACAATGCCGACATTATTGTCACCGCAGAATGGGATGAAATGCTGGCCGACGATGCCGGTTGATGTCAGGCCACAAATAAAGAAAGTACCCGCTAGAACCCAAAAGGCTGGTTGCTGTGCTGCCATGGCCAGGCTTTTTAGGCTGATCAGCATTACATTATCAGCACTTTGTGCGGGTGGATGATAGATGTCTTTATCGCCATAGGCTGGCAAATCTAAATCTGCGGGCCAGTCTTTTCCAAAGAAAAAATATAATAAACCGCATATGCCTATACCAATCATGGCGGGCAGCACGGCAAAGCGCCAATCAAAGACCGTTGTAATCCATGCCATAAACGGCACAAATACCAATTGCCCGGCGGCAAAGGCCGAGGTCAATATGCCAATGACAAGCCCTCTTTTGAGATTAAACCAGCGAATGGCAATCGTCGAAGCCAGCCCCAATCCAATGATGCCGGCTGCCACACCAAGACAAACACCGATACTGACCAGCAAATGCCATTTTTCATAGGCAAGGATAGTCAATAATAGCCCTGTAGCATTCAACATGATCGATAGAAGAACGACTTTCACCACGCCAATTCTGAGCATCAACGCCGCACCAAACGGACAAAGTGAGGCCAGCACGACATACATTAAGGCGGTGGCCACAGATATATCAGAAATGTTCCAGCCAAATTCCCTGATCATAGGCAGGATCAGAATCTGCGGCACGCTTCCCACGGCTGACGAAAATACCGTGGTCAGAAAAGCGATGCTGACCATCACCCATCCGTAATGAATGCCAGAACGCGCAAGTCTGTCTTTCAGGGCATATGCAAACAAGTTTCACCACTATTACTATACCCAAAAGGCATTCATATAATTACCTTATGGCTGGCACACGAACATGGCAACCAAAATGGTGTTGCACATAATAAATGATAAACTGGCTGTGAGAAAATGGTGCGCCCAGGAAGCTGAAGTACCTATGCCCAGCGTCAAATCAAGTCACCCTTGAGCCATATCAATAGGTTAGATAATCACTAGTTCGTGTCAACAGACACATTTGTTATACGGAGTGTTATATTGGCGATAGCCTGAGGAAAACGTCGTCGATGAAAGTGACCCCTCAATGGGTGAAAAAACACGACTTTAAGAAGACCGTTAAAAGGGAGGCTGGTTGTTGTTATTTTTCTTCTTTGAAAGATAGGGCATTTGACGCAGAAACAAAAAAGAGGCGCCATATGACGCCTCTTTCTTTTTCATTTTATGAAACCGTTAATTCTTAGGGTTCATGGTGAACATAAAGATTTGTCCACCTGCATCACCGCCATGTGCTTCTACAGAACCACTTGATTCTGGACGAGCCTGAACCACGCCAATGTAGGTTTGGTCAGCAGTACTGATTTTGCTGCGAATGTCCTGACGAGCTGTTCCTTTCAACTCTTCCATTGAATAGAAAGAGCCATCAGCCTTCTTTTCAATCAGAGCAGTCACAGGCCATGAACCTGAAAATTCAGTTGTGCCTGGCTTTGTGAAAGCACCACCTAGTGCTGACACACCTGCTTCATAACGTGAGCTATGCTTACCACCTGAAATCGCAAGAAGATGTGCATCAGTGACATTCATGTCATTATCGATTGTCAGCACATATTTGCGTTCGCCGAAATTGTTTCCTGAATCTTCGTCAACAATCAGATAGTCACCATCGCTTGTTTTTGCCCAATACAGGCCATCAGGTGCAACCATCTTAGCAACGCCTTTATCCATATGGATAGAAGCATCGCCATCCTTAGTCTTACCTTCGCCTCCAAGCTTTAGTGTCAATGCACCATCTACTGCTGCAACAGAACGCTTTACAGACACATCAAGGAATGCAGGAAGCTCACCGTTGGCTGCGTTCAGAGCCTTAGCAAGGTTGCCAAGGTCAAAAGCAAGCAAACCACCTTCATCAGTCATGTTTTGGAAATAACGTGCAGCCCCTGAAGGGTCAGCAGCAGGGTGTTCGGTTTTGGTATCACCATTGAAGAATACATAGCCTTCTGGCTGCTCATCTTCATTTTCCCACAACATCATCTCTGTATCTTGAACAGCTAATGGCTTATCAAAACCTGACCACTGATAAGATGTAGGATAAAAACGACCGTCAAAATCGTTTGGCGCAGCAGCGTCTTTCATATAGTCATCTACCATTTTCGCATCAAGCTTCACCTCAATGCCAAGGTCAGCAAATACTTCGGGGGCAAGTGCCAGCCCATAAATCTTGCCATGTAACAAGCCGTTACGTGCAAGGAAGGCATCACGCTCATTTGCTGTTGCATAGTTGATTTTGCTACCATCTGCATGACGGTCTTTCATACCAACATAGATCCGATTTGGCGCAGGTTCTTGGCCATGGTTATATCCAGCTGCCACAATAACCACATAATCTTTATGACCTGAGTTGATTGGCATTAGCTTTTCATAGCCTGTCTGCCCAAGCGCAGGTACAGTATAAGCTGTACGATTAGCGATATCGACAACGACACTTGCTAGGCCAAGAGTTGCTGATGAATCAGACTTTCCAGCTGGGAACATTGAACCGATTTCCCATTCTTCAGCTGTCAACCATACATCATCAGAAAATCCAATCCCATTGCCATATTTGTTTGCTTGCTCATACCAAGCGCCACAGAAACTTTGGAAGAAATAATCTGCTTCACTTAACTGAAAGTCGGGCTTGAATTGCACTAAAGTACCATCTGGACGAGTTTGGTTACCCCATTTGCCTGAAAGGTAGGCAGGGTCAAAAGATGGTGCAGATACGATCTCGCCAAAACCGTTATATACCGTATCAAACAGTTTTCCTGAACCTTTGACCATGTCCTTTGCAGAGTTTTTAGTGTTCATGAAATCTGCAAATTTGGCTCTGTCATAATCAATTGTGTGGATATGTGAACCTGTAAAGGAAACCCCATTCTTCATCTGCCATGGATATGTCTCAGGCTGCGGAGCACGACCCATTGTTGCGTAAGATTCACTTTGATAGACAACCCGAACAGTGTCATGATCTGCAAGCATGGCTGCCTGACCATCTGGATAACCTGTCAACGCCAACCCTGATACGGCATCAATTTCACCAACAGTAGCAATGGCTTTGAAATTTGCGAATGGGAAGTTGGTATTTGCGCTTTCACCATCCTTTAGAGGCTGTGTTGCAAGACCAGCTTCAGGGATAAGTGCACTTGTCTCACCGATTGCCTTGTGCGAGCCGTGTTCGCTAGCAACTACAGAAAACGTCAGTGAAGACGATAACAAGGTGGTACTCAAGAGAGTGGTAAGGATTAATTGTTTCATCTAGGAAGCCTCTTCAAGGGTTTGAGTGAAGAGACACGTTTTACATTTTTTTATTACAACTATTTGAACAAAACACTAAAGTATTTTTGCAAAGACATTCTTAAACAGAAAACAATGCACAAACAAAGCAGCATAAGACGAAGCATACTCATCCACTCGCCTTGGACATCAATAACAGGCTGAATGTTTCTCTCAGCGCCTCTATGGAAGATTTAATTCTTATTGCTTCCTTTGAGCCTTGATATAAAGCTCTAGAGCCTCTGCGCAATAGAACAAGACGCCTTTAAGGCACCATCTCATCTCTTTGTCTTCAGGCAGATAACAACCCTAGAAAACTTATAATAATCCTGAATATTCTTAGGTGTTCGTTTGACAAAATAGTAACTTCAGCTCTTCCGGCATAGGAAGTGATGCACTCGTCGTTCTGCCACGGAAAAACCACCCACACAATTACACACAGAAAAGCTGGGGATAACAATGGGTTGAAATATGTGTCATGGGAACGATGACTAGGAAATGGTGCACCCGAGACGGGTTCATTTCCCTAATACTGCGCTAACTTAGAGTAAACTCAAGTCATACCGCCAGTTTAAGAGACCACCACCAGCTGTCAACAGGCGCATTTGGTATACCCTGTGTACACCAAGCGGTTTCCTCAAGCTCACCCTAGTTCTTCCCAAGCTTCTCCTAGAACCCACCCATGCCCCTCTTATGTGTCTTGTGGGGTATTTTTTCCTGCAGGACAGACATAAGGGGGGACGGGGGAAAACAGCATAAGGCTGCTCCTTGATAGGGCTCTGAGATTTTTTGGGGCAAACTAAAATAAAATAAATATATCTGCTGCTATTGTGTTTAAATATAAGTAGTTTTTAGAAGAATTCTAGCAAGCGAGGATCCTATTTTATCATGCTTCCAGTAATAGATATTTTTGCTGGCCCAGGCGGACTAGGTGAAGGCTTTGCACAAGCAGGCTTCGATGTGAGGCTATCAGTTGAAATGGATCCAATAGCCTACAAAACCCTAACACTGAGAAAGTTTTTTAATCAATTTACTCCTGACAAAGTGCCTTCCAAATATTATTCGTTCGTTCGTGGTGAAATTGACCAATCTGAGCTTGAGCAATTATATCCAATTGAATGGGAAAAGGCTGTTTCAGCTGTTGCCAATATTGAATTAGGTACTGAAAAGGGCAATTCAGAGCTCTACGAAAGACTAGATAAATTAGTTAGTCCATCTGAAGATTTCATATTAATTGGCGGCCCTCCTTGCCAAGCTTACTCGCTAGCCGGAAGATCGAGAATGTTGGGCGCAGGAGCTGGAAAACTCAACCTCAGCTCAGAGGAAAAAAATCAACTCGAAAATAGATTAGCATCTGATTTTTATAGCGATAAAAGACACACTCTTTATCTTGAATATTTAAAAATACTGTATCGATATCAGCCAGCTGTTTTCATAATGGAAAATGTAAAAGGTTTAAGATCAGCAAAAGTGGGAAAGGACGCTGATAAGGGAAGCGTATTCGACAACATTTGCAATGGTTTGAGGCGTGGTATTGGAGAAGAAACTGTTATTTCAAGAGGCGGTAGTCTCGCTCGAAAAGGCTACAAACTATTTTCAATGAACCCAGAGCGAACTGAAGAAGAAATTAAAAATTCGACTGAATGTATATTGAAATCAGAAGACTTCGGCATCCCCCAAACTAGACATCGATTAATTATTGTTGGTATACGAGAAGACATTCAAAAGATTCCCGACTCTCTGGTGCCAAACGAGAAAACCTATACAGTACAGGATGCAATTTCCGATTTGCCAAGACTAAGAAGCGGTCTTTCCAAGGAAAAAGATGATGCAAAATTGTGGAAAGAGGTTTTAATTTCACAAATTAAAGAATACTTAATTAACCAGACTTCCTTCGATTCAGAATTAAAAGATATCTATTCTCGTTTAAAGGGTGAAAACGCCACTTTTACTCGGGGGGCTTCATTTATCGAGAGCAAAGACGAATTTGAGCAAACAAATTCAAATGAGTTAAAATCAACCCTTAGTGATAAAAAAATTGGAGGCTTCATCCAGCATGAGACTCGGTCGCATATCCGAAGGGACTTACTTAGATATTTTCTAGTTTCTTCTTATGGAACAATATTTGGTAAATCTCCACGACTTTCAGACTGGGAGGGTAGGCTTAATGAATTAAGGCCAAACCATTCTAATGTTGAGGCAACAGCAAAAAATTTACTCACTGTTGCCCATAATGATAGATTTAAAGTTCAAGTCTGGAACAAGCCCTCTAGTACAGTAGTTAGTCATATTTCTAAAGACGGGCATTATTTCATTCATCCCGATCCAACACAATGTCGTAGCTTAACAGTTAGAGAGGCCGCTAGATTACAAACGTTCCCAGATAATTATTATTTTTGTGGAAATAGGACGCAGCAATATCATCAAGTCGGAAACGCTGTGCCAGTATTGCTTGCAAAGCAGATTGCTCTATCGATTTCCAAAATGTTTCATTTAAAACAATAAGTTGAAAACTAGGGTCAAATTCACTAGCTTGATAAATAGCATAGGTGGAGTTTAAATTTGGCTTTGTTAATATCAAATCCTCCAGATGCGTCTGCGTTGATGGAGGCCTCTAGAAGTTTTGGCAATTATGATCTTGCCGCTGCTTTGGCTGATTTAATCGATAATAGCATAACAGCAGGTGCAACCAAGGTTTCTATTGATTGCTCCTATGATGGTGATGTTTCTTTCATACGAATAGCTGATGACGGACAAGGTATGAGTGAAGATGAACTCAAAAATGCCATGCGTCCTGCATCAAAAAATCCACTGGAAGACAGAAGTCCAGATGACCTCGGACGGTTTGGATTAGGCTTAAAGACCGCCTCATTTTCTCAAGCACGAAATTTAACAGTAATTTCAAAGAAAGATGGCAAAGTATTTGCCGCCAATTGGGATTTAGATTCAATTTCGGATTGGACAATGTTGTGCTATTCGGATGAAGAGGCAAACGCACACTTCATTGAAAACCCTATCTTCGAGACTGTTACGGAAGTTATCTGGCGGAAGCTTGACCGTGTTACTGAAGACGGAGCTATGTCCTCAGAAGATTTTAACAGGCTTCTCATTTCCTCAGCAGATCAGCTCTCTCTAATTTTTCATCGCTATATGGAAAAGCAGACCTCTCTAACAAAAAAGTCGATTATGCTTTATCTAAATGGCATAAAATTAGAACCACACGATCCCTTTAAAAGGAACCACCCCGCAACTCAACAACTTGATACTGAAACGCTCTCAGTAACTGGGTCAAAGGTTGTCATCACACCTTATATCCTCCCACATTTTTCTAAGCTTCCTCCAAATGAATATGAGAGATTGGCAGGAGAAGAAGGGTATGTTCGCAACCAAGGGTTCTATGTTTATAGAAACCGTAGGCTGATTATTCATGGCACTTGGTTTAAATTATTTAGACATGGTGAATTATCAAAATTGGCGAGAGTGATGGTTGATATTCCAAATACTCTTGATGCTCAATGGCGGATTACAGTCGACAAGTCAGATGCACAAATCCCCACCACACTCAAAAGAAGATTAAGGGATCTAACAGAAAAAATAAGCAATCAATCTTCTCGGGTCTATCGGCAACGTGGCAGTAAAATCCATCGAACTGATGTCAGTCCTGTCTGGAATCGGACAGTAACGAAGGGCAGAATCCAATTTACAGTCAACACCGATAATCGTGGCATCTCTAATTTTGTAGAGACACTATCTTCATCCCAAAAAAGTCATTTTACGGATATTCTTAGAATTATTGCGTCTGGGTTTCCTGTCGAAGCTATTCACACTGATTTTTCAGAAAACCCAAACAATATCGTCCAAGCAGAAACAGAACCTGAGGAAATTGTGCGCTTAGTAAAAGAGTTATCTGAGGGCTTGAAACAAAGTGGATTGTCAAAAGAAGAGGTTTTTGATGTTATTAAAACAACTGCTCCTTTTTCAGATTACATCGAGATCATTACTGCCGCACTAAATGAATCAGGAAACAAATAATGTTCGAGATTGATAAATACCCCGAAATAATTTCCTTTTTTCAACAAATGATTCAGAAACAGGAAACACAGCAGAGAACACCTGAAAAAATACGTGAAATTATTCAAAACGGGAAAGCAATTTTTGCACTAACTAACGCAGAATATAGCGAAGATGCAGTAGAAAAACTTGCCAGACATTTTGAGCAGCAGTTTGAGGTTCAACAATCATTCGGGAGTGCAATTGTTTCTGAAACTCACAAGCCTTGGCTGGTGCAAAAAAAGGCAGAAATAGACTTTTATTTTTGGGACAGATTCAGGCGATATTTAGAGCAAGGCGTTCGGCTCCCACCCCAAGTTATCATGACCCTTGACCAAGATACCGATAGTATTTTGGACTATGCTGGAGACCCATCTGTTCAAAAGTTCCAGAGAAGAGGCATGGTTGTTGGTCATGTTCAATCGGGCAAGACTTCAAGTTATTCGTCATTGATTTGCAAAGCGGCAGATGCTGGCTACAAAGTAATCATTTTGCTTACAGGGATAACTAATTCTCTGCGTCGCCAAACACAGGATCGTATTGATCACGCATTTATTGGGAGGCGAGCAGAATTCGGTAAAGGCATTAAATCAGAAAAAATTGGGGCTGCTCTGTACGCCTCCAATGGGGATGATAAATGGCCACTTTTTGGAACTACGTTAGCACAGGACTTTAGCTTAAAATCAGCAAATTCATTTGGCGTTCCTATCCAGAGTTTGGATCAGCCAGTGATTTTCACTACAAAAAAAAATCCATCAACTTTAGCTAACTTACTTGAATGGCTTAAACTTTATTATCCAAACGGAGGAATTGATCATCCATTATTGTTGATTGATGACGAAGCTGACAACGCTTCAATAAATACAAAAAAACAAAAAGGTGAAGTCACCCGAATTAACGAGGGAATTCGTGCAATATTGAACCAATTCAACAAAGCTTCTTATGTTGCGTATACAGCCACGCCATTTGCTAATATATTCATCAGCCCTGACAGCTCTGATGAAATGTCCTCTCAAGATTTATTTCCAAGTGATTTTATAAAAGTATTAGAAGCGCCGGATAATTATGTAGGACCCTCTAGAATATTTTCTCATGATGGTGATTTGTCCTCTTTAATGGTCAGAGAACCTAACGATTATGAAGACATTCTTCCTGTAAAACATAAAAACCACACAGAAATAGACGAACTGCCTAAGTCTTTAGAAGAGGCTGTTATTGTATTTATCTTGGTTAGATGTATCAGGATTATAAATGGAGATGGGCATAAGCATTGTACCATGATGGTAAATGTCTCCAGATTTAATTCGGTTCAAGATGCAGTTAGCGGCAAAATTCATCAGTATCTGACAAGATTGTCTGATGACGTAAAGTTGCACAGCCATTCAATTTCTGGTGAAAGAAATTCCCAGTTTTTAAAAGAAATATACGATCTTTTTGAACGTGAATTTGTTGATACTGATAGTGGTGAAGTGATTCCTGATTGGTCTTCTGTTAAGGCAACATTAGTGAAGGCTGTTTCAACAATAAGCATTCAAATTGTGAATATGAGAGGTGGTGGTATTGAATATGACAAGCATGAAGAAACAGGTTTGCATGTAATCGCAGTAGGTGGCTTGGCACTCTCTAGAGGCCTTACCCTAGAAGGACTTTGTGTGTCATATATCCTCCGCAATCCATCTGCTTACGATACCTTGATGCAAATGGGCAGATGGTTTGGATATAGGCCTAGGTATGAGCATTTGTGCAGACTTTACATACCAGATTTTGCCCGAGATTATTACGAATACATTACCTACGCTACTGATGAGTTGCGGAGTGAAATAAAGTTGATGGAAAGTGAGGGAAAAACCCCAAAAGAATTTGGTTTAAAAGTAAGAGAACATCCTGCTGCCATTAGAATCACAGCAGCGAATAAAATGAGTGCAGCTGTTCCAATTTCTTTGTCCATTAGTTTTGAGAAAAAACATGTTGAAGGCCACGCTATATTCACAAGTGAAAGTATAAATTTCAAAAATTTAAACTTAGTTAAGAATTTTGTGAGAGAACTTGGGCCTACTTCTGACAAACACTCACACTATAGACCTAGGTTGTTTTGGGATAATGTGGATAAGTCCACTGTTCGTGAATTATTATCGAAATTTCATTTTCCTGATATATGCAAAGAGTTATCGGTAAGAAATGGCGGCACTTCTCTGGTCTTAGACTATTTGGATGACCGACCGGACGAATTGTTAGATTGGGACGTCTGTGTGCCAGAATCAAACTCCGGCGAAGAAGATTTTAATACACTTGAAGCACTTACTCTTAAGCTCCGGAAAAGAATAAGTGGAAAATTAGAACAGTCTGGAAAAATCTATCGAATTACCGGGAAGTCCAATCGTGTCGCAGACAGGCGTGATTCATTATTTGGGTTAAATAAATCCATTAATGAAAAAGATCTAAAAGCAGATTGGGAATGTAATTCGAAGCGGACGAGACCAATACTCATTTTACATTATTTTCAAGCCGCAATGCTTGGGGAAAAAGAGACTTGTGTTTCCTTGAGTGTGTGTTTTCCAGGAACAAGCACTTACTCTCCTGAGAGAAAATACATGGCAAACGAAGTTTGGTCACAACTCAATCTTTTTGACGATCCTGATTTTGATGATACGGATGATGACATGGAGACCTACGATGCATGATGAGACAAATCCGTGGAGTCACCTAAGTATCCCTGACAAACCAAACAGCTACTCATCAAGACGAGTTGCAACACCTACCAGTCATAGTTTTTATTGGGCCAAAAATGACCTTGGGCAATGCTGCCTAATTTTTTCTTGTGCTTCAGATACGAAAGTTAAAATTGATGAAGTTAAGTTGAAAGGCATTTTACTCGAACAACACATATCCAATGAGAAGCAATTTAATCTAATCATAAAATTAATTGATGACCCATCAAGGGACATATTTCGCACGATTTGTAATGACCTTGTTGCCTCAACCCGAACAATAGATGCTAAAAAACCTTCTACAGTTGTCCTAGCTATCAATGCGAGGTTAAAAAGATGGCAAGAACTGTTGGGTAAGAAGAAATCTGATTTATTGTCAAATTCAGAGCAACTTGGTTTATTTGGTGAACTATCAATTTTAAATGAGTATTTTTTGGAAAATTTTAAGCCTATTACCGCAATTGCAACATGGCGTGGTCCTTCCGGAAGTGAACAAGATTTTGGTTTTGGTGAACATTTAGTCGAGGTGAAATCACAATTCAGCACCTCAGATAGCAAAATTCAAATTAACTCACTAGAGCAGCTAGATGATATCTCAGGATATATTTGGTTGGTGCATCAGACATTCGCAGCAAACGAACATAAGTCAGGCATAAGCAGGACTTTAAATGCGATAGTTTCCGAAATTTCTTCGAAAATTGATTCCGATATATTTGCAATGGATAGTTTTAAAACGATACTGCTCGAAATAGGATTTGAAGCAGATCCAGCCTATGATGAAGTGGCATACGAATTGGCTCAAAGAACCTTCTTCAAGGTAAGTGACGCTTTCCCTAGAATAAAGCGCTCTTCCACACCGTCAGAGATAATTTCTGCAAGATATGTGGTCGACATTGGCTTAGCATCACATTTGAGTATTTCTGAAAATCAGTTTTTAGGCGAGGTCTTTAGAAATGAGCAAGCTTGAGGAATTCCATAAAGAATTTTTTGCGGAAGCTACCATTCGAGCCGATAGTGGTGGTGATTGGATGCTGGCTTCAATGTTTGAAATGTTTGAAGAAATTGCATCTGAAAATGGTGACGTAGAGGCCTTAGACTATACGCCACATAGGTCTCAAGGGGCTAAAGTAGATGGCTATCATTTTGAGCAAGAGACGGGAACTATTACAATTGCAATTTGTGATTTCAGAAATAACCCTGATATTCAAAAGCTTAATGCATCGGACATAACCACGGCTTTTAAGAGAGCCGAGACGTTCATTTCGAATTCCTTTCTTCCTAATTATGTAAGCAGCATGGAAGAAAGTAGTGCTGGTTTCCAACTTGCATATCTGTTGATGACTGAAAAAAGATCAATATCAAGGATACGGTTAATCTTATTTTCAAACGCTGAAATATCTACTCGCTTAAAAGGTTTAGAAAATAAAAAAATTGATAATATCACGCTATCATACAACGTATTAGACTTTAGCCGCTATTTTGATATCGTGCATTCCAGAACTGGCAACGAACCAGTAGAAATTGATATAGTTGAATTAGGTGGTCATCCGTTACCGTTCCTATCGGCAGCAAAAGATGCAGGTGACTATGAGGCTTACTTGCTCGCAATTCCAGGTAATTTATTAGCAAAGATATATTCAGAATACGGGGCAAGATTGCTTGAACAGAATGTTAGGACGTTTCTTCAAGCAAGAGGAAAGGTGAATAAGGGAATTCAAAATACCCTTAAACAGGAACCGGAGATGTTTTTTGCTTATAACAATGGCCTCACAGCAACAGCATCAGGGGTAGAGATATCAACGAGTTCTGATGGTATCGAAAAAATTACTTCGATCAAAAACCTTCAAATTGTAAATGGTGGTCAAACTACAGCCTCAATGCTCTATGCTCGTGACAAAGATAAAACCGATCTCTCAGAGGTGTTTATTCAAGTTAAATTATCTGTGATTTCAGAAGAACGAATTGACGAAGTAGTGCCAAAAATCTCCCGATTTGCGAATACTCAGAATAGAGTTAAGTGAGGCCGATTTCTTCTCAAACCATCCATTCCATGTCCGAATAGAAACATTTTCTAGGAGAATTAGCTCTCCCCCAAGAGATGGACAATTTGCCCAGAGCAAATGGTTCTATGAGAGAGCTAGGGGACAGTATAAAGATGGACAAGCTTATTTAAGTGAAGCAAAGCGAAAGCAATTCTTGACTGAATATCCCCGCCAACAAATGTTCACCAAAACTGATTTAGCAAAATATGAAGTATCTTTCGCAGGGAAACCTCATATCGTTAGTCAAGGTGCTCAGAAAAACTTTATCTCCTTTGCATCTGAAATTGCCAAAACTTGGGAGAAGGATGATGCATATTTTAGTGAGCAATGGTTTAAAGATGCGGTAGCGAAAGCCATTATTTTTAAAGAAGTGGATAAAATGGTTATGTCTGCTGAATGGTACCAAGGTGGATATAAAGCTAATATTGTAACGTATTCTCTTTCTTGGCTGTCTTCATTTCTCAAAGCTAAAAAGAATTCTGGCATCGACTTAACAATGGTTTGGAATGCTCAAACGATGTCTAATGATTTAATTTCCTGCTTCGAGAAGGTAACAAAGGAAATCGCTATAAAAATTCAGCAGACACCCGATAACGTTCGGAATGTTACGGAGTGGTGTAAGAAGCAAGCATGCTGGGCTGGTGTAGAGAGGATGGAAATCGATCTAGCACCTGATTTATTAGAAAGCGTTACCAAATCTCACGACATGATCAAGGAAGAAAAGCGAGATTCTCGTAAGACCCAAAAGCTAGACAATGAGGTATCCGCTGAGGTGTTGGTATTCCAACTTGGGTCTAAATGGCAAGAAGTGCAAAATTACGCTATGGCGAATAGACTTATAACTCCAGAACAAGATATGGCAATATCAAGAATTCTTAAAGGTAAAGTGCCGACTACAGTTCAAACAAAACTGTTGATGAAAGTCTTAGAAAAAGTTCGCCAAGAAGGTTTCGAAATCTAGATTAAAATTAAATTTATTCATTAGGCGTTTGGTTGTAACTTACACCCTGGACTAGAAGAGGTGCTCAAGTCACAAAGCTGACGCCATTTCGACTTACGACCCGTACTAGAGAGAGACAAAAATTATCGAAGTTCTCTCTGCATAAATTTGGTCTAAGACTTACGACACCCATTAGAAGAGACAGCTTTGATTAGATGTTTCTGTATGTTTTTCTTATAAGGGAAATCGTAAAAAATTCAATAAAAATCAGATAGATAAAAAGTCACCTAGACACGCTTTATGTCTGGGAACACTTCACTATTGCCATCAAATAAAGGTAAATATATGCAAAACGGAAAAATACTTATCAAAGACTATCCATGTGGTTCAGGAAAAACATCTAAAATGATTGAAGGTCTATCTTATGACAAAAAATACCTCATCGTTGTCCCTCTCTTGTCTGAGGTTGAGCGTATCATCTCACTGTCTCATGTATCCTTTCACCAGCCTAATGGGGACGAAGACAATCAGCATAGAACCAAATATGAAGGCTTAGAAACCCTCCTTCTTGAAGGCAAGAATATCGTCACCAGCTCTATTCAGCTATTGTCTCTCTTGCTCGTGAAGGGTTGTTATCTGACTACCACATTATCATCGATGAAGTGCCCAATGTTTGTGAATCTATTCAGAATAAACACAAACGCTCCTTGAAGGAATTTTATATCGGCAATGGCTATATAGAAGTTGATGAAAATGGAAAAGTATTTGCGACTGAAAAATGGGATAGAGACCATGAAGCTGTCTCAGATACACTCGATGAAAAACTCTATCATTTTTCTAAAAGTGGGTTCTTATATCTTCTAGATGAAACTTTATTCATTTGGGTATTGCCTACTGAATTGCTAACGTCGTGTCGTTCAATGACTATTCTAACTTTTATGTCTCAAGGCTCACTCTTGCTCCCATTTTTGGAAAAATTTAATGTTGGGGTGGAAATTGAGAGAAATACTGAAGAAGAGGAAAAGTTTCGTTGTCAGGCAAAGGAGTTAATTACAGTAAAGACACTTCCTAACTTGGAACGATTTAATTTTACTCATACAGGTCAGACCAAATTGGAGGGTAAACGAGCCACTGAAAAGAAGGTAGCCTCTGCTTTGAAGACGCTACGTTATGGCGAATTAAGGGGTATCGATTTACAAGATGTAATTATCACTTGTACAAAAAGCCAATGGCAAAAGGGCAATGATGATAGGCCTCTTTCTACAGGGTTTTCAAAAGGTGCACGCTTCTTTGAGGCCAACTGGATACCCAACACCACAAGAGGCACAAACGACTATGCACATTGCTCTCATCTAGTCTACCTCTATGACCAGTATATCAACCCCTATGTTGGTCGCTGGCTTGGAGCCGCCAATAGGCAAATGAGTGATGCGTATGCACTCACTGAATTGATACAATGGGTTTGGCGGTCTCGGATAAGAAGGGTTGAGCCTATCACGCTTTATATTCCGTCTCCTCGCATGAGAGGCTTGTTTGAAGACTGGCTGAACACCCCCATTACTTCAACTCATCCTGCTGTCTCCATAGCCGCATAAGTTCTATCCCAAGCCTCTCTCAAGTCCCCACTCTAGTTTGCCCCAAAAAATCTCAGAGCCCTATCAAGGAGCAGCCTTATGCTGTTTTCCCCCGTCCCCCCTTATGTCTGTCCTGCAGGAAAAAATACCCCACAAGACACATAAGAGGGGCATGGGTGGGTTCTAGGAGAAGCTTGGGAAGAACTAGGGTGAGCTTGAGGAAACCGCTTGGTGTACACAGGGTATACCAAATGCGCCTGTTGACAGCTGGTGGTGGTCTCTTAAACTGGCGGTATGACTTGAGTTTACTCTAAGTTAGCGCAGTATTAGGGAAATGAACCCGTCTCGGGTGCGCCATAACTCCCCAATATACCCCAAGTTCACTGCAGCTAACCCAAGGTTTTCTCTGGTTTTCTAGAGTTAACGCTGAGTGGGGGTGGTCATATGAGCTCAATATTCAACAGATATGGAAACTATTTATCCGCTATTATCCAAGTAATCATGTATTACTTCGCTGCTCAGCATTTAACGAAAGTATATTTTAACTTCGAAAATGCGTTTATTACTGATGTAACTAGATTTGTTCTAATTTTAGGACCATTGGTAGTAACAAAATATCTGGAAACTAAATATGCCCAAAGTTTTATTAGTAAGGTTGAAGATTAATACCAATCCTCAAGCTTTGAGCAATTATTAAATTTTCACCAGGCTCCTGTGGAGCAAATTAATAGAGTAGCCCTCTCCATATCCCTGACCCACTCCTGCGGTAGACCAACCTCCTATCTGGTCAATCATATCAGCCGGACACTGAGTAACCCTGAGACGGTCTCTGAGCGAGTGTCTGAAGGAATGTATGACACACCCCTCTGGCACTCTTGGCTTAAGCCATTTGTTGATAGCGGCTGATGCTGAGTTGGCATTGGTCGATTTGTCATCAGTATATTTAGGGAAGGCATGAGGGCTCACAGTATTTGATTCAAGTAAACGCTTTGCAGCCCATAGAGCACTGCCGATAAGGGGAATCTGTCTCCGGCTACCTCTAGTCTTTAGACTCCTCCAAGGGTATGGTTTAAGGTCAATATAAGGTATTTCGCAATCGACCTTGATATCGTCAATGTGCAATCCTGCTGCTTCTGATAAACGCATCCCTGTATCAGCAATTAGTGCGACCAACCATCTTGGTTCATCATCAAGTTCTTTGCACTCATTTTGAATTATCCTGATAACTTCAAGTGGGATAGGTTTGCGTTTCAAGCTGTCATCAAGGTCTGGCAAATACACTTTTGAGAATACATTTTTAAAATCTAAACCATGCTCTTGAATGCTCAGGTTGATGATAGAACGGATAGTCGCAAAGTTTCGTTTCACAGATGCTGTAGTAAGTCCTTTGGCCAACAGAAAGTCACGATAGGATGCCGCATCTGATGAGTTGTAGCCATCTAAAGGGCGATCACCCAACACCTCGATAACAGATTGAATATTTCGCTCAGCTGATCTGTGAAAAGACGCCCCCTTTCCTGAACCCTTCAAGCGCAGATAGAGTGACAGCGCATCTTTTAAATTGATATCCGTTTGAGACGCCCCTGTTATGGGGCGTTGATGCATGAGATGCAGGGCAGGGATTTCAATCTTCGCTAGCCGTAAAGATAGCCAGTAGTCCTCTAGTCTTTGTGCAAGAGACCTTGCAGTCCGCAGGGCGGTATCTTTGCGGGTTGTCTTCAGGCAAATGATGATACGTTTGCACTTATAATGAGACTGAACATCCTTCGGCACCCGCCTATTGAAGTAATAGGTTTCACCCTTCAGCCATAAATAATGTGCAACTCTGTGGTATACCATAGACCCACCCCCACTCAGCGTTAACTCTAGAAAACCAGAGAAAACCTTGGGTTAGCTGCAGTGAACTTGGGGTATATTGGGGAGTTATGGCGCACCCGAGAGGATTCGAACCTCTGACCTCTGCCTTCGGAGGAAAAAGTCTATAAAAATAAAATATATAATACAGTTAATTAAATTATAAAAAATATCTGTGTGTATTAATTGTGTATTTAATCTGACAATATTTAGACTTGTTTTCTACATATTTTTGTCTCGATTTTCGGCAACTATCTTCCTTTTTGGGAGACGGGTATGGCAAACTCTGGAATCTATTGGATTGATGTAACCTTTAACTACTGTGTGCGCTTGTTGTATGAGGTCGCTGGTTTGCTGGGTGTCACTTACGAAGAAATAAATGTCTGGTTGTTCGTCTTCTTGATGCCAGCGGTTATTCTGTTGTCGCTATTCGTCAATATCATCCAATTCGTTGCTATCAGAAGGATGAGGGATCCCAAACAAAGTTCTCCTCTGGTTAATCTCATTTTCAATAAATGAAAACGCAGTCTGATCTTCTTCAAATTCGATTGTATCTCTGGGCGATGAAATAGCGTCTGGAACCCGAATTTTGAAACCATCCAAATCAACGATGACTGACATAAAATCTTTCTCAATGCCGTCCTTATTGAATGAAATATCGATGCTTATGGTTTTATTTTCTTCCTCTGCGTCAAAGGAATGAGAAAACTCATATTCATCTGAAAAGACGGTTGTCGAAATGTATGTTACAAAGTGGTCTGACCACTGTTCAAATTCTGACTTCTTTTTTATGAGTGGAATGTTTTTAGTCCGCTTGCATTTTTTCCTTCCTCTATGGCAACCAAGATAATCACCGTATCGCCCCTTCCTAAGTTCGAAAATTCCAAAATTGCATTTATCACAGCATTCATGAATGCTTCTGCAATCATCAGATTGACAAATTGCGATCTCGTTATCGTCAACAATTTCTCTCAATACTATATCAGCGTTGCAAGTAGAGCATTGTAAGGGTTTGAAGTCACATACAGGAAAGTTATAGCAGGAATAAAATTCACCATTCTTGCCGCTCTTTTTTAGTAAAACCCCATCGGAGCATGCCGGGCATTTTTTCCCGGCATCTGGGTCTCCTGTGACCGTGACTTGATATTGTCCATTTGCTAATTCTTCTGCAAAGCGGGATGGGCAGGATGCGTCTGCAATAAGATGAGTTTGATGTTTTGATCTAGTTAGCGCTACATATAAAAGACGCCGTTCTTCACTGTCCTGAAAATTGTCCTCATCAGAAAGAACTAGGTTCAAGATTGGGTCATCTTGAATTTCACTTGGAAAACCGAGTTGGTCTGCCATTAGATCGGCAACTATAACAAAATCTGCCTCTAACCCTTTTGATGAATGAACAGTCCTTTGAGAGATGGCACCACCAGTCCAAAGGTTTTTCATTTCATTCAATTCTGAACCTGTGAATTGGTTATGTTTATATCTGCTCAGTATTAGGAGTGTCTCGTTGGTTACACTGTAGTTTCTCAAGATTTTTTTAATGGATTGCTGTATTGCATCTATTGGTTTGTTTTGATGCCAGTGAATAAAAACCTGTGGTGTGGGTTTTGAAGTGAGTGTCTTCATACCCTTCTTAATTTGACTAGGGTTTTGGGTGATAAACTGCTCGCTCACCGATGCGATTTTGTCGTTATAACGGAAAGTTTGATCAAGTTTGAGGGTGGTAGTCATGCCAAAAAGTTTTTCAAAATTTGTCATGATTTTATGATCTGAACCAGCGAACCTGTAAATCGCCTGCCAATCATCACCGACACAAAACAACTTCGTTTTTGTATTCTGCTTTAGAAATTGTGTAATCAAATCATAGCGACCATCAGAAATATCCTGAAATTCATCAATGATGATATATTTGTATTTTGACAGAGATTCATTTTCAGAAACCAATTTTGCTGATCTTGAAATCATGTCTCCAAAGTCAATCTTCCGATTGTCAGCAAGTTCTTGTTGGTAAGCATTCAGCAAAACTTCAAAAATTCTTAAGAACAAAAGTGTTCGCTCATCATTTTTTGATCGCTTGATTAGAGTGGGGATGGAAACCGTGTTCTGCTTCTCTTTAAACTGTTTCAAAAAATCATTAACAAGTTTCAAAAACCTTTGATCTTTCTTTGTATCATTGATGACTTGGAACAATTGATTTTTAGGCATGGGTGAAAATTTCACGCCATGTGCTTTCAATCTGTCAAAGAGTGTTTGAAGTAAAACCCCATGCTTTTTTTGATGAAAGTAAAGATCAATTAACTTTGTGTTACCTTGCCTATGGGTTTCAAATTTCCACTGCATTTCCCTGTTGTATTGGTCTTTTGGGATGTATGGAGCGGTGTTGCCTTCTTCATCTATTCCAAAATATTCGAGATAAATCCTATACTTCGGCAGATAGAAATCTGGACGATAATCTACATCCAAAGGCATAGAATTATCAGGTGAATAGAAACTCTCGTATTTGTATTCGATGCCATTCGAAAATAGGAAGTTAGCGACCAAAAGTTCACCATGACTTTTGACACGCTCATTATTCAATGTGATGAGTTTGTTTGAGCGCAACCAATTCGCATATTCACGCTCTGTTTTGAAATCCTTGACTTCATCAATGTTCCTAAATTCATGCTTTTTGAAATACTCAAAATATAGACCTGAAAAGTCTCCTAATTTTAAGCAGCGCTGGAGAATTTGATTGAGAAACTCATGGAGTTTTTCTTCTTGGTCTACAAATTCATGAGGTCTGCTTGGGAATTTACACTGGTGAAGAATTGATTTTCCAATTGAATGAAAAGTGCCAACCTCTACCTCAACCTTTGCTTTCTCTTTTATTCGTTCTCGAAGTTCTCTTGCCGCATTCCGGTTGTAAGCAATTGCCAATATTTCATTGGGTTTTGCTCTCTTGGTTTTAACTAAAAAACCCACCTTACCAACTACTGTTGAAGTTTTGCCTGTTCCTGCACCTGCAATAACGAGATTTCTTTTTTCATCGACAATTACTGATTGTCGTTGCTTTACGGTTAGGGGAAATTTTTCGATCGTGTCGAAGTAACTTTTATATCGAAATCGATACCAATATTGCTTTACGAAAAATAGTGAGTGACTGGGGGTCAACCATGTATTGGTAAAAATAGACAAAATAAAAACTGACCCGTGCGTTGCGTTACATTAAATTATAAATTCATTACCCACCACGCCATTTGCGATGTTTGAATAGTTTGTTATTATAAAATTGTTACTATTGCTAACGTGATATTTAAAATGATGTTATCAAAAGATGCGTAAATCGGGAATGGAAATAAAAACGATAAAAATTTCCTCAGAAGAGGGTGATCTGATTGTGTATTTTGAACCCACATCAGGAGAATACACATTTTTGTCTGAAGACAAAGGTGCCCTCTTCTCGTTGTCAGGAGAGACAATGGAAAATTTAATCGATTTTACGCGAAAACTCAAAACCCCTCAGGTTGTCACGAGGGAAAAAGCATATAATGTCGAGGACAAGAGAAAAACACACCCAAATGCCTATAAAAAATGGGAAAAAGAGGATGACGATCAATTGATTGATATGTGGAAACGCGGTTTGAGCGTTTCAGTCATGTCAGATGAATTGATGCGAAACAAGGGTGCAATAAGAAGCAGATTATCAAAACTTGGATGTGATGTTGTTCATAAGAAACCAAACGCTTTGGTTGGGGACAATATATCCATTTCATTGGTTGTTGAGGACGGATACTGCAATGAGTGTGGCGTTCAAATTGATCCAAAAAGGTTAGAAGCGATCTCGGAGGCAAAACAGTGCACTGAATGTGCTTCTAAGATGCCATTTGAAAAACAGAGAATTGAAGAACCTCTTGGAAGTAGGGATGACTTTCGTAAAGATCGTAATTCTTGGAGGAGGACGAATTCTTAGTAATTAAGGAGGTGTCTCTATTGCATTTATAGATTACAAATCTTGTCTCAGTTTTTGGGGGGGGTGTCTTGTTATTCCTAATCAGGTTGAATACTTCGATTCCAGGCATCAACAAACTTTGTGTCCACGATATTTTTACTCCCGTCTGAACTGCCTCACCTGTTTCATTCTTCATTTCCCATTTAACCTGGATTTAGGATTTCTAAACCATCTTAAAGAGGAAGGTGGGTCTGCATGTTTATGCAAACCCCTAAGGATTATTCTCACTTCCTTTTTTGCAAATGATTATGCAACCCTTCCCAACAATTGATTGCCTTTTGAAATCTTATCCAAGACAAGATTTTGGTTTTTCATGGTCTCGTTTCCAATTAAACAATACACCTCACCATCTGTTCCAATGAATGGATCAGGTGCATAGTTTGGAGAGAAATGAACATTTCCTGATTCATCACACCAAGAGTTTTTTAACATCATCATATCTTCTCTTGTGTTTTTAGGAATAAAACCAGACTTGCTCAAATAATCTTCCGGAAGGGGGAACTTCTCAACATCCGGTATTTCGTGTTCATCTTGCAGAAATCCGATAACCCTGACTTGTTTTTCCGATGTTCTTTTCTTTTCCATTTTTTTCTCCTTATAAGTAGTGAGGTTGGAAAACCTCTGTGTTTCGTGAAGAATTATTTCCTCACTTTCTTTATTCATCTTAAAGCAAATGAATGAGGATATCGAATTAACAAATTAAAATATTTTTATTTCGATACCCTATTTTTTTCAAATGTAGTCGATATCTCTGGATATGTTCATCTCCTTAAATTTACGTTTCATTTGTTTTTTGTGACTTTTGAACCAAGATGGATCGCTTGGACTCCATCCAATGGTTGCTCTGAGTGTAACTGTCTCACCTGAATCATTCTTCATGTCCCACTTAACTCTAATGTGCTTGTTTTGAACCATTTCAAATGAGGAAGGTGGGTCTGCTAACTTACGCAAACCTCTCAGAATGGTTCTGATTTCCTTCCTACACATGATTATTTAACCTGCTCAAAATCAACAACGGGAACTGGAAGTCCAGTATTGCCCGCAGTGTAAAATTTGAGGGGTATATCAACTGGTGTAACACCTTGGTTGATTAACTGGTCTGCAATCAATTTATGATAGAATGCTTTCAGTGCATTAATCTCTCCATCGTGATCAACAAAGTCTCTAAATTCCATATCATCGAAAAGATCATCGAGTTTATCTGATATTTCTTCATTTGCTTTGGTCATTATTCCCTCAATAATTGCCAATGCTTCTTTTTTATAGGTTTCCATTTTTTTCTCCTTATGAGTTGTGGGGTTGGAGAACCCCGAGTTGTTGAGGGGGAATTCCCTCAATTTGTATTTACAGTTTACCCCATTAAATTATGGGTATCGAAAATATATATTTTATTGATTTTATTTCGATACCCAAATAAAATTTAGAAAATTGGAGTAAAACTTATGAAACTTAGATGGAAAACCAAAGGTGAAATGACCCCTTTCGATAGATCGACTTATTCCTGTCTCGTGAATGGAAATGTTCCCGAAAAGGGTATCGAACTACTTCATTCAAGTGAGGTCGCAATGGAGAGTGCGGCAAGACGGGCATATAGAGATAAAACGGTTGTCTATAGTGACGAAGCATCACAGAACCGTCCATCCGCACGCACAAACATCGAAACAGGAAAAACTCTGGATAAAGGCATCCAGTTATATCGTCTGTGGTTCAGATACTTGAAACTGGCGCTGGAACTAGAAGAAATGAAGGTCTCCATTGTAGTTAAAAACCAAATGGAAGTTCGCAACTACTCACTTGCACCCAAAGATGTCATCCAAAGGATGGAAGTAGAGTTTGAGAAGAAGAAAAAAGGTAAAAAGAAGAGTGAGCACTCTGGTGGTGACAGGGAAGCAGTCTGGAAACTGAAACAGATTGAAAGGGTAAAAGTTAGGAGAAGTGCATATAAGGGGTGGGATTTAGATCAGGTTCTTAACCAAACCTTCGACAACTGGTGGAAAACCCACTCACATCTCTTTGAAGGATATGCACCCACCTTTCTCAACTCAAAAGAAGATTGGGTTGATAATGATGACTTCATTTATATCCGTATCGATAAAACTTCTCAAAGAAGAGACATTCAAAAGTTTTTGAATGAAGAGATTTCGGTAAGATTGAAGGGAAAAACCTCTAAAAAGTTCAAGATCAGTGGAAAGAGTCCAAGAGTTAATGTGATTCAGAACAACTACAATGCACTGGTTCTTACCCTCAAAGGTTGGTCTCCAAAGGAAATCCTTTACGACAACAACATCTATATTCGGAAAACAGATGACTCCAAGTTTAGTAGTCGAGGAGATGGTCTGCGTCCAAAGTTCTCAACAGATAAATCTGCACGAAACTTCATCCTCAAAAACAAGATGCATGGTGTTTGGCATCTCCTTGAAGTGTGTAATGGACGATTCGGTGTTTCCCCACCCTCAAAATAGACAATGAAGGTTAAAACCAAAAAATTATCTTATCTGTAATGATGATAGGAAGTCGTGTATCGGTGCCGATACCAAGAGTTGAACGGTTAGGTATTTATCCGAAGGGAGCGTTAATCCCTACTCTCCCCAAAGACTGCTTCAAACTCTTCATCAGATAGAGCATTTGGGTTTCCACCCAGCGATTCTAATAGTTCTTGGTCTTGAACAAAAAAACCAAGTTTTTTGAGTTTTTCAACAACGTCCTTGCCGTTACTTCTAATATTTTCTGTGGATACAGCGGTTATACCATTTATTTCTTGATTTGCGATTTTCTCAGCAATTTGTTGCGCTTCTCTTACTTCAAGCGGGGTCATATTTTTTTCTAACTGGTTTCTTTCCTTAATTGCATTTTCATGTTTGCCAGTTGCTGCGATGTTCAACCAGGCATGTGCCTGAATTTTAACGTCATGGTCTTTATAGAGTATACCTAAACAAAATTGTGCATGAGGTAACCCTAATCTTGATGCTTTCAAAAGATAGTTTTCCGCTCCGCTAACATCTTTTTCGGCACCCTTTCCAGTCATGTTACAAATACCACAATTCATAAGCGCCTCTGCAGATGGTAATGCTCCATTCAAAGGTTCCGCTGCTCTTCTCCACCACCCGTAAGCACCATTCATGTTCACATCTACACCGATGCCGTAATAGTAACAGTGAGCAAGTTTGTTTTGCGCTTTTTGGTTATCTTTTTTTGCTGCTTCTGTTAACCAGTATATCCCTTTTTCATAATTTTGAAGGGCGTCAACACCATCCATATACAGCATGCCAAGGTCAAACTGTGCTGGAACATAACCCTTCTGTGCGGAAATTTCGAGGCAGCGAATGCCGTCTTTTGTTTGTTTTCCACCTTTTAATTCTCCATTAAGTAAATATTTTCCTTTGAAATAATTTGCTGATTCTTCGCCCTGTTGTATCGCCAATTCAAAATACTGAAACGCTTTCTCCACATCTCTTTTTACCTGTTTTCCAGAGTCAAATTGCAGACCCAGAAAGGCAGAAGCAGGACCAAATCCTGCCTTTGATGATTTTTGATAATATTTAAGAGATTCGTTGGGGTCAGCGTTTACGTGCTCACCTTTTTCAAACATTCGCGCGAGATAATATAATGCTTTTGGGTGTTCTTTTTCCGCAGCAATTTTAAAACAGTTAAACGCTGTCTCGTGGTCTACATACGCACGCTTACCATGAATAAGTTCAACGCCCATGTAGTTCTTAAATCCCAATTCAAATTGAGCGTCAGGGTCTGAATCTTTTGATATTTTCTTGATGTCATCATTGGTCATGAATCTACGCTATCTTTACCCATCGTATTCAAATTAAAAAATGACTTAAGTCGACCTTATCACGAATTTTTCCAAACCTAAAATGGTCATCAGAATTCTTCCTGTATCACACGACTAAAGGTATGTGATAACAGCATTTTTTTCCAAAACCCTATCATTAGACTTGATTTAACTGATAAAAATGATATTATCAAATAGTCTAATAGTCTATTGATAAGGATAATTATGGAAATAGGTTACGCAAGAACCTCGACAGATCACCAGAAATACTCTTTGGAAGATCAAATCGAGAAACTTACCCAAACAGGGTGCGAGAAGATCTTCTCTGAAGAAGTTTCAAGTGTTTCTAATAAACGACCAGAGTTCTCAAAGGCAATTGAGTTCGCACGAGATGGTGACACTCTCGTTGTTACCACCTTGTCTAGATTTGCTCGGTCAATCTGTGATCTCTGGAAAAATGTCGAAAAACTTGAGGCAAAAGGTGTGTCTTTTAAGATCCTCGATATGAATCTAGATACCAAAACCCCAACTGGAAAACTTCTCCTGTCGATGTTGGGTGCAGTCTACCAGTTTGAAAGGGAAATTCTTCTGGAACGGCAAATGGTAGGTATTGAGAAGGCAAAACGAGAAGGTAAGTTCAAAGGTCGTGTCCCAACTGCGAAACGCAAACAGAAACAGATCATAGAACTTGCAAAAGAAGGTCTAAAACCAAGTCAGATTGCAAAACAGTTGGGTATAGGTGTCGCCTCTGTCTATCGTTACAGAGATGCCTAGACGGGATTAGGTAGGCATTTTATTTGACAAGTCGATACGCTGCAGTATTGAAACGGCACCGAGCACCCTTTTTTTGAATGTTTTTGTCAGATTTCCGCTAAGGGTGATTTTTGCGAGTCACTTTGTATTCTTTTCCGCACTTATATGAGTTGTGTCCTGGAAATTGTCACTTTAATCCTCTTTGATTCCTATCCATCTGAGCGTTCTGTTCACCCAGCAGCAATGTCTGTTGAGAAATCTCACCAAACATCTTCACCAGCACCTTGCGTGCGGCAATCTCATCTTTTGATTTGATGTATTCGTTACCGAGCGTGACGAGTTTCTTACCCGATGCGTCTATGCGTTGTTTGAGTTGATGTATGTCCATACCTCTGTTCCTTTCAGAGGTATTTATGTAGGTAAAATATTGTAATGAAGATAATTTTAGTATCAGATTTAGTTGCTTCTTGGTGAGTAGGCAGAAATGGACTTTCAAAATAAGAATTATATTTACTTAGATTTTGAGACTGACACAAAAATGGTGAGTTTTTTATTGCGGGCATCAAGCAAAATGGTGCCTTCAATCAGGTTACTTTGAACCCAGGACTATCGGGTTTAGCAAGCGAGCATGAAATGGATGTGCAAACTCCATCGAGTTTTGCAAAAAGTCTTCTCCAATCAGCGGATAGTCATTCAGTTATTGTCGCATACAGTATCCCTGAGAGGGATCTATTGCGTGATTTGGTTACTGATGGAGCAAAACTTTATCCTGATCTCAAATACGTCAACCTTCTTCGTGTTGCAAAACGTTGGGTCAGAGATTATCGGCAGGACGATTTTGACGCGCTACCGCCGTTCAGAAAAGATCCAAAAAGATGGGGAGCAAAAAGATTGCCTAACTCTCTGGCATCTATAATGCGTTTGACAGACTTTCCAGCGCCTTTTGACTATGCGCCTGGAAAAACATCTACCAAGTTCAAAACCGTGAAATCTGCCTTAGAGAAGAAAAATCAAACTTATGAATTGTTGACCTCCAAACAAAAAAAGAAAGCAACCGAGTCTCTGAAGCATAATAAATTTGATGTAGAGGCGTTGGAGGTTCTACTGATGGAAATCATAAAAACGGATTCGTCTCTTCTTAAACCCCAAATAAAACCCCTTTTTTGTTGAACTAGAGTTCAACTTCATCCTCAAATTCTATCCCTCTATTTTTGAGAATATTTACCAGACTGGATTTAGAACGCTGGAATATACGCTCTAATTCATTAAGGTCTTTATGAGATGAATACATATGTTCAACGAGTGCAAATTCTTCTTCAGTATAGGGGAATCTATTATTCAATAATTTGCCTTCAAGAAAATTAAGTTCTCTTGATGAATGGAAGTCAAATTCAAGAGTTTTCCATTTTTCATTGACGAATGTCATCGACTCTAATTCTTCAATCTTTACAAAATCACCACTGTCTATGTGTAATTGGTTGGGGTGACGTTTTATTGTTTCGTTTTCATCCAAATATTTTTTTATGTCGGAAACGACAACTTCATTCCTCCATGGTGAATTTGCCTCAAGAGTTTCTCCAGTAATTGGATGGATGTTTCTTAGAACATCTATCAAAAAACGCACATCTTCACGTTTTTGGGAATCTCTTCTTTTTTCATCAGTTTCAACCTTAATAGTAGTGAGTTTTGCAACTCGCATTGAAACAGAAGCGACTGTCCTGCCCATAAGTTCAGCAATTTGCGCATGCTTAAGATTAACATTTAGATACCTAATGAGTTGCTTATCTTCTTCTGTTGTCCATTTCATTCCAGAATTATCATTCGGAGTCAGCGGATCTGTCATTTGAGCACACCATAAAAACTTACTTATTGGATTTTCTATATTTCAGAAGGATGTTACTATCAATCTGAAATAAATGCCATTTTTACGTTGATTTGATTTTGATAGACTTAAAGAGAAACAGTAAGAAAGAATTAGTGCCTGCGACCGGTAAAAGAGTTCGCGCATCATCTATCTACAAACCCAATCAAAGCGAAGACTTCAAGATTAGTAGAGGTAAGTTTTCTGACTTTCTTACCTGTCCTCGATGTTTCTATATGGACAGGGTGATGGGGTTAGATTCGCCTGGAACGCCCGGATGGACGCTAAACGAAACCACCGACCTTCTTCTCAAAAAAGAATTTGATGAGTGTCGTGCAACTCAAACACCTCACCGCTTGTTTCTGGAAAATGGATTGGAGCACCTCGTTCCATTCCAACATCCAGACATGGACAAATGGCGGGATTCACTTCGCCATGGTTTGATGACACGGTTTTTGGATACCAACATCATCCTGACAGGTGGCGTTGATGATATCTGGCAGAATACTGAAAGCGGCAAACTGGTTGTTGCAGACTACAAGTCACAAGCGAACACCAAAGAACTAGAACCTAATTCATACCTCTCAGATCCATATAAAGAGGGTTACAAGGTTCAGATGGACTTCTACGCCTATCTTCTTCAGCAGATGGGGTTTGAAGTTGAAGACACCGCTTATTTCCTTGTTTGTAACGCAGATAGAATGGCAAACGGTTTTTACGGTGAGATGAAGTTTCAGGAGGTTTTAATACCTTATAAATGGAACTCAGACTGGATTCATGGCAAGGTTATTGAAATGATAAATTTACTAAATGATAACAAAATGCCAGCAGCGAACCCAAGTTGTAAGAATTGTGCATATGCGCGGCAAAGAGCGATATTTGAGGGATAAGTCTTATGAAATTGAACGATAACGAGATACGAGATATCACCCGCTGTTTAGAAGAGGGCAAACCCTTGCCAGACAAATATCGGTTTATGTTGTTTGGCGATGATAGGGAAATTGAACTTGTTTGGAATGGCAAGTCAGGTGATGTCACCAATGTTGTCCTCCCTTTCCAGACTATCGAGCACATTGATGAACCTCGTCCAGAAAAGGATGTTGCCGCGCAACCCGATCTCTTTGATCTCGCAACGGGTCGTCAACTGAAGGGTTGGACAAACAAACTGATTTGGGGTGATAACAAATTCATTTTGTCGTCTCTCAAAAATGGTCCTTTGCGAGAAGAGATTGAGGCAAATGGCGGCATCAAACTGATATACATCGACCCTCCCTTTGATGTTGGCGCAGACTTCACTATGGGCGTTGAGATTGGCGAAGAGATTTTTGAAAAAGAGTCAAACGTATTGGAAGAAATTGCTTATCGAGACACTTGGGGAAAGGGTCAAGACTCATTTATTTCAATGCTTTATGAACGGTTGATCCTTCTGAAGGATTTGCTTGCGCCTGACGGTGCAATATACGTTCATTGCGATTATCGAGTTAGCGCCTACGTCCGACTTATACTCAGTGAAATTTTTGGAGAAGGGTCATTTCGCAATCAAATAATTTGGAAAAGAACCAGCGCGCACAATGATCCCGCCAGATATGGGATTATCGATGACCATATTTATTTTTTCTCCAAATCTGCGACTGATTGGATTTGGACCGACCATCGCACCGAATATCAAGACTGGTATGTTGAGAGATATTACCGTTATCAAGATGAGAAAACAGGGAAAAGATTTTTGTCCCGAGATGTCACAGCGCCGTCTCATGGCAGTGATGCAGGAGTATATGAGTGGAAGGGCAAATATCCCCCAAAAGGACGAATGTGGGCATATACCAAAGACAAAATGAAACAAATGGACGAAGCAGAAAGACTTTTTTATACGTCAAATGGCATTCCAAGATTAAAGCAGTATCTCGATGAAATGGATGGTGCTTCCATCCAAACTATTTGGGATGATATTCTGCCGATAGTTTCGTGGTCTGATGAGCGTTCTGGATATCCCACCCAAAAACCTGAGGCGTTAGTGGATCGGATCATTCAGGCATCCACTAACGAAGATGATATTGTGTGCGACTTCTTCATAGGTTCAGGCACTACAGCGGCGGTAGCAGAAAAATTAGGTAGAAAATGGATATGTTCAGACCTTGGTAAATTCTCCATTCATACTGCTAGAAAACGCCTTATTGGTGTGCAAAGAGAACTCAAAAAAGAGGGCAAAAACTATCGTGCTTTTGAGGTTCTTAATCTTGGTAAATATGAGCGAGAATTCTTTGTTTCGGGACTGTCTGAACTTGATGAAAAGGCAGAACAGCAGGTTGAAAACAACCGTGAACTCGCATTCAATTCTCTAATCCTTCAAGCGTATCAGGCGGAACCCGTTTCTGGTTTTCGCACCTTTCGTGGAAAAAAGAATAATCGTGTGATTGCAATTGGTCCGGTGAATATGCCTATTTCGCGTCTGTTCGCTGAGCAGGTTGTTGCCGAATGCGTTGAAAAGGGCATTACAAAGGCAGACTTGCTTGCTTTTGAATTTGAGATGGGTCTGTTTCCAAGCATTCAGGATGAGGCATCCAACAAAGGTGTCGATCTTGTCCTTAAACACATTCCCAAAGAGGTGTTTGATAAGCGCGCTGTCGATCGTGGCGAGGCGAAGTTTCACGATGTCGCGTATATCGATGTGCGGGCGCATATCGATGGAAATAATGTCGCCATTGAACTCACCAATTATTCTGTTTTTTACACACAGGGAATTACATCACTGACTGAAGAAAACCTAAAAAGCGGTAAAAGTCAGGTTGTCGTTGAAAATGGTCAGGTGCTTAAAATCAGCAAAGACAAGGACGGTATTACCAACCCTCGTGAATCTCTCACCAAAAACTGGCACGATTGGGTAGACTATTGGTCTATTGACTTTGACTACGCGTCTAAAAAAGAAATAATTCATGAACGTGACCCAAATACGGGTGAGGATGTCCCAAAATGGACAGGGTCATATATTTTTGAGAACGAATGGCAGTCCTTTAGAACGCGGCAAGACAGATCGATTGAATTGAAGTCTGTTCCATATGAACTTCCCCCTGGACGAAGAAAGATCGCTGTAAAAGTTGTTGATATTTTTGGCAACGACACCATGAAAGTGATTGAAGTGACAATAGGAGGGAAAATCTAATGGCAATGCATAAAGACTTCCCAACATCGCCACATGAAATTCTAAAACCTGATGTTCGTTGGTTTCCTGCAGATGAGACTTTGCGTGACACATCTTATGAAAAACTTATGCCTCCATTGGTGCCTGAGTTACGCCAAAAAGTCTTTGAATGGCGCAATAATGGATATCCTGATGTAAGTGATACCAGTAGAACACTGTTGAACTGGTGGTTCAAAACTCCGCATCCAATTCCTCATGCTGACGGCACTATTGGTAATTTTGAATATTACTTTGCGCAACGTGAGTCTGTTGAGACGGTTATATATCTGCATGAATTTGTGAAGGTTAAGGACAAGCATGATCTTTTGCGTTTTGACACTCGCGGGGTTGTTCCACCAAAATTGATTGAAGAGACATGGCGACGCTATGTTGTAAAAATGGCAACAGGTAGTGGCAAGACAAAGACCATGAGTCTTCTCCTTGCATGGTCTTATTTTCACAAAAAATATGAAGAAGACTCCGATCTTTCAAAAAATTTCCTTGTCATCGCACCAAACATTATCGTTCTGGATCGACTCAGAACTGATTTTGATGGGTTGAAGATTTTCTCTGAAGATCCTGTGTTACCTGACAATGGGACTGACGGACGAAACTGGCGCAGTGATTTTCAACTCACTCTACATATCCAAGATGAGGTCGGTCCGTTAAATTCAAACGGCAATATTTTTCTTACCAACATCCATCGCGTTTATGATGACAAAACGCCAGCACCAACTGCTGAAGATGAAAACTCGATGGATTACTTCCTTGGTAAAAAACCACAGGGAAAAACCACAGATTCGGGTGTTGATTTAGGTCGCATTATTCGTGATATCGATGAACTTGTGGTCATCAATGATGAAGCGCATCACATCCACGACAGTAAATTGACATGGTTCAAATCGATCGGTGACATCCATAACAAACTTAAACAAAAGGGTTCACAACTGGCGTTGCAAATAGATGTGACTGCGACGCCTAAGCACAACAATGGTGCGATATTCGTGCAAACCATTGCGGATTATCCATTGGTTGAAGCAATCACGCAAAATGTTGTGAAACACCCAGTTCTTCCAGACTCACCTAGTCGCTCAAAACTATCTGAAAAACAAAGTTCGGTCTTCACTGAAAAATATGGCGACTACATCAATCTTGGTGTGACTGAGTGGCGCAAGGTCTATCCAGAGCATGAAAAACTTGGAAAGAAAGCAGTCTTGTTCGTTATGACCGACGACACCAAGAACTGTGATGCTGTTGCAGAGTATCTAGAAACCACATTCCCTGAGTTCAAAGATGCCGTTCTGACAATTCATACCAATCGGAATGGTGAAATTAGCGAAAGCGCCTCATCTAAAGCGTCTAAAGATGAATTGGAAAAACTTAGAAAACAATCTAACGAGATCGATAGTTGGTCTTCCCCCTATAAGGCGATTGTTTCGGTTCTGATGCTCAAAGAAGGGTGGGACGTCAGAAATGTTACAACTATCGTTGGTCTAAGAGCATTTGCTGCACCGTCAAATATCTTACCAGAACAGACACTTGGGCGCGGGTTAAGGCGAATGTATCCAGGAAGCAGTGGTGAAGAATATGTGAGTGTCGTTGGCACCGAAGCATTTATGGATTTTGTTGAGTCCATTCAGACAGAGGGCGTCGAACTTGAAAAACGGGCAATGGGAACAGGCACTGAACCCGTTGCACCAATGATAATTGAGGTTGAAGAAGATGGCGGCAAAGATATCGACAAGTTAGATATTGAAATTCCAGTCCTCACTCCTCGTGCTGTTCGCGAGTATAAAAATTTGAATGATCTTGATCTTGATACCCTTCAATTTCAGATTTCAGATTATTATCAATATTCTGAAGAAGAGCAGCGGGAAATAGTGTTTCGAGACATAACAACTGATGAAGTTACACATACCACAGTATTGGATGGTGCAATCTCAACAGACTACCGCAGTGTCATTGGTTATTTTGCACAAACCATTCTAAAGGATCTTCGTTTATATGCCGCCTACGATGTTCTGTATCCAAAAGTGCAGGAGTTTGTTCAGGATAAACTATTTGGAAAATTTGTTGATTTAGAAGATGCTAACACACTCCGTAATTTGAGCGAACCAAATGCATCGCGAACAATATTTGAGACATTCAAATCAGCGATCAATGCACTAACCATCAGAGATACTGGTAATGCAGAAATTCGTGACAGCATAAAAATTCGCAATGTCCGTCCATTTGTTGTTAAGGATCAAAAGAACATCACAGCGAAAAAGTCTGTCTTCAATAAAATCGTTGGTGATAGCGTCCTTGAGTTACGATTTGCACAGTTCTTGGAGCGTGTCCCTGATGTGGTGTCCTACGCTAAGAACTACACACAAGTAAATTTCAAAATTGACTACATTGATGCAACTGGAAACATTGCTAATTACATCCCAGATTTTCTGGTGAAGGTTTCTGACACAAAGACATTCGTAGTTGAAACCAAAGGTCTTGAGGACTTGGATGACCCTCTAAAGATTAAGAGACTGCGTCAGTGGTGTGCTGATGTTAATGCATCGCATTCAGATGTAGAGTTTGATTTCGTTTATGTGGATCAGGAAAAGTTCGACAGACTAACTGGTGCGGATGGAAGATCACAAAACGAACTTGCCACCTTCTCAGACCTTGTTTCAAGTTTCACTGCTTACAAGGAGTAGATAGATTTAACTAGGGAGTGAAGGAGCGATGGTGGCAAAAGAAATTTCATTTCCAGACTTTTTAAGAGCAGTTGCAATTCCAATGTTTGGATTTGCAATCGTTAATCCTATGGGTCCAACGTTTATGGGATTTGCGATAGGCAAAACCAATTCCGGAAATTCGAGTCTTCTTTTCTTTTCGTTAAATCCTTTCAGTCAAACAGCAGAGGAAATATCAACATTTAATTTTGACCCTCATAATATTGATGCTGACAGTTTGCTCAAAGATTATGGTTTATGTTTTGAAATAGATAAATTTTTGGTTGGGAAAAAGTCTGATGGACAAGAGTTTGCGACCCCGACACTTCTGTTTGGAAATCTTGGCGGTGAAACGAAAGAAGCACTAGATGAACAACAACTAATAGTTCTATCCATCATTAGGCATTCTAATGATCCTTTGAGAACCCTTCAAAATCTCACTGCTTACCCAATGAATGTTATGGAAAGAGTTTCCCACGAAATGTCTTTGAGTTCATTTGGGTTTGATAATAACGAAGAAAAACAAATTCCATCGAATGAGCAGTTAATCGAGATAATTGGTCATATTTGTAATCCTGAACACATAAAACAAGAGTTCAAGGGGTTCAACATTGCTTGGGAAGGCGCAATCAATTTTCAGAGAGAGAATGGTAATGTTCAATTGGCAGATAGCGCACTTGGTCTTGAAGAGAGTTTGGGTGTAATCGGCAAGTTGTTTCCCTCATTGTCTCAATTGATGATGGAAAACTAAAACATATGAAATCATCATTTACTGAATGCTTTGTCGCTGAAATTGACGAAATGATAAAAGATGAATTAGGGGCAGATGTGTTTTGTTTGCCTCCGAGCGGATATGATTATGATGGCGAAGTGAAACCCATTTACTCAACCCATTCGGAACATTACTTGGTTTTTCTGCTAAAAATTTTGCCCGCTAGCGGCAAACCAAAATTCATGAACATCTATTGCAGCGACGGAGGTGTTTTTGCGCATAGATCTAAACTTAAAGATGATAGCAGTGAATTGATGTTTCCTACTGAGGAAGGTTGGACTGAGTTCTGAGACCCCCCAAAAAAAGATTGGATGAAGAATATATCTTAGGGGGTATCTGAACAGAAATTATTGATAATCCAGGAATGTTACCTTCTTAATTCATTTTGGTTATCGCAATAATAATAATTCTGGAATACATCTTTCATCACACCAAACAATCGCGTTTTGTCGGTATTTTTTGCCTAAACGCTGTGCATTCTCTTTTGAAATGCCGATCGCAAAGTAACTTGGTTCTCCCTCCCAGTTACCATCTGGATCTGCTCCAAAACCAGTAAAAATTTTGCAATTTAGTGCCGATAAATCAGAATAGAGTTGTTCTTGCGAAGACTCGTTTTCAACGAGTGTTTTCTCAATACTTTCTGGATTGTATGCCGTAATGAAGCAACCGGTGTTGTGATCGAATTTTGAGAGCATTGATTGGAGGTCTTCGCTCAATACTCCTACTTTAAGAACAAATGGTGTTTCATAATTTACCTCAAAATTTGTTGCTTCGTATGCTGCAACTAATTCACTCGGTAATACGGTTTTAATATCACTCATTGAAAGACTGCTCTTGTGATTTACCAGTCAAATCTGGTTGTTTGCTCGGGTGAAATTTCATTAAGGTCTGATGACCAACCATTTGCCTTTAACCAGTCATCAATGCGTGGGTCTTCAAAATCAGAAAATTCAATTTTGTTATTCTCATTTGGAAATGGTTCAGTGTCATACCCACAATAGTAATCACCTAATAGTTTGAATACCGGTTCACCATCGACTTCTTCAATCGGTAGATATTCTCCGTCCTCGTCCTCCTCATATTCAGCATCTTCCATATGCACTAAAGAAATTGGTTTTTCGATTGTAAATACAAACTCGTTTTCACTGACTTTTTTGAGCATCAAACAGCGGACATGGCAGTCCCCTTGAGTTAATGAAAACTCTAAACAATCGACCTCATTTATGTCTCCAATGGACATTTTTGAAGCATAGTTTATCCAACTCATAAGTCTCCTCCCAATTAGGAACTTGCAATATCCATACTTTATGTTACCATAAAAACAGGCATTTAATTACCAACTTGTGCGCCCTGACTTTCGTCTAAAGCACTAAAGCGGAGGAAAGCATGACAAACGTCATCAAATTACCTATTCCCCAAAACACACCTAATAAACTTCCTCGAAAGCGTGTCTTTTATCTCGGATGGCGCTACGTAGGACCAATGTTATGCCAGGATATTCAGCACCTTTATCTCAAAAGAAAGGGCATGAGTAACGGCACTCGGTGGTGGGGAATGATCACCTATGGAAAATATGATGATTGTGACCCTCGTGAATACTCTCTCGAACTTGAAGAGTGTGAAGAAGAAGCGGTTCCAGATTTACTGAGAATGTTTGAAATGGAGTCTGAAGTATCGTTTGAAGATTTAAGGGGCATGGGATGGCGTGGTCATTGTGACTACAGAGCGGAAATAATTGATTTCAGCAATATTCAAACACTAGGAGGGTGAAGTGAGCAAAGTTAAAACAATTTGTATGGAAAACCACTCGCATGACGGCGAGGTTTTAAGACAAGAACTAGTTACCTACCGAAAAGTCGGAGGTATTTTGGTTAAAGAAAAAGTTGAGAGGGTCTTTTTTGGAGATGGGAAGTGTTCGGATAGTTTTTCAAGCACTCCCCTTACTAAGGAGAATGTATGAATCCAAAACATGATGCGTTTCTGAACGTAATCCTCAAAACACAGGTTAAAATTGAGTTTGAGAGTGACCCAGTAATTACTGGTTCTTCAGAAGTGAAGGACGTTGCACCGCTCTCAAAAGATGCTCTGAAGTCTCTTCAAGAATTTGTTTCATTCTGCAAAGACTCAGAATTGCTTTGTCGTCCTAGTTTGCCCAGTTGTTTTATTGACGGGATATACCAAAAGAATGGGGTTTATTTTGAGGTCGACTGCGTTTGGAGTGATGCGAAGGAAAACAATTGCATAACCGTTATCCGCGTTTCAAAAGAATATGCTGAACAAAAATCTACTGAAGTTGAAAAAACTAATGAGGTTCTGTCTGAATACGATTTCATAAATTCAATTACAGCACATGACATCTACCCTCCGGATTACCCGCAAAACTACTTTGATGTGGAACTGAATGAGAGTTTCAAAGCAATTTATAAGAGACCCGAGGATAAAGAAGATCTAAATCCTCTTGGAAATTTTCACAGACGCAAATCTATCCATAACGATATTTTGAGAACAATAGAAAGGATGAAATCAGAAAAAATTGATTTTAGAAATTTTGAAGATTTTCAGAGCGACCATTTCAAGGTCGAGGTTATGGTCAAAGCACGCTCAACAGAAGATTAAAGATGAACTTAGAAGTGGGATTTATGCGAGAACATAAATTTTGGGAAATTGATCGCAGAGAAAACTCTGGTCACGTCGACTCATGGTTGGAATATTTGTGCCTAGAAAAGACTGGTGGTGGTAATTTCGTTCTATCAATTAAATCGCATGTCATTATTGACAGTGAATATAATAGAGAAATCATCTCTCAGTTTTATGACGAAGGCACAGGCGAATACGACCTTCCTGATGAGATAAATGGGATAAAAGTCTTAGGTTGGAATGCTGAATTTCTTCTGGGTGTGGATATAGAAAACAATTTCCAATACACGAGACTGGAACTAACGAAAAATGATTTTGAGCAGTCAATTAGACAATGGATGAACGTGATCAATTGGGATGTCACCGCGCATCAACTCTCACTGATAAAGAAAATTATTTGTCAGTGATCTAGAACTTTGAGGAACTCAGTAATTGGATCTTACTTTTGAAGATAAAATAGAGTGGATTTATCGACGAATTAAAAACACGACTGTTGAGATTAACTCTGTTGTCCCAGACTCATGGAACGCATCACCATCAGAAGAAGACCATTTTGTGTTTGAGGCGATGAATGAGTTAATATCTATGTCAGAACTTATTGTCGTGCCTCCAGTTGCATTCGACGATAGTGATGGCGTCTACAAGTTCAGAGATATTCATTTTTATAGATTGTTTATGCCTGCAGATGATGGAGCACTAGACTACAAACCTTTCAAAATACAGTTGGTAGGGAAACTTAGCAAAGATGAAGCAACTGAGAAAAAAAGAAATTGGTCAATCGAGAGAAACCTAATCAATGAAATGTTGTCGAAGAATCCATCTGAAGAAAAAATAAGTGATTTGCAACAGCAATTGGGGGATCGATATGAGAGTCCTTACACTCTCGTGCCTCCTCCGAGTGGAGATGAAAACTCATGAATTGTGTTTTTCATATTCCCCATGCGTCGACTGTTATTCCAGAAGAATACCTGCAGCACTTCTTGCTCAACGACGAAAAATTGAACGAAGAAATTCTTAAAATGACTGACCATTACACAGATCAGTTATTTGAGTTTGACACTATCACCCAAAAAACTCTCAAGTTTCCTGTTTCTAGGTTGCTGGTAGATCCAGAGAGGTTTGTTTCTGACTCAGAAGAAGTGATGAGCAAAGTAGGTATGGGTTGCATTTATGAGAAGACGCATAACGGTAAATCACTCAAACATGGATCAAAAATTCGTGATGAATTGATCAGAAGGTATTATCAACCACATCATGAGAGATTCACCGATATGGTTGATGAATGTCTCAAGTTAAATTCCAAATGCTTGATAGTCGATTGTCATAGTTTTCCTAAAAACCCCTTGCCCTATGAATTGATACAGGAACCTAACCGTGCAGAAATATGTATTGGCACTGATGGTTTTCATACTCCGGATTGGTTGTCCAAGCATTTAGTGGATGATTTTAGAGACTCAGGGTTCTCAGTCGCAATAAACAAACCTTTCTCTGGTTCAATTGTTCCAACTGCCCATTGGCAACGCAAAAAAGAAGTAAGTTCAGTGATGATAGAGATTCGCCGAGATCTATACATGAATGAAGAAACAGGTGAAAAGTCAGATAATTTTGCTATGGTAAAAGAAGTTATTTTTAATGCAATTTCAAATCTTACATAATCAAAATGTTTTCTCAGAGTGAAAAAACAAAACTAATTAAAATGCTAGAGACTTGCATTCAGGAATTTCATGCAATGGCATACATAGAATCACGAACTCTTTTTGAGGTTTCTGAAATTATTGAATTTGAGGAAGAATCTCTTTCAATCAAACTTAAAAATATAAAATACTGCGTTCTTGATTATGGAGATGAATTATGTAGTCAAATCCCATCTAGCATCTCTCACGAAGTAAGTGAATACACGTTTACATGGGTTGATTTTGAACATTTGCAGAACTTAGAGACCCCGACAGATATCCAATTTCATGATGAGAAATTAGTGATAGACGGAATTGATTGGGATGATCCTGAACTACCCAAAGAAGTGATTGAAAATTTGGGACCTATCGATTTTGTTGAACTAGGTTCAGATCTTGAAGAATCCTATGAACATCTAGACAGCATTGATTATGCAGACTTTCCTAAATCTCTTCTTCCCATAATAAAAAGAGCGATTGAAGAATATAGAAACTACAAGACTGAGCAGAAAATATGAATCTAGAAAGAGCAATTCAAATTGCAGTGGAAGCACACGCAGGAGCAAAAGATAGGGGTGGCAAAGCATACATCCTTCACCCAATAAGCGTAATGATGCGATGCGAAACAGATGAAGAAAAGATAGTCGCAATCTTGCATGATGTTGTTGAAGATACTGATTGGACTTTTGAGGCACTTCGTGAGGAAGGGTTTACAGAAACGATTATCGAAGCACTAAAAACTGTTACCAAGCACTCTGAAGACGAAGACTATGACGAGTTTGTTCAGCGTTCTTTGAAAAATGAGATTGGACGCAAAGTTAAGATTGCTGATTTAAGAGAAAATCTTGATGTTACCCGTATCGGTGAACTTACCGACAAAGATATTGAGCGCATCAACAAATACAAACGAGCACTTAAGACTTTGACAGAGTGTTAGTGACTAGAATATCCGCTGGCGTCGCTAGCAACTTCTCTGAACACCCTCTCAGTTCATTTTGATATGAACCCACACCAGATCAGTCAAAGCGCACTGGTCGGTGATTGGTCGACTGTTTCCAGATGATTTCGAGAGAATTGTTCCCTAGTATGATATCGATAGAGCGAAAATAAATATAATTATGGCAATTAGAGAGGGATATGATGAAACCAGAGATGAGATTAGCGGTCCTCAGCACCTTCTCCCTTTTTTCGCTATACGCTATTCACCGTATACTTGATGTTATCTACCATGTCTCTCAATCAAGTATTTTCGCAATCGCAAATGCAAACTTATCAGTCCCTTTGGGTGACGCTATTACGTTACTGCTAATAGCAGTATTTTTGAGTTTGGGTCTAGTATTGCAAAATCGTTTTAGTAGGTGGGTTTCGATTCTAACTGCATTCTGGTTTCTGGTTGTGGTTTTGTCTGAAATTAACCCTAAAACAGGTTTTTTGCGTGTCGAAAGTTTTGTAGAAAACTCACCAATAATTGATCAATTTTGGACGCCTATACTCACTGCCACGCCGCTTTGGTTAGTCGGAATTACGGCAGTTTTTCAAATATATTATCTAGCAATAAATCGTAGGTTTCGAGATACGTTTTTTGGTGAAACTTTAGTGAACGGGAAACAAAGAACTGTTTTTCGGAAGGTTTATCTCGGCATAATTATTTTCATTGTTGTGGCAGTGGTGGCGTTGATAATTTGGGACTTGTTACGGTTATTTGGTTAATTCTTAGAGGTTTATGAGTTCTTTCTGCCAGAGAGAAGGTTCACGAGTGGGGCAAAACCAGAGAGAAATTCATAGTAAGTGGTTTTTCAAACCAGTTGAGATGTTACAGACCAACCTTGCAACCATCGATAAAAATCAAGATGGAAGGATATTGTTTGTCGCTGAAACGGGATGGGTTTTTGACGAGTTGAGTTACCCCGATAACGAGACTGCTGAGAGAAAACTGAGGTTAAATGGTTTCAAAAGGTGTGATGAAGATCCTGCCTTTGAGACACTCTCGTTTATTCCAGACACCTTACATGAAGGCACACCCAACCCTGTCTATTCTTCAGGCAAGCATTGGAGGGAGTGAAGTTGTTTGGAACCCAAACAACTTAGTGGATTTCATTTTGGGTATTCAGAGTTGCTTTTACTAAAGGAGTTAATTTGACTGAAAAATATATGGAAGATGGTGAGACCTACACCGAGGAGTGGAAAACCGAAGTCTGCAAACATCCTGTGATTTTGGATATTTTTTCTTACTTATTCAAAACAAACGATAGAAGTGTTGCTCCATCGCAAAAGACAGAGAATGAACTGGATAAAATTTATGAAGAATTTTTCAGAAATATTTCTAATGCGGCAAAGAAATTTCATGAGTTGGGTGCGGACGGTTTAGAAGAATGGGTGACTGTTCAGGACGGGTTAAACCTTATGAACAGTATGCTTTATCAATTATTCCCTGACATGAATTCCAAACGTGAGAGAATAGAGACCTATAAAATCGTTAACCAAATGTTCTGGGGTGAATATTTTTATCACCATGGTGTAGATGGCGCGAAACGCGTCGGCAAAACTGATGAACTTTCTGTATGGCAAATTGCGAAAATGTTTGCCGAAGACTATTGGAAGTTTGGTGAAGAGGAGTTCATGCCAACATTTGCCCTTGGCGTAGAATTCGTCGAGAAACACATCCAAGAAAATTTAGAACCTGAAAAGAAACTTGAGTTGATCCAAAACCTACTGGTTCGCTTTGGATACAGTGAAGACGCGAAGAATGGTTTTATGTTTTTCCTCGGTGGTTCTATTCTTTTGCCCAGAACCAAAGATGACGTGGAAAACCTGCAAATCGCTAGAGAACAAATTTCAAAATTTGACATAAACGAAGAATACGAGCAGTTGCTCGGACCACTGCGGGATATTTATTTGCAACGGCATTTTGAGGAATTTGTTTGGCGTTTGGGTGTTGAACTTGAACCCAGAAAAATCCCAATTCCAAATTCGGACGTTGAGGTGAGTGAATTTGAGTTCAAAAATCATAAAACACTCGATGAGACTGACACGAAAATCGAAACATATTTTGAACGAGAAGATTTTCTCAATCGTATGCTTGTCGGAATTGGCAAGGAACTCTCATCAAATGACTATGATTTAAGGCAGTCATTCAAAGCAGGTATTTGCTTTTTTAATGTTAAGGCGCAGGTGGACGCGAATTGCACAACAGAAATATTGCGTGCAGTAAATGGTTCATTAACCCCAATCATTGACTTTATTACCATGGTCGGTCGTTCACCGACTGACGTATTTGATGGTTATTTGGATATTCAAATTTCTCTTTACACTATAATCCGAGTTCACTCAGAAGAGTTTTGTAAGGTTTTGTGGGGATTCCAGTCTTTTGTTTTTTACAAAGACCAAAAAGAAATTGTTGGTGTTTCTGAATTGAACGTTTCGGAATTTCAGGAACATTGTCGAGGAATGGTAATCGAGTATTTGAGTGTGACAGATCCAGCGTTGCTACAAGCAGTTGCTGAGAAGAAAGAGCATTTGGATATGTTCCCGCGAATAGTGTCTGGAATTGATGAACGCGAGTCATTTGAGTTGGCATTTAGAGACGCTTTTGGAGAGATGAAACCAGAGGGTTATCACGGTGATGTCCATGTTAAATCTCTGATAATTTATTCATACTTCAATGTGATCTGTGAGACTATTTTGTCATCACCGGAGCAAGTCACTATTCAGTGAATTGAGCATCTCAGATCGAGCAGGACTCTCAATTACCTAATGAGTCCCTCTACGGTGTCTGTTAAACCCTCTCTGACTTCGTTTTGACATGAACCCACACCAGAACAGTCAAAGCGCACTGGTCGGTGATTGGTCGAGGTTTAATCACCACAAATCTGGTTTAGATAGCGGAGATACACACTCAAACTGAATTGGGTGTTCTGGAACAGGAGTGTCAGTCAACATCATACCTGTCCAACCGAATGGATATTGTAATGTGTATGGTGGCACAAATGAGTGTCCAATCTCTTCCCTGAAACCGAACCTTCCATAGTAGGCAGGATCTCCATAAACCAACAAAACCCCAATACCATCTTTGGTGAGCATATCTATTCCAGATTTTATGAGGTTTGAACCAACACCTTGTTTCTGATGTTCTGGAGACACAGCAAGAGGCGCAAGAATGTATCCACAGATACTAGAGACAGATTTCAAAAAGATTGGACTATAGGACACATAACCAATTACTTGATTATAAATTTTAGCGACTAATGACTTAATTGATGGACTAGTGACTTCTCTGGAGAGTTCTTGAACAAGGTTCATGATGACTTTGTTCTCTTCATCAGAAAACGCAGATTCAATAACCTTTAGGATTGAGTCCAAATCTGTTTCTTGAGCAAGTCTAATGTTCATGTCTAAGTTTCTGCGACATTCTGAAGCAATATGTCAATTAAGGTGGACAAAATTCATATTAAGTAGCGTTATGTGACTATTATTTTTAGGAGATTTATGGGGGTTTGGCGTGAAACAAATACTGTTGTTTTTCTGCTTTGTGTTTGGTTTTTCCAACATTGCGTTAGCAGACGGCATTAAATTTAAGCAACTTGAAATTGAATATGCGTGGATCAAGGAAACCCCACCAAATCATCCTGTTACAGGTGGATATCTTAAGATTGAGAATGATGGAAATACTGCAGATGTATTGATTGGTGTTTCAGCAAACTTTGCAATGAAAAGTGAAATCCATGAAATGAAGATGGAAGGGGATGTTATGAAAATGCGTCCTCTTGAGAATGGTCTAGTGATACCAGCAGATGGAGAGGTTTACTTAAAACCAGGCGGTTATCATTTGATGTTCATGAAACTCAAGCAACAAATGATTCCAATGGATGTTCATCAAGTGACATTAACATTCAAGAATAGTGGTTCTATTACCATTCCAATGACTGTTCATAAAATGTCTCATGGTATGAAGCATAGTCATTAAATCTGAACCCTTACCCACCGTGAGGTGGGTAAATGCACCTTCGGTGCATGGTCTAGATGTGAATTATAAATCTCTAGAATATCTAATCTGCGGTGTGTTCTAGACACACTAACCCCACCACAGGGAAAGCGTGTCTAGAACACAAATCTGCGTCTGCGTCCGTCAACACATCCAGTCAGAGAAACCTAATCGAATAGGTAGGGTGGGTAATCCGATATCCCTTTACACTCCACTAAACTACGGTAGCGATACAGAACCGACTGGATGATTACCTGTATCACTTGAGGGTTATTTCTCCCTCGTCCTGTTGGGAATCTTTATGCACCCATATCCAACTTTGGTGCGTCATAAAATAATAGTTGCCTAACCAAGTTCTGAACCAGAGTTTCTGTTTCTCAATGGGTTTGCACACTCACTTTTGGTTTGTCACCACCACCATCTCTAAGATGGATTTCATATAGTTATTTAGACGACCTGTTTGGTATGGATGTAAAAATAGGGGTATCGAATTCAAATTAAATTTTCTTAAATTTCACTAACCTTAAAATGGATAGATCTTATCTGACACCCTTGCTGTATGTTTGCTTCTAGTCTTTGTTATTTGTGTTGCGACTAATCTATTCACAACCTGTCCATAATGTTTTTCCAACATCTCAACAGAAGTGCCCATTTGTCTTGCCAACAAATATGGAGAGACTTCCTCGCTCAATCTGAAGGTCGCATACATGTGCCTGAGAGAATAAAGGGTTCTATCACGCCCTGAACTGTCCTTTTTCAATTCTAAATCTTTCAGTAATGCGTCAAACGCTTTTCTCATAGAGTGAATTGGTTTCCCATCTGGATGACAAAACACAAAACTATCTTTGACAGGGTGGGCGTTTAGTTCTTCTTTTCTGAAATCATACATTCGTTCGAAATACACTTCGGTGCCTGCATTACAGACAACCTCTCTAATTCCTGTTTTTCCTCTCACTAAAAGTATCAGTCGAACCTCATCTTTTAGTTCTTCATAATTCTCTCGTCTAATATCGCCCCATGTAAGATTTCGAAGTTCTCCTAAACGCACGCCACAATTTGCAAGGATTAGGACATATTGCTGTAGAATAAATCGATCTCTTCTAAAGGCGCCCCAACCCTCACCCACTCTTTTTCGCATGCCAGTTGTTATTGAGCGCCACTCATCTTTTGAGAAAGTGGGGCGTCTGGAGTTCTTGTCTGGGGGAGGGCGCTTGATCTTAAACTCTTTAAGTAAATATCCCCTCTCAAATGCATAAGCGAGCATCTGATTGAGAAGGGTGCATTCTTTACGAAGAGTGTTATTGGACGGGGAAAAAGGAGTCCCGTTCTTGATGGAGTTATTTCTCCTATAAACCCAATATTCCTCAAAGTCCTGCTGGGTGAGTGTGTCTACTTTTTGATTGCCTTTTTCATATACGAAAAAATCAAATGGATATTTGCCAACTCGATTAACTGACCACTCAATGTATTTTGGAAGACTCTCATTACTAACTTTTGGGTAATGTTCTTTCCATTCGTTGAAGAGGTCTTTGAATGATTTGCCTTGAAGTGTGCCTCCACTTTTTACCTTAAAGTAAAGTTCTTCAAATTTGTTGAGGGCAATCTGAGATGCTTGTGCTTGGTTGCTTTCCCCTGTGCTGCCTCTGAAATATCCCTTCGAGGCGGGAAGAGGAATACGGATACGCATTTGATAGACTGGGTTGATTGTGCCATCACGATTCTCCCGCTGATACAGGACAACGCACCCATCTCTACGCACATCAATTTTGTTATTTACATCTTTTCCCAATCAAATCCCCATACACACGGTCTGTGTGTATAATGTGTGCATACAGAAAATATGTCAAAGCAAATGCCTTGAAAATCACTAAACCATTGAAACATAAAGGGAAAAATGGCGCACCCGAGAGGATTCGAACCTCTGACCTCTGCCTTCGGAGGGCAGCGCTCTATCCAGCTGAGCTACGGGTGCATTATTCATATCCGCAAAATTCAAATCGGTGGATAGATAGTCACAAGACATACACTGTGCGCTGGCCAAAGCCAAGCCCCAACTAAAGCTTATGGTATCGATAGAAATAGGTGCCGCAGATATCTTGTCAAACCGACTATGGCCTGTTTGGCAACCGCACTGGCTTCAACCGCTATGAAGCCAGCGGCTATGATGTCAAAGCCAGAAACACATCTTCAAGGTCGGGTTCCTGCGTGCTGACATCGCCGATTTCAAGCCCCAAAGCGGTGACCTTGCTGATGATTGCGCCGGCGCTGATTTCGCGTGGGTTGAACTGGATTTTTAATGTGCCATCCTGCCATATGGCACCAAGCCCGATCAGCGCCTCGGGTAATGGATCAGGCGGCGGCGCGGTCAGTGTCAGATGCAGATCCTTGACATTGGCTTCCTGCATCAATTCATGCTTTGGCTTTGACGTGATGACATTGCCTTTATCAATAATGGCGACATGGTCGCATAGCGCTTCGGCTTCTTCCAGATAATGCGTTGTCAACACTACGGTCACGCCGCTATCACGCAAGGTCAGAATATTGTCCCACAGGCGCTGGCGCAATGATACATCAACGCCGGCTGTGGGCTCGTCAAGCACCAGAATCGGGGGACTATGCACCATGGCTTTGGCGACAAGCAAGCGGCGGCGCATACCGCCCGACAATCGACGTGCATAAAAATCGGCCTGTTCGGTCAGGCTGACCATATCCAGAATTTCATCAACACGGCGTTCGGATTTTGGCACGCCAAATAAACCTGACATCAGTTCCAGCGTTTCCCGCGGGGTGAAAAAGGCATCAACATTCAGCTCTTGTGGCACGATGCCGATATTAGCGCGCGCCTGACGAGGATGATCATCAATATCGGTGCCCCATATGCTGATGCGGCCAGCTGATTTGACGACCGTACCCGCCATGATATTGATAAAGGTTGATTTCCCCGCGCCATTCGCGCCCAGTAGGCCAAATACGCAACCCACCGGAATATCCAGATCAATGCCTTTCAGCGCTTCTTTGGGATCGTTGCCTGTACTGCCATAGGTTTTTGCCAGCCCGCGTGCCGTAATTGCCATGCCATTTTCTGGGGCAGCGGTAAACCGGGTGCGTACTGGCGATGATATGGGTGATGACATGATATAATTCCAAAAGCGAACGCATGAATGCAACAGGAGCTGGTTAGGTCGATACAGCTAATGTCATATTTATAGACCGATCATGCTTCATGTGCCACAGCGAATCATGGCGCCGCATATTAGATATAAACAGGTCTGGTCATAATGATCAAAGTCGCCTTGATATGCGGGCCTTGCAAATAAATTTGATCATGCAGGGCGAAGTGATTGCATCGTTGTAGCGCGCGCGATAGATTTCATTCATAACAGGCGTGGCATGGGCAAGTTGTCCGTCTCAGGCTCCGAAAACAGACCCAGGCCAGATTATCTGTCTGCGCTGGTGAAAAGGATTATAATGTCAAACCAAGAAAATATGTCTGAAGCTACAGCCGAAGATATGGCTGTTATCCCAACAAGCCAGCACCGCGTATCCTGTAATGGTGGCGGGGGTGCACTTGGGCATCCGTTAGTATGGTTAACGCTTGGCACAGATGATAAGGTCGTGTGCCCTTATTGTTCGCGCACCTTTGTAAAATCAACGTCTGATAATAGCTAAGTGCTACAGGGCAAACCCACACAGCAGATACGGTATCTGGGGATATGATGATGGATGATGATACGGGGACAGTGAATGATATAGGCATTCAGAAAGCGCGGCTTTTGCTGATTGATGGTTCGGGCTATATTTTCCGAGCTTTTCATGCCTTGCCAATGATGACCCGCGCTGACGGCACGCCGGTCAATGCTGTCTATGGATTCACTTCTATGCTGATGAAGCTGGTCGATGACATGATGCCAGATCATGTGGCGGTGGTGTTTGATACTTCGCGGCAGACCTTTCGCTCTGACATCTATCCAGATTATAAAGCTAACCGCTTGGCACCACCCGAAGACTTGATTCCGCAATTTGCCCTTGTCCGCGAGGCCACCACCGCGCTGAGCTTGCCCATGATGGAAGCGTCTGGCTTTGAAGCTGATGACCTTATAGCCACCTATGCGGCGCTAGCCGAAACCGCCAATATGGAAACCATCATCGTGTCTTCCGACAAAGACTTGATGCAGCTGGTGCGCGGTAATGTGACAATGCTTGACCCGATGAAACAGCGCCGTATTGGTGCGGCTGAGGTAGAAGAAAAATTTGGTGTTACGCCAGATAAAGTTGTCGATGTACAGGCCTTGGCGGGGGACTCGTCTGATAATGTTCCCGGTGTTCCGGGTATTGGTGTGAAAACCGCTGCCGAACTCATCAATATCTATGGTGATCTTGAAAGCCTTCTTGCGTGTGCAGACGAGATAAAACAGCCCAAACGCCGTGAAAATTTGATTGCCTTTGCTGAACAGGCACGCATCTCGCGACAACTTGTTTTACTGCGTGAAGATGCGCCAACACCATTAGAAATGGGCGCAATGAAAACGCCACCGCGTAATATGGATGTGCTGAAAGCGTTTTTGGTTGAACAGGACTTTAAGCGTCTGCTTGTCAGGATAGGTGCTTCTGCAGATGCCGCAGACAAGGTGTCAAATCCGGCAGTGCGGTCAATGGGTGGGACCTTGTCAACGAATGCGAATCAAGATCAAACGGCCAAGGATAGCGCCATGGCAACGATACATGATGCGCAGAGTTTACGTAATATTGAGGCTGATTACACGCTTATCACTGACCGCGAAGCTTTGGTGTCGTTTCTGGGTAAAGCCCGTAAGCAGGGTTTTCTGGCTGTCGATACCGAAACCACGGGGTTGAATGCGTCAGCGGTTGATCTGGTTGGTATATCGATGGCAATAGCGCCAGGTCAGGCCTGTTATATCCCGTTGCGGCATGGGGCAACAAATGACAGCGCGGTGGGTAGCGGCGTGGCTGTGCAGGGTGGTCTCAATTTTTCGGATGATGATACGCCAGCCCATTATCCGCAGCTTGATTTTGAAACCGCCATGGCAGAAATCAAACCCCTTTTTGAAGATCCGGCAGTGCTGAAAATCGGGCATAATTTGAAATATGATGCGCATGTGCTTATGCGCCCTCGAAATGGCGGCATAAATCTGGCGCCTGTTGACGACACTATGTGCCTTTCATATGTGTTGGATGGGGGGCGTGTTGAACGTCATTCGATGGATTATCTGGCAGGTCACTGGCTTGACTATACAACGATTAAATTTTCTGACGTCTGTGGCAAAGGTGCCAAACAGATACCGTTTAGCGAGCTTGCGCCCGAGGCCGCTCTCGATTATGCCGCTGAAGATGCCGATATCACCCTAAGGTTATGGATGATTTTGAAACCCCGCCTTGCAGGTGAAAAGGTGGCTTCGGTATATGAACGCCTTGAACGTCCGCTTATTCCGGTATTGGCGCAGATGGAAAATTACGGCATCACGGTTGATCGCTCTATTCTAGCGCGCATGTCGAATGATTTTGCCACGCGTATGGAAGCGCTGGCACAAGATATTCTGGCATTGGCTGGTGAAGATTTTAACATCGCATCACCTAAACAACTGGGTGAGATTCTATTTGATAAAATGGGATTGCAAGGTGGCAAAAAAGCCAAAACCGGAGCTTATTCTACCTCGGCAGATGTGCTTGAAGATCTGGCGGCATCAGGTGTCGAAATTGCCAGCAAAGTTTTGGACTGGCGGCATCTTGCCAAACTCAAATCAACCTATGCGGACGCGTTGGTCGAATGTATTTTGCCTGCAACAGGTCGTGTGCATACATCATTTTCAATGGTGGGTGCATCAACAGGGCGTTTGTCCTCGTCTGATCCGAATGTCCAGAATATTCCAATTCGTACCAGCGAAGGACGTCAAATTCGCACAGCCTTTATCGCGGCAGAGGGATGTAAACTGATTTCGGTAGATTATTCACAAATCGAATTACGTCTGGTTGCGCATGTGGCTGGCGAGCAAAGTATGATAGAGGCGTTCAAGGACGGTATCGACATTCATGCCCGTACAGCGTCTGAAGTGTTTGGTATCCCCCTGGATCAGATGGATTCGGAAACACGCCGCCGGGCAAAGGCAATCAATTTTGGCATAATCTACGGTATTTCGGCATTTGGTTTGGCGCGGCAATTATCTATTCCGCAAGGCGAGGCACGCGATTACATAGCCTCTTATTTTGAAAATTTCCCTGGCATTCGTGCCTATATGGAACGTATCAAGACCGAAGCGCGCGAAGACGGGTTTGTCGAAACCCTATTTGGACGCCGGATTCATATTACCGGGATGGCAGGTGGCAGTGCTGCGCATCGTGGCTTTGCCGAACGGCAGGCGATCAACGCGCCTATTCAAGGTAGTGCGGCGGACATTATCAAACGCGCCATGATACGCATCCCGCCAGCCTTGCAGGCTGCTGATATTAGGGCCGATATGCTACTTCAGGTTCATGACGAGTTGATTTTCGAAGCGCCAGCGGCTGATGCTGACAATGCGGTGAAACATATCACCCGTATCATGGAAGCTGCAGCCGCGCCGGTGGTCGATCTGAAAGTGCCATTGGTCGCCGAAGCAGGCATTGCCGATAGCTGGGCTGATGCGCATTAATGGGCAGATTAAGGCGTAAATTAGGCTGATTCTGCTGTTATCTTGCCCCATATTAGCCTTGATCGATTGCTATCTGTAAAGTCTGTTAGACGCCGGTAAGCCTAGATAGGCTGATATCTGACCGGTATGAGGTTAAACTGGAGCGCATGGAGAGTGGGTGATGTCTAATCGGATTGCACTTGTTGACGATGACCAAAATATTCTGACATCAGTTTCGCTGATGCTTGAGTCGGAAGGCTTTGATGTTGATTGTTATAATGATGGCGAAGCGGCCCTTCAGGGGATGGCGCGCCAGCCTGTTGAACTGGCTGTTCTTGATATCAAAATGCCGCGTATGGATGGTGTTGAACTATTACAGAAAATACGCAAGAATTCCCAGCTTCCCGTGATTTTCCTGACCAGCAAAGATGATGAGCTTGACGAAGCACTTGGGTTTGGAATGGGGGCTGACGATTATATCACAAAGCCTTTTTCCCAGCGTTTACTGCTTGCGCGCATTCGGGCGGTATTGCGCCGTGCAACCGAAGGTGTGATGGATACTGCCGGTCCCAATGTCATCCATCAGGGTGATCTGGTCATGGATCCTGACCGTCATTTGTGCAGTTGGAAAGGTGAAGAGGTCAAATTAACAGTTACCGAATTTTTGATCTTGCAGGCACTGGCATCGCGCCCCGGCATGGTTAAAAACCGTGATCAGCTTATGGATGCAGCTTATGGCGAATCCATTTTTCTTGATGACCGTACAATTGACAGCCACATAAAGAGACTTCGCCGTAAGATTCGGGCACATGATAACGCATTTGACGGTATCGAAACCCTGTATGGTATCGGCTATAAATATAAGATAGCCTAGTTCAATTCGAAACCAAGCATTATGGCCTACAAATAGGGGCTTGCTTTTGCTTTGGCGATTGGATGTGTGGGATATGCGAGCGGGAGTAAGTTCATTTTAATGAACAGCATAATAGGTCTAACAAAGAAATGTGTTGAACGACTAGGTGAACTCTGTTTGGCACCGTTCCGCATGAGCCGCCTGAGCGCTCGGATCATGGCCATAATGCTATTCCCGCTAGCGGTGTTTCTGGTCGGGTTACTTTCGATTGACCAATATCGTACGACGCTCATCATGTCCGAATTTACCGCATTGGAACGTCAAGGCTTTACCCTGGCACGATCACTTGCCCTTGCCGAAGCTGAGCTTGATGTTGGTATAGCGCGGCGCAAGTTATCACGTCGCACTATGAATCATCTTATTCCTTTGGTTGGCTTTGGCTCTGAATTGCGCGCGCGCGTTTTTCAGCCGGATGGTGCGCTTTTGGCGGATACGATAAGACGTGGATCTGCGCGCGTGCAAACTAATTTACGCCGCCGCGATGGCATCCCCTGGCGTATAAAAATGAAACGCCAGATCCACCATATGATGACGCATGTGACGGCTATGATGAACAATTCAAGCGCGTTGCCACGTTATGCGGAACAGGTCAAACAACATGCCGGTCATTATCGTGAAGTGCAGTCTGCCTTGCGCGGTGAACCCATGCGGATGCTACGCCTGGATCGGCGAAGTAATTTGGTACTGTCAGTTGCCGTACCTATCCAGGATGTTCGGCTTGTTCGCGGTGCTCTATTGGTGTCGATTGGTGGCGGCAAAATAGAAAAAGAACTTGCCGATGTGCATATTGTCTTTCTTGAATTATTCATTGCGGTTCTGCTTGTCACTATAGGCCTTAGTGTATATCTGGCACGGTCGATAACGACGCCAATAACCCAGCTTGCCAATGCGGCTGAAAATCTACGACGCAGTAGCAACCTGTCTGCACGTTTGCAACGCCTGCCTGAACGCAAAGATGAAATCGGGCAATTATCCGAGTCCTTTATCGATTTAACAGATGAATTGCAAAAACGCATGCAGGCAACAGCAGGGTTTGCAGCGGATGTGGCGCATGAGCTGAAAAACCCGCTTTCGTCGTTGCGTAGTGCCGCCGAGACGATCAGTCGTATTTCTGATCCCGTGCAACAGCAAAAATTAATGAATGTTATTTTGCAGGATGTGGAACGACTGAACCGTCTGATCACTGATATTTCACAAGCCAGCCGCGTTGATACGGAAATAGCGGATGAACAGGGCCGCGAAATCGATATTATTGAGCTTGTTGAGAATTTTGTTCAGATGCGCCGCCAAAGTTTTGCCGATCACAGAATTCATCTTGATCTAGATGATGAACCATTAATGACGCGTATTCATGAAGGCCGGATTGTGCAGGTCATTGACAATATTCTTGCCAATGCAGTCTCTTTCAGCCCGCCTAAAGGCGAGATATTCATCACTGTCAAACCTGTTGCGTCAAACAAGGTTGCCATAACCATTCGTGATCAGGGACAAGGCATTCCCGAAAACCGGCTCGAGGCCGTTTTTGCCCGCTTTTATTCCGAACGGCCATCAGGCGAAGTTTTTGGCGAGCATTCAGGTCTTGGCTTATCAATTGCACGGCAGATAGCCGAAGCACATTCTGGAACGTTAACTGCAAAAAATAGCGACAAAGGCGGTGCTTGCTTTACGCTGACCTTGCCATTGGTATAGACTCATTTCATGAATGAAACATCCATTGATATTCAGCTTGTTTTGGTTACTGGCGTGTCGGGCGCTGGCAATTCGACGGCACTCAAAATTCTTGAAGATAGTGGATGGGTGGTTGTCGATAACCTACCTTTGGCATTGATCGACCCTTTGATCGCAATGGAAGTTGAAACGGCTGGTCGTAAATTGGCCATTGGGCTGGATGCGCGCACCAGCGGCTTTGATATTGATCCTGTCAAACGCTTGGTAGAAAATGTCCGCGGTCGTCTTGGTAACGCTGTAAGGCTGGTATTTCTAACAGCATCTGCACAGGATCTAAGCCGACGTTATAACGCGACGCGGCGACAACATCCACTTGCCCCGCATCTCGATCTTGCTGATGCCATCGATCATGATGCCAAGCGCATGCAGGCGGTGGCCGCTTTGGCTGACATTTCAATTGACACTACCGGGCTTGCGCCAGCTGATTTGCGGCGACAGTTGCTGATTGCACTGGAGATTGAAAGCAATAGCCCAATACCTGCGAAACTTCAGAGCTTTTCCTATCGACATGGTGTTCCTGAAAGTGCTGATATTGTTTTAGATATGCGTTTTGCCCACAACCCACACTGGACTGAAGGGTTGCGCATGCAAACAGGTATGGATGATGATATTGACTCATTTTTAAAAGTAGATGAAGCCGTGCAAACGGTCATCGAGCATTTCAAGGCGATGTTGGTACCTATGCTAGCGCGGATGTCGGCCGAAGGTCGTGCACAAATATCGATCGCGTTTGGATGTACTGGAGGCAGACACCGATCTGTCTGGGCGGCAGAGCATATTAGGCAATGGCTGATTGAAAATGGTCATTCAGCATCGATAATACATCGTGAACTTCATTCCCAATCATGATACCTCATTTATAATCACCTGAACTAGGTAGGTTACAAATAAAACGATTACGCCTCTTTAAAAAAACCACAAATTAGGTTACATCCTAGCCATTCATTTATTATAGGATGACTATCATGCAGCAGGATTACATTATCACTGATATCAGCTTGGCTGATTGGGGGCGTAAAGAACTATCGATCGCGGAAACCGAAATGCCTGGTCTCATGGCATTGCGTGACGAATTTGGTGCTGCAAAACCACTTAAAGGTGCGCGCGTTGCTGGTTGTTTGCATATGACAATTCAAACAGGCGTATTGATTGAAACCTTGGTCGCCCTTGGTGCCGATGTTCGATGGTCATCATGTAATATATATTCAACTCAGGATCAGGCCGCAGCGGCTATCGCCAAGGCAGGGGTTCCTGTTTTTGCCAAAAAAGGTGAAACGCTTGCTGAATATTGGGAATATGTTGATCGTACATTCCAATGGTCGAATGGCGAAACAGCTAACATGATCTTGGATGATGGCGGCGATGCAACCATGTATATCCTGCTTGGCGCCCGCGCTGAGGCGGGTGAAACCGTGCTTGCCCATCCGGCATCTGAAGAAGAAGAATATCTTAAGGCACAGCTTGAAACACGTTTAGCTGCTAGCCCGGGCTGGTTTACCAAGCAGCGTGATGCCATCAAAGGTGTATCAGAAGAAACAACCACTGGCGTCTTGCGCCTTTATCAGTTGGCTGAAGCAGGTGGTCTGCCATTCCCAGCCATCAATGTGAATGACTCGGTTACTAAGTCAAAATTCGACAATCTTTATGGCTGTCGCGAATCTCTGGTCGATGCTATTCGCCGCGCTACCGATGTGATGTTGGCTGGCAAGGTCGCTGTCGTTGCTGGTTTTGGAGACGTTGGCAAAGGTTCGGCCGCATCCCTTCGTCAAGGTGGTGCGCGCGTTATGGTAACCGAAGTTGACCCTATCTGTGCATTGCAGGCCGCAATGGAAGGCTATGAAGTTGTGACTATGGAGCAGGCCGCCCCTAAGGCAGATATCTTTGTGACCGCGACTGGCAACCGTGATATCATTACGGTCGATCACATGCGCGAAATGAAAGACCGGGCCATTGTGTGTAACATTGGCCATTTTGATAATGAAATTCAGGTATCGGCTCTGAACAATATGGTCTGGTCAGAGGTGAAGCCGCAGGTTGATGAAATTGAATTTCCTGATGGCAAACGCATGATTCTGCTGGCCAAAGGCCGTCTTGTAAATCTTGGCTGTGCGACGGGTCATCCATCATTCGTGATGTCTGCCAGCTTCACCAATCAGGTGTTGGCGCAGATGGAACTATGGAACGAAGCTGAAAAATACGAAAACAAGGTTTATACCTTGCCACGTCACCTTGATGAAAAGGTTGCGGCCTTGCATTTGGAAAAGGTTGGTGCGTTTCTGTCAACCTTACGGCCTGATCAAGCTGACTATATCGGCGTTGAACAGCAAGGCCCCTTCAAAAGCGAACAATATCGTTATTGATACCTTCACAAGGTCGCTTGATGGCTATTGTAAAATTAGACTTGCAAGATCTGGCCGCAACCGAAAGGTTGGGCCAGTTTTTGTCTCAAGGCTTAGCTGCTGGTGATGTGATCGCATTATACGGGCCGCTAGGTGCGGGTAAATCGGCTTTGGCACGGGCGTTAATTAACAGGCTTTGCCCATATGAAACTGATATTCCCAGCCCTACCTTTACACTTGTGCAGACCTATGACATGCCTGATGGCACCCCCTTATGGCATCTTGACCTCTACCGCATTGAATCACCCGATGATGCCATCGAACTTGGTATTGAGGATGCGCTACTTGACGCTGCCTGCCTGATTGAATGGCCTGAAAGGCTTGAAACCTTATTGCCCGATAGCTGTTTATCGATCCAAATCAATCCCGTTAGTGCTTCGTTGGATAGCCAGATGCGGCAGGTTCAGATTAGCGCCCCAGCCCGATGGAGTGCACGTATCGATGCCCTTGCCAAGCTATTTGCAAAGCCTGACATTTAGGCCGATTACGGTTTTCGAAAAGCCAATATGATTAATATTGTTGCATCATGTTGAATGCTTGCTCGCATTTAAGAACGCTTACTTTTATACTGCTTTTATGCGTGTTTCGTCTGTCTATAATATTCCGGCAGGAACCCCCTTTGCAAAAGAACTTGCCAAGGGGGTTATTCAGCTAGCATCTAGCCCAACCGATCTGGCGCGTGCCATTGTCATGGTGCCATCCCAGCGGGCAGCACAGGCGTTGCGAAGTGCTTTTCTCGATGTCACCAAGGGACAGGCAGCATTATTGCCGCGCATGATACCGATTGGCGATCTTGCAGATGATGTGGCTGACGTGTTTCCAGAGCTTTATGGGGGTGCAGACACCGCGATGTTGCCGCCGGCGATTTCGCCTTTGCGCCGCCAGATGATGTTGGCTAAATTGCTGGGTGGGTTCAAACTTGGTGGCCAGACACCAACCTTCCCGCAAGCTATGATGCTTGCCCATACGCTTGGTCAATTGCTTGATCAACTTTATAATGTTGATGCCAACCCCGATCAGTTGCGTGACATGCTGCCCGAACGTTATTCGGCACATTGGCAGGATATCATCAAACTCCTAACTATTCTGGTTGATAACTGGCCAGCAATTCTAGCTTCAGAGAATGTTATGGATGGTGTCGATCGGCGTAACCGGCTGATCCGCGCGCGCGTAAAAGCATGGCAGGATAACCCACCTGAGACTCTGATCGTCATTGCTGGATCAACAGGTTCGATCATTGCGACGCGTGAACTTATTCGTTGTGTATCTAATTTGCCGAATGGTCATGTTGTTTTGCCTGGCTTGGATAGTGGTGCGGTGCCTGAATGGGACGCAATTAGCCATGATAGCGGCCATCCGCAATATCAGCTTGCCCAGCTTTTGCATTTCATGGATATCACACCATTGGATGTCCAGAACTGGGTGTCCAATCCCGAAAGTCAGCCAGCAACAAGTGCGCGGCGTGATCTGATGCGTGAAGTATTCCGCCCCGCACCAACGACGGCAACATGGCGGCAATTGTCCGAGGACAGGCCCGATCTTGGCCGTGATGCTTTGCAAGGGCTACAAGTTATCGAAACGCATGATCGGCGTGCCGAAGCAGGATTGATCGCGGCTGACCTGCGCGCAACGCTTGAGCATGAAGACCAGACGGCAGCACTGATTACGCCGGACCGCCATCTGGCCGAGGCGGTTATCGCTGAACTGGCGCGCTGGAAAATTACAATTGATGATTCGGCGGGCACAACCCTTCTTACCCATCGGGCAGGGGCGTTTTTGCAGTTGCTGGTGGAGGCGATGCAGGAAAATTTTGCGCCATTGGCATTGCTTGGTGTGCTTAAGCATCCTTGTGCGGCAGGTGGCATGGCACAGGCTGATTTTCGCGCTAAAGTCAGACATATTGAAAAACTGGTTCTGCGGGGCCAACGGCCAGCCCCCGGTCTAGAAGGTTTAGCCATTGCCATTGGTGATGATAAAGATTTGCGGGATTTTATCGCGATCCATATCGCGGTTCCCTTTACCCCCCTTGTTGATGCGTGGCAGGCGCCAGCCCCAACCATGGCAAGCCTTGCCCGTGGACTAGGCCAGACCGCCGAAATGATGGCAGCGCAGACTATGTGTATTCCATCTGATGGACCCGATACAGAAACACGAGTCGCCGATAAGAATGACGGTGCTCTTCATCTATGGGACAATCAAGGCGGCAAGGCCGCTGCCGATCTGTTGAAAAACCTGGTCGAGCATGGGCATGATCAAGCGGTTAATGCCACGGATTTTGCGCAAACGTTAGTACAAATCATGCAGGACATAACAGTGCATGCTGTCCAGCAGTCACATCCAAGGCTGGCTATTCTGGGAGCGGTAGAATCGCGGATGCAAACCGCCGATCATTTGATAATTGCGGGCTTCAATGAAGGTAACTGGCCACCGCAACCGCAAACTGATCCTTGGATGAACAGCGATATGCGCAAAGCCGTTGGTTTGCCGCCACATAACTGGCGTACCAGCCTAAGTGCGCATGATGTCTATATGGCAATTTGCAACCCAAAGGTCACGATCACCCGTGCGCAACGCCAGAATGATGCGGCGACGATCCCAAGTCGCTGGCTACAGCGGATGGATGTTGTGCTATCGGCTCTTGGCATTGCCAAAGCGCTTGATCGTGGTGATGAAAAGTTTGAATGGCTTGCGATATTAAATCCTAAAACGATACCAAACCGTATAAAGCGTCCAGCGCCAAAACCGCCACTAAGCGCGCGCCCACGAAAGTTTTCGGCTACCGAGATCGATATGTGGATCAATGATCCATACGCGCTTTATGCCAAGAAGATTCTAAAGCTTCGTCAACTTGACGATATTGACCGTCCACCAGATGCGGCTTTGCGCGGCACATTATTTCATAATGTGCTTGCCGATTTTACCCGCACTTTTCCTTCTGGGTCTTTGCCTGATACCGCGTATCAAGACTTGCTGGCCATAGGTAAAACGCATTTTGCCGATCAATGGGCAACGCCTGATATCCGTTATTTCTGGTGGCCCCGGTTTGAGATGGTTGCAGGTTGGATTATTGAAACAGAAAAGCAGCGCCGTGATGATCTTGCTTTCATACATGCCGAAAAGAAAGGCAGCACCATATTGACCGGGCCGGCTGGCCCCGTTGAATTATCGGCGCGTGCTGATCGGTTGGAAAAAACCAAGGATGGTACATGGCACATAATTGATTATAAAACCGGTATTGTCCCATCAAAAAGCAAGGTTGCTTCAGGTCGCGCTACCCAGCTTCTGGTCGAAGCCTTGATCGCATGGGATGGCGGTTATGATGATAAGCCAGGTTGCGACATTGCCAAGATGCAATATTGGAAACTAAGTGGCCGTAAAAACAAGATTGGTGATATTTACGATGTGTTGCCTGATGATGGGTCGCCGGAAAACACCCGCGACATGATGCAGTCGCTGATCACGCTGTTTGATGATCCCGAAGCCACCTATCCAGCTGAGCCAAACATCAAATTCAAGCTATCCTATAATCCTTACCGGCATCTGGCGCGGATAAGCGAATGGCAACAGGAGGGGCATGATGAATGATCTTATTCAGCGTGCCAGCATAGAACAGGCGCGCGCATCTGATCCGATGGCATCGGTCTTTGTCTCGGCCAATGCCGGAACAGGCAAAACCAAATTATTGACTGACCGGGTTCTGCGTCTGCTTTTGTCAGGTGCAGAAGCCGACGGTATTTTATGTGTTACCTATACACGCGCGGCGGCGGCAGAAATGCGCAACCGTATTTATGCGCGTCTGGCTCGGTGGGCTGTTATTTCAACAGCTGATCTGACCAAAGATCTGCAAGCAATGGGAATTGTTGCACCATCACAGGGAAATATTCGTCTGGCGCGCATGCTGTTTGCCAAGATACTTGATAATGACAATGGCCCACGTGTTGAGACAGTGCACTCATTTTGCCAGTCCATTTTGCGCCGCTTTCCGATTGAAGCCGGCATTGCGCCAAATGCAAAGCTGGCAGACGATGCCGAACAGGATCGTCTTAAGTCAATTGCCAAAGTTGCGGTGATGAACAGCCTAGATCCTGCAATACAGATAGCCGTGGCAACTATTGCTAACCAGAGTTCCGAAGGACAAGCGACTGAAATTCTCACCGAGTTCTTGCGGCGTGTGCCTGCGCTTGACGATATCGACACCTTATCCCGCTTACAGGCACATTTCCGTGATGATCTTGATATGCCTGAGGCGGATTTTGTAACCCAGCATATTGCAGAGGCATTGGCAAAAATCGATGATGAGGCCTTACGTGCGGTGGCAGTGGCTTTACAGAATGCTAAAACCGAAACCCAGCGCGATCGTGGTGCCGCGTTTTTTGCGTGGTTGGCACTTGATGACGAAATGCGCATTGCGAGGTTGAATTTGCTGGTTGATGCGCTGTTCACGACAAAGGGCCCACGTGCTGACCGGAACCTGTCCAATGCTGACATCCGTGCTGAATATCCTCCCATTGTCGATGTCCAGCGTGCGGTCATTGATATTCTGACCCCCATTTTACATATGATGGCAACGGATCGGTGCCGCGAGTTGACCACGGCATTATATATTTTTGGGGCAGCGTTCCAGCGTCATTATCAAAGCCTGAAAGAAAGTCGTGGTCTGCTCGATTATGATGATTTGATCGCTGTGACCAACCGTCTGCTTGCCCGAAGCGAAGCTGCACAATGGGTGGCGTGGAAACTTGACAATGGTATAGGTCATGTTCTGGTCGATGAAGCACAAGATACAAGTCCCGCGCAATGGACTTTGTTACTTCGCCTTGTTGAGTCATTCTTTGACGGCAGTGATATGCCTGTTGCGGCCAGCTCTATTGCTTCGGACACTGCAGATATGGACATCGCACCGCGCAGTGTTTTTGCTGTTGGTGACTTTAAACAATCGATCTATTCATTTCAGGGCGCTGATCCAAAGGTGCTTGGCGAGAACCGTACATTGCTTCGCAATAAGGCGATGGCGGCTGAGATTGATTTTCGGGCTTTATCTTTATCGGTGTCGTTCCGGTCAACGGCACCCATTCTTGGTTTGGTCAATGATTTGATCCCTGACCTTGACGGTATTGAGGATTTTGTAAGCCATGATCTCGCGCGTCGTCATAAAGGTGGTTTTGTCGAAGTCTGGCCTATCATTGACGCGCCGGTTGATGAGGAAAAGACAGAAGGTTTCACCCCTGCAAATATTGCGTCGATGCAAGGCGCCTCTGCTGTGGCAGCAAGCCATCTTGCGCGCACGTTAAAATCCTGGATTGGCAAACGACCTTTGCCATCGTCGGACAATGATCATATGCCAAGAAAGATTATGGCTGGTGATATCCTCATCCTGCTTCGCAAACGCGATGTTTTCTTTGAGCAGGTGCTGGTTGCGCTTCAAGAACAAGGTGTTGCCGTTGCAGGTGCTGACAGGATGCGGCTTGTGGATCAGATTGAAATTCAGGATTTGCTGGCATTGGGTGACGTTGCGCTTTTGCCTGACGATGATTTACAGCTTGCCGCCTTATTGAAATCGCCTTTATTTGGCATCAGTGAAGCGCAGTTGTTTGATCTTGCCCATGACCGTGGATCGCACAGTCTATTCCGACAGCTTATGCGCTATCTGGGAAGCAATGATCCGCTTGGTCGTATTGCCGACCGTTTGGAAGAGTGGTGCAGATTGGTTGATGGGGGGTCGGTTTTTTCTTTCTTCAGCAAGGTTCTTGTTGATGGTGGCCGCGATAAATTCCGCGCCCGTCTTGGTTCGTCGGTTGATGAGGCGCTTGACCATTTTCTGGCAGTCGCCCAAAGCTATGGAGAGTCTGGAGGTGTTTCGCTAACAGCCTTTTTGGCAGCGGTTCGTGCTGGTGGCGGTGATGTAAAGCGCGATATGGATGCTGGTAATGTGGATGAGGTGCGTGTCATGACCATTCACGGTGCCAAGGGACTTGAAGCCCCAATCGTTATCCTGCCAGATATGTTGCGGCATAGCGTGCCCCATTCCCCGCTGATAACAGGCGAAGATCAACGCTTTATCTATTGGGAAGCTGGCAGTCATTTGCGGCCACCATTTCTTGAAACGGCGCGTCAGAAAGCAAGCGACCTGCGTGCCGAAGAAGATAACCGCCTCCTTTATGTGGCATTAACGCGAGCCCGTGATGGGTTGGTAATAGGCGGCTGGGAAAAACGCAATTCGCGCTGGCTTGAAAACAGTCCCTACAGCCGGATAAAGGCATATTTTACAGAACATAAAGACGTTGTCGAAGACGTGGATGGCGTGTTGCGTCATATCGCCAAGACTGTTTCAGAGGCTGATTCTGTTTTCCCTTCAATGCCTGATGATGACGCAGCTATGCGCGTTCCAGATATAGCCAGTGAACCGGCTGACACAAGCTGGCTTCATCATCCTGCACCCGATTTACCACCTGATGCTCGTCCGTTGCGACCATCAGAGCCTGCCAATCTTTATGCGCCGCATCCATTGGGATTTGGCGTAACAGATAGCCGAACACAAGCTATGGCATTGACCCGGGGACGTCTGGCGCACCGTCTATTTGAGATGTTGCCGACAGTACCTCAGGATCAGCGCAACACTGTTGCAGATCGCATGATTGCAACGGTTGATATGCTATCGCCTGCTCAGGGTGCGCAGCTTAAAAATGAGGTTTTCACAATTTTGAATGATCCACGCTTTGGCAATTTGTTTACCCCTGATGCGCTTGCCGAAGTACCAGTGACTGGTATGGTGCGTGATCGCGGTGTGTCTGGACAGATTGATCGCCTGTTTGTCGGTGATGACAGCGTCATTATTGCAGATTTCAAAACCGGTATTGCGAATGAAGATTCCCCTCCCGAAACATATCAACGCCAAATGGCACTTTATGCGGCTTTGATAGGAGAAATTTTTCCTAATAAGCCAATTGTGTGCTGGCTCATTTGGACGGAAACAGCTAGGCTTCAGGAAATAACAGCGTCAATGCGCGCTTTGGCGCTTGCGCGAATATTTGGTGACATTAAGACAGTTTATAACTCATTCACATAGCACGTTACACAGGTAGGAACACCCAATGGCGACAACAAAGACGACTGATAGTGATTTCTCGACGCAGGTTTTGCAATCTGACAAGCCGGTTCTTGTCGATTTCTGGGCAGAATGGTGTGGCCCATGCAAGGCGATTGGCCCGGCTCTTGAAGAAATTTCTGAAGATAAAGGTGACAGCCTTTCAATCGTCAAATTGAATATTGATGAAAACCCGCTTACCCCTCAGCAGTATAATGTGCGTGGTATTCCAACGTTGCTCATTTTTAAAGATGGCGCGGTCGTGGCCGAAAAAGTTGGCGCGTTACCTAAGTCACAATTGGAAAATTGGATTGAGCAGTCGATTTAACAATCACGCTTACACCCAAGAATAATAAATGTCTGGTCGTTTCCAGACAGATGAACGCTACTTGTTTAGACAGGTAGCGTTTTGTTTTCGTTTAGAATATGCCCGGCTAGATAAAGTGAACCACATATAATCACAGGGTGGTTGTTATCAGCGATTGTCAAGGCGTCCTGTATCGAGCGGGCAGGTGAAGCTGATAGCCCAATTGATGTTGCCGAGGCGGCAAGCTCACCGGCCGTTAATGAGGCAGGTTGACCCGGGATCGTCAAGGTCAGGACTTGTCCTGCAATTTTGCTTATGGGGGCTAGAAATTCAGCAGGATCACGTGTGTTCAACGCGCCGCAAATCACTGTCCATTGCCCATCATGAAGGTCGGGAAGCGCGGCCACCAGTGCCTGCGCCCCATGTGCATTATGTGCCCCATCCAGCCATATTGATTGGTCTGGCATAAGGGTTGTCAGATCACCTTTGTCCAGCTTCTGTATGCGGCCCGGCCATATGGCATTACCCAGGCCGGCAACAATTTTAACAGGTGCTAATTTGCGGCTTGTCCCAAGCGCATGGATAAGCGCCGTCGCGGCAAGGCTGGCATTATCAACCTGATGTTCACCAGCAAGGCCGGGTGTGGGCAAGGTTACCGCACCGTCATTCAGATCAGTGTTGCTATAGGTAATGGCAATGCGCCCATCTGCGGCCTTATACCCGTTAAAATCAATGCTGGCCGTAAAAAGCTTGGCGCCAATTTCCTCTGCATGCGCGTTCAGTTGCTGTGCAACAACGTTATCTTGTTGCGCACTGAAACAAGGCACGTTATGCCGCATGATACCGGCCTTTTGCGATGCAATGGTTGCCACATCATTGCCCAGAAAATGCTCATGATCACGGGCAATAGGCGTGATTATTGTGGCTAGCGGCCTATCCAGAACATTGGTCGAATCCAGAGTGCCGCCAAGTCCCGTTTCCAATAATAACAAATCTGCTTCACATTGTGAAAAGGCCAGCATCGCGGCGGCTGTGGTCACTTCAAAGAAGGTGACTTCATCAGTACCATTAATATTTTCAACCTCTTCAAGAAGGTCAGCCAATGCGCCATCGCTAATCAATGTCCCGGCTAACCGGATGCGCTCGTTAAACCGGCATAGGTGAGGCGAGCTATAGACATGAACGCGTAACCCGCACCCCTCGGCCATGGCGCGCATATGGGCAATGACGGATCCTTTGCCATTTGTACCTGACACATGAATTGTTGGAGGCAATGCATGATGTGGATTACCTAACCGGTTTAATAGCGCAAAGGTACGATCAAGCCCTAGATCAATAAGCTTGGGATGAAGCGCGGCAAGACGATCAAGCGCATGTTGCGCGCGCATAGCATCATGTGCATCCTCGCCATCAGTTGAGCTGGACGCAAGATCAACAGAATCAATATCGGTCATCAGGCCGCCTTGCTATTTCCCATTAGGAAGCCAAGAATGCGGCCGATATAGGCGCTTTGCTCGCTACGGGCAACGACACTGTCAACCATGCCATGTTCTTGCAGATATTCCGCAGTCTGGAAATCGTCAGGCAGTTTTTCACGCACCGTTTCCTCAATGACGCGGCGTCCGGCAAAACCGATAATGGCACCGGGCTCGGCAATCTGAATGTCACCAAGCATAGCAAAAGAGGCCGTCACACCACCAGTTGTTGGATGCGCCAGCAAAACAATATAGGGCAAATTGGCATCACGCACCTGATCAACGGCAGAAATCGTACGCGGTAACTGCATCAGTGATAACACGCCTTCCTGCATACGGGCACCACCAGTTGATGGCACAGTGATCAATGCGGCTTTGCGTTTTACAGCTTCTTGCGCGGCCAACACAATCCCGTTACCAACCATGCGCCCCATTGATCCACCCATGAAGCGGAAATCAAAGGCAGCCATCACCGTGTCACAGCCCCCGATTTTACCAACACCCACAGCGATAGCATCATCAAGGCCAGTACGGTTACGTGTATCACGCAAACGATCAGCGTATTTCTTTGTATCGCGGAATTTAAGGGGATCATCAACGATTTGCGGTAGGGGGATGATATCGAATTTGCCATCATCAAAAGTCATGGCAAAGCGGCTTTCCGGTGGTAAAGGCGCGTGTGAACCGCAGGTAGAGCAACAATTATAGGCCTGCTCAAATTCGCGATGGAAAATCATCTGCCCGCAGGCTTTACATTTTACCCATAAATTATCGGGTACATCATCTGATTGAACCCATGCCTTGATTTTGGGGAGTACAGAATTTGTAATCCAGTTCATCGCTTACATCCCTTCGTCGTCTGACTACTTACCGCTAACAGCATTTGCAAGTTCCCTCACAAATGCGGCAACTTTACGGACGATATCATCATTACCGCTACCATCTTGCGAAAGATTGCTGGCAATAATATCAACAACGGCTGATCCAACAACCGCACCATCACTCAATTTTGCAACTTCCGCTGCCTGTTTAGCTGTCTTGATACCAAAACCTGTGACAATCGGCAAATCTGTGTGGTTGCTAATCCGCTTATAGGCGGTGTCTATAGAGTCAGCAGCGGCACTTTTGGTGCCTGTTATGCCTGTCACTGATACATAATAGACAAAGCCATTGGCCTCGGCCAGAACCGTTGGCAGACGTTTATCATTCGTCGTTGGTGTTACAAGTCGGATAAAGCTAAGACCAGCCTGTTTTGCGGGAATGCACAACTCTTCATCTTCTTCGGGCGGCAGATCAACCAGAATTAAACCATCTACACCTGCATCGACAGCATCCTTCAAAAAGACATCATTGCCATAAATATAAATAGGATTGTAATAGCCCATCAGAATGATTGGAATGTCAGCATTCTTTGCACGAAACCGTTTGGCCATGGCCAATGTCTTTTGCAAGCTCATACCAGCTTTCAAAGCCCGTAGTGACGCCGCCTGAATGGCCGGACCATCCGCCATCGGATCAGAAAAAGGCATGCCTAACTCGATAAAATCAACGCCCGTATCTGCAAGGGCATGCAATATTTTTTCAGATGTTTCAAGGTCGGGGTCGCCAGCCGTGATAAAGACGCCTAAAACGCCTCGGTCTGCTGACTTTGCTTTGGCAAAAGCTGTCTCGATACGACGTGTCATTATAATTCCTTTGTTCGTATTATGTCTTCGATGCAATGTGTGGTGATTGCTTTACAGCCTGCCAAGCTCTTCAAGAATAGGAAGTACGGCACCAAGATCCTTGTCGCCGCGTCCACACATATTCAGAATTACGATTGAGTCCTTATCCATGTCGCCAATCATTGTGCCTGTGAAAGCAAGCGCATGTGATGGTTCCAGCGCGGGAATAATACCTTCAAGCCGTGAACAAAGCTGGAATGCTATCAGCGCTTCATCATCGGTAGCGCTGACATAATTAACGCGTTTTATATCATGCAACCATGAATGTTCAGGCCCAATGCCTGGATAATCGAGGCCAGCAGAAATCGAATGCGCATCAATAATTTGGCCATCATCATTTTGCAGAAGATAGGTGCGGTTGCCATGCAGAATACCTGGTGTGCCACCGGTTAGTGACGCCGCATGCAGGCCAGATGAAATACCTTTGCCAGCCGCTTCCACACCATAAATATCTACATCTTCATCATCCAGAAACGGATGAAACAAGCCCAACGCGTTTGATCCGCCGCCAATACAGGCAATCAGTGCGTCAGGTAGCCGCCCTTCGGCTTCCTGAATTTGGGTACGAGCCTCAATGCCGATAACAGACTGAAAATCACGAACCATTTGGGGATAGGGATGCGGACCTGCAACCGTGCCAATAATATAGAAATGTGTTTCCGCATTGGTCACCCAAAACCGCAAAGCTTCATTCATGGCGTCTTTTAATGTGCCGGTACCAGATGTGACAGGATGAATTTTAGCGCCCAGCAGACGCATCCGGTCAACATTAGGCTTTTGACGGCGAACATCTTCCTCACCCATAAAGACTTCGCATTCCATATCAAATAGTGCGCAGGCAGTTGCTGTGGCTACGCCATGTTGACCAGCACCAGTTTCGGCAATAATTTTCTTTTTGCCCATACGCTTGGCCAGCAAGGCTTGCCCCAGAACATTATTGATTTTATGGGCACCTGTATGGTTAAGCTCATCGCGCTTTAGATATAGTTTTGCGCCACCAAAATGCGCGGTCAGCCGCTCGGCAAAATATAGTGGACTTGGACGGCCAACATAATGTTGCTGATAATAAAGTAATTCGCGGGCAAATGAATCATCCTGCCGTGATTCATTGTATGACTTTTCAACCTCTAAAATCAGCGGCATCAGCGTTTCGGCAACAAAGCGTCCACCATGGATGCCAAAACGGCCACCATCATCGGGCTGGTTACGAAAAGAATTCTTACTTGCTTCGTTCATTTTATTTTCCGGCACATATGGCCAGCCTCCTGAGTGGTCAGCTATTTTAGCCCATTTCTGCTGCGCGAATAAAGCTACGAATTAGGCCATGGTCTTTTTTACCTAGCGCCGACTCAACGCCTGAAGATACATCAAGTGCCCGGGCGCCAGTCATGCTGATAGCCTCGGTAACATTGTCTGGTTTCAGCCCACCCGCCAGCATCCAGTTGGACATGCCTTTATAGCTGGACAGCAAACGCCAGTCAAAACTGTGGCCGGTGCCACCTGGCATATCACTGCTAGCAGATTTGGCATCAAGAAGCAGCCAGTCAGCAATAGTGTCCCATGTGGAACAGACATCCAGATCGGATGCCGTGCCAATTCGCAAGGCCTTGATGATGGAGACATTGAAACGTGCCTTGATGGCTTTGGCACGATCGGGTGTTTCATTGCCATGTAACTGGATATAGTCAGGTCGGCTGGCCTGAATGACGGCGTCTAGCGCATCATCTGCCATGTCCACGGTCAGGGCTACGCGTTCTGGGCGGTCACCTGTATAGCTATCTGCGTGATTGGCTAGAGCGGCCGCCACTTCAAGGGAAAGATGCCTTGATGATTTCGGAAAAAACACCATGCCGATCCAGCGCGCGCCAGCTCTGGCGCAGACATCATAATCAGCGGCTGTTGCAATCCCGCAAATTTTTACATCAGCACGCGGCATCAAACTATCCTTGGGTCGTTCGGGTTATTCAACCATTTTCATCAACGGTGTTTTGTTAGCTATTTCTGATGTGGCTTCAGAAGTCTGGGTTTCAACAAGTGCTGCGTATTTTTTTTCAAGTTTGTTGAAATTTTGTTGTAAACGCCATTTGCGGGCGCGAATCGTAAGAAGCTGAAGCCAGATCACCGCACTGCCCAATGCCAAGCCAATACCAAGGCTTATGAGACATACAAGCCATATTGGCGCGGTTAAGGTTATATCAAAGGGCCATAAAGCCAGCTCAACAGGCGAAGCGTTGGACGTTGAAAATGATACCGCGAACAAACCTATTGCGACGGTGATTACAACCCACAGAAAACGGGTAATCATTTTCATGAACTTCTTCCAATTAGCGGTTTAGACGCTCACGCATTCCCTTGCCCATTTTGAAAAAAGGTACTTTCTTTTCAGCCACTTGTACGCTTGTACCTGTTCTTGGGTTTCGGCCTATCCGCGCTTTACGATGACGAACCGAAAAGGCGCCAAAGCCACGAAGTTCAACGCGATCTCCACGTTCCAAAGCGCCACTTATTTCATCTAGGATTGTTCCGACTAAACGTTCAATGTCTCTGTGATACAAGGCAGGATTTTTTGCTGCCATACGGGCAATTAGTTCAGACCGTGTCACGCCACCCACTCCATTGTTAATACATACATTTTTAACTAAGTTAGGATGCCTGTTCACTCACGCGGGGTCAACTCATGTTTGAAACAAAATTTGTAATTGGGAATTATAGTCAGCGCGCAGGCAACCGGGGTCGCCTGCGCACATATTTTACTTATCGTCTGTGGTATCACGCTTTGCCAGCGCGGCACCCAGAATATCACCAAGGCTTGCGCCGCTATCTGATGAACCAAAGTCAGCCATTGCCTGTTTTTCTTCGGCAGATTCGCGTGCTTTGATCGATAATGTCAGTTTGCGTGACTTCTTATCAAGATTGGTAACGACAGCATCGACCTTCTCGCCAACGGCAAAACGGTCAGCACGCTGTTCGTTACGCTCACGGCTAAGATCAGCCCGGCGGATAAAGCCAGTCATGGCATCACCAACTGTCACATCGAGGCCATTTTCGGATACAGCCGACACGATACATGTGACAACTTCACCTTTGCGGTAATTGTCAGCCTGACCAGCAAATGGATCATCCGTAAGTTGCTTGATTCCAAGCGAGATACGCTCTTTATCAGTATCAATATCCAGAACCTTGGCTTTGACCATGTCACCTTTGTTGAAGCCTTCAAGTGCAGCTTCACCCGTAACGTCCCAGCTGATATCAGATAGATGCACAAGGCCGTCGATTTCTTCAGTAAGACCAACAAACAGACCAAATTCGGTGATGTTGCGGATCTCGCCTTCGATCTCTGAACCAGCAGGATGTGCGGTACTCAGGTCTTCCCACGGGTTGCCTGTGCACTGCTTGAGGCCAAGTGAAATACGGCGCTTAGACAGATCAACGTCCAGAACCATAACTTCGACTTGCTGACTGGTTGATACAATCTTGCCAGGATGAACATTCTTCTTGGTCCAACTCATTTCGGAGACATGGACAAGACCTTCGACGCCAGCTTCAAGCTCAACAAAGGCACCATAATCGGTGATGTTGGTAACGCGGCCTTCCATCTTGGCACCGATCGGGAATTTGCCTTCGACATTTTCCCAAGGATCAGACAGAAGCTGCTTCATACCAAGCGAGATACGCTGGGTTTCTGCATTAAAGCGGATAACCTGTACTTCAACGGTTTCACCAATCTGCAAGGCTTCCGAAGGATGGCTGATACGCTGCCATGCTATATCGGTAACATGCAGCAGACCGTCAACGCCGCCAAGATCAACGAACGCACCATAATCAGTGATATTCTTGACCACACCTTGTAACACCTGACCTTCTTGAAGGTTGGATACCAATTCGGTGCGGGCTTCGGCGCGAGACTCTTCCAGAACCGCCCGACGCGATACAACGATGTTGCCACGGCGACGGTCAATTTTCAGAATCTGGAATGGCTGTGGTGAACCCATCAATGGGCCAAGATCGCGCACCGGGCGAATATCAACCTGACTACCTGGCAAAAAGGCGGTCGCGCCTGAAAGATCGACGGTAAAGCCGCCTTTGACCTTGCCAAAGATAATACCGGTAACACGCTCTTGCTTCTCAAATGATGCTTCGAGTACGCTCCAGGCTTCTTCGCGGCGTGCCTTGTCACGGCTGAGCACGGCCTGACCATTACGGTCTTCCATACGCTCAACGTAAACTTCAATTTCGTCGCCAATTTTTACATCGGCTTCCTGTCCGGGGCTAACAAGTTCTTTTAGTGGGATGCGGCCTTCGGATTTCAATCCAACATCAATAAGCACCGCGTCGCCTTCGATTTCTACTACGAAACCGCGGACTACAGAGCCCTCAATATTGGTGTCTTTGCCAAAACTTTCAGCTAGAAGGTCGGCAAAGTTTTCAGTTGCAGCGTCTGCTGCCATTACATTTGTAGGTGTCAAAAATATCTCCGTCCATCGCCTACCGGTGTTTCGACACACGAAACAAATTACGCCGGTATAATGCCTCAGCTGGTTTGAGGGCCGAATTAGCCGAACAATTCCATCGTTTAGCCATGCTTTAGGGGCATGATATGCGATGAAACTCTAACCGGGTTTTTGTGGCGATCAGTTGATCCGTACCAGCAAAAGTTAAAGCCATTTTTACAAACAGGTGGCGTTCGGATGCCATCCTGTCTGACGATGTTCCAGATTATCCAGCTATATGTGCCAATGCCAATGCCAGCACCATATCTGCGTCTTTGTCAGACGTATCAATGACAATAGCGTCGGATGTTGCCACCAGCGGGGCGATATCGCGATTGCGATCTCGCTGATCCCGTGCCTTCATATCCTCTAGAACGTGGCGGAACATAACGGATTGTCCGTTATCATGCAACTCTTTGGTGCGGCGTTCTGCGCGCACATCAATATCGGCATCTACAAAGAATTTATAATCCGCATCTGGCAGAACGACACTGCCTATATCACGGCCATCAAGAACGGCACCACCTGCGGCAGTGGGATGCGCGACAAAGTGGCGTTGCAGGTCAAGCAAGCAGGCACGTACAGGTGGCATAGCAGCAACAATTGACGCCATCTCTGCAACCGTATCATTGCGAATTCTATCATCAGGTGTGACCGAAAGATCAAGGGCGCTTGTTATAGCAACAGCTTGAAGTTCATTGATATTTTTATCATCTAGCCCCTGTTCCAGTGCGGCAAGTCCCACCATGCGGTACAATGCGCCAGTATCGAGATGAGCAAGGTCAAAATATGCCGCAAGGCGTTTGGCAAGCGTGCCTTTGCCGCTGGCGGCGGATCCATCAACAGCGATAATCATGAACCAGTTTCGGCGATGTTAGCGCCTGCATTCTGCATGATCTTGGCAAAATCAGGGAAGCTTGTATGGATGGTTTCGCATCCTTCAACGCTAACTGGAGCGTTTGAAATCAGACCTAGAGTCAGAAATGACATTGCGATTCGGTGATCATGTTGTGAGTTGACAGTCATCCCGCCTGCAATTGGGCCGCCTGTCACGGTCATTGTGTCATCGTCATAACTAACAATGGCACCAGCGGCAATGAGGCCATCAGCCATAACCTTGATCCGGTCAGTTTCCTTTACCCTAAGTTCGGCAACGCCATTCATAATCGTCGTGCCATATGCCTGTGTTGCGGCGACCGACAGGATCGGGAATTCATCAATCATCGACGCAGCCCGTTCAGCTGGTATATTAATGCCATGCAAATCACTGTGGCGGACTCTCAAATCTGCCACGGGTTCGCCGCCTTCATCACGGGGGTTGAGTATGCTGATATCGCCACCCATTTCGATCAAAGTCGTAATCAAACCAGTACGAAGCGGGTTCATGCCGATCGAGGGCAGGGTGATATCGCTACCCTTGGTCAGTAATGCAGCAACCATGGGAAAGGCGGCGGATGAGGGATCGCGCGGTACCGCAATATCTGCTGCAATCAGTTGCGCGCCGCCATGAAGCTGGACATGGTGTGTGCCATCATCCCGAACTGTCTGTTCGACGGTGGCGCCAAAGTGACGAAGCATGCTTTCAGTGTGGTCGCGTGACGCATGTGGCTCGATGACTTCGGTGTCACCGCGCGCTGTCAAACCAGCAAGCAAAATAGCTGATTTAATCTGGGCTGATGCTACCGGGCTTTCATAGCTGATTGCCATTGGCTCGCTTTGACCGGTAATTGTCACCGGAAGCAGGCCACCATCACGGCTCGCGACATGGGTTCCCATTTGCTGCAACGGATCGGTGATGCGCGCCATCGGGCGAACGCTAAGCGAGGCGTCACCGGTAAATGTTGCGGTGATGGCCTGTCCCGCAACGACGCCCATAAGCAGACGAACACCGGTACCAGAATTGCCAAGATCCAGCGCCGTTTCAGGTGCAACAAGGCCATGCAGCCCTTGCCCTACAATCACCCAGGTACCATCATCATGGCGGGTTATATCGACGCCAAGAGCGCGCATGGCATCGGCGGTTGCCAGCACATCAGCACCTTCTAGCAAGCCAGTTACCTTGGTCGTGCCGATAGCCAAGCTACCAAGTATCAAAGATCGATGTGACATCGATTTATCGCCAGGCACATCAATTATGCCAGCAAGATTGTCTGTTCTTTGTGATGATAAACTAAGATTTGTCTGCATCGACATGTCTTTATCCTGCGGCCAAATAAGGGGTTGATAATGTGCTTTCATGGCACAGTTTGCCATCTCAGTGTTAAGCAAAGCATCATATAGCATCATGTTTACGTGTGACGCAAATATGGCCGCATAGATCACGACAAAAATATAAATTTCTGATCAGCATGGAAATTGTGTTTAGAAACATGTGAACGTTTCAGTTCACGCTGTTTAGGCAAGAAGTAATAAAAATGCCGGATGATTAAAAATTTGTTTTGACAGGCTCAGTAAATTGTATCAAATCCGTAGTTCAAAATTTGTGTGACCACCTGTAATAAAATATGCAAAGGGTAAGTAGGAATGGCTAAAGCAGATCTTGGAATAAAGCGTGCTTGTTTGTCATGCGGTATGAAATTCTATGATTTCAAAAGAACACCTATTATTTGCCCTGGTTGTTCCACTGAATTCAGTATTGAAAATTTACTTACCAGCCGCAAAGGGCGAAGCGCTGTAAAGTCGGCTGCTAGCAGAGTGCAAACAGCAAAGCTGGATGATGTGGAAGATCAGGATGAAAACATCCATGATGATGATGAAGATGGTGATGAAGCCAATACTGGGCAAGCTACTGGCATTGGTGTAGATGACGAAACTCTTGATTATGAAGAGGAAGATAACGCCGCCGAAGACGCTGATGGGCCAGGCATCATTCAGGATGAAATCACCGAAGATGATGAGTTGCTTCCAAATCTTGACGATGGAGATGAGAACTAGCACCTTTTTTTCTGATTTATCAGATGAATTACGTGTGTTTGCTAAATTTTGCTTGCGCCAACACCGGCGCCTGCGATACACATGCGCGGCCGCAAGCAGTTGCGGCAAACATGATTTGGATTAGGGGCTATAGCTCAGCTGGGAGAGCGCTACAATGGCATTGTAGAGGTCAGCGGTTCGATCCCGCTTAGCTCCACCAAATCACCTAAACAAAACCCCGTCTCAGCCCTTATAAGCTGATTCGGGGTTTTGTTTTGGCAACATGCTGTCTTTAAATGAATATGGATTATGCTGCTTTGGATTGCGTGATGTTTTGAATGGCCATCAACGCTTCAGCTGCGGTCTGCGCTGCACGCAGTTTGGAACAGTTTGTCGCCTTACGAAGCACCTGTGAAACGGATGATAGCATCTGAAGTTGAGCTTGATCACTAGCTTCTGGGCCAATCACCAGGCAGGCAATGTCAACATCTCGCCCATCAGCGGCGTCGAAGGCGACGGGGCTATCAAGAATAGCCATCACAGCGATTGGCTCATCAACAGAATTGATCGCGGCATGCGGGATAGCCACGCCATTACCCACACCCGTACTACCAAGTCGTTCACGCTTCATCACCGCCGCACATAAATCGCGTGATTCGATTTTATGCGCTTTGGCAGCCTCGGCACATAACGCTTCGATCAGGTGTTTCTTGCTGTTCACTTTGAGACCAACAAGTATCTGTTGCTGCTCGATAAAACTACCGTCTGTCATTTAAAAACCTGTCTAGGTGCAAAGCGGCTATGAGCCTGTCAAAAACATATAAAAATTTGTTTATCTGGATCGTCAGGGGTGCCAGAAGTCGCGCAACCTAGTAGTGCCAAAGTTTCCTGTCAAGACTATGTTTTGAAATCTTCACACAAGAAGGATAATTGATCTTAATGCTAGCGGCTAAAGCGTTCGCCAAGATAGACTTCACGGACACCGCTATGCTGAACAACTTCTTCAGGACTGCCTTCCATCATGACAGCGCCATCATGGATGATGTAGGCACGGTCAACAACATCGAGCGTCTCACGGACATTATGGTCGGTAATCAGGACACCGAGCCCATGGTCCTGAAGCTGGCGGATAAGGCCGCGGATTTCTCCCAACGCTATGGGGTCAATGCCAGCAAGTGGCTCGTCAAGCAGCAGAAATGTTGGACGTGCGGCTAAAGCACGAGCAATTTCAAGCCGTCGCCGCTCGCCGCCGGATAGATTGATAGACGGGGTGTTGCGAAGATGCGTAATGCCAAATTCAGCCATCAGATCATCAAGCATTGATGCACGATCAGTTTCTGGTTCATCCAGTGTTTCAAGCACGGCTAGAATATTCTGTTCGACGGTTAGACCACGAAATATGCTTGATTCTTGTGGCAGATAACCAATGCCGAGCCGGGCCCGTTGAAAGACCGGCATATTCGTCACATTCTGGCCGTCAATTTGAACGCTACCTTCGTCCGCTGCCAGCAACCCTGCCAGAATATAAAAGGTTGTGGTTTTGCCAGCACCATTTGGCCCTAACAGGCCAACAGCCTCACCACGCTGTAAGCTAAGTGTAACATTGCGAACAACGCGCCGCTGATCAAAGCTTTTGCCTATACCCGTTGCCTGCAAACCAGCATTCTGATTTACCAGCCGTGGTGCTGATGGGGGAAACCCATCTTGGTTAGACCATTTATCCATTATGTGGAACCTTTAAGCACATACCCAAAATCATTTTGTTATTGAACCATAATGCCGGTCACGCGTCCACCCTGACCATCAGATAGAAGCCGACTGACACCACTATTAAAATCAACTTCAGCCCGCGACCCACGCATGACATTCTGGCCTTCGATCAGTTCAACATTACCTGTCAGTATGGCAATGGAGGTGTTGAAATCGTAATTAACCTTGTCGCCAGTAGCTGTCTGGTTATCGACAGTACGTACATAGGCATTGCCGATGGCATCAAGCGTTTGCAGGTCGCCGTTTTCATTGGTAAAGGCGATAATTTCATCACCAGAAATGACACGCCCATCATCGGCTGTATAATTAGCTTTGCCAATGCCATTGATTTTTGCTTTTGTGGGGTTGGACTCGTCATAGATAATCTTTTTAGTTGCTGTCATGACGCCACGTGGGCTGGTGACTTTTGCATTTTTGCCAAACACCGAATAAGTGCTGGATACGAGATCATAGACAAGCCGTGCGCCAGTTGCGGTATTTTCACCATCAATAAAAAAAACATTACCCGTTGCGGTCATCAAATTGATTTCGCGCCCAGCTTGTTCCGGATCATAATTTGCTTCTAGACGATCTGCCGAGATACGCATATCACGTTGCACGGCTATGGCATCGCCCTCGGCTAGATAAAGCCCTTTATTCTGATCCCATTCCAGAAAATCTGAGGCTTCAATCGTGACCGGTGCGGTTTGGGTCTCGGCTTGTTTGTCTTGTGCATTGGCTATTGATAACAGTCCGGGACTCATGACAAGCAGCAACGCAAATAGCGCAAAATGTCGCAATAAAAAATTTAAAACCTTCATAACATATCCTGTTCATGCACTGACTGGGGCTTTGCCAGATTAGTTGATTGTCTTCACATTATGCAAAACCATTTTACTTGTACCACCAAACATCATGACGTTTCCATGATCGGTGACGCGAATATTCTGTCCCGTTATGTGCGCGTCAGGTGAAACAACTTCGACAGGCAAATCGGATTGCATTTCACCAGCATCGATATTGGCGCTTAACGCCTCGGTTGTCATAATCACGTTTTGTTTTGTTTGCTTAAGAACAACCATGCCTGTGAGATCGACTAGATTATCAGTTTGCGAAAACGCACCATTCAATGCTGAAATATTTATACGACCCCCGTCAGACTGGGTAATAAAGCCTGTGGGTTCAGATAGTTGGATAATGCCACTGCCATTATTTTGTTCAACAGCGTTTGTGGCGTTGATTTCATAGGTCTTGCCTGTTTTTGTCGTGCCTTTATAACGTGCGCCAGTCAATTGTGTGCCGCCATCATCAGCCACTTCGATATTGGCAATACTGACGCGGACATCACTGGTTTTGGTATAAAGACCCAACCATCCTACAGCGGCAGCAAGCGTCGTTAATCCGGCGCCGGTTAAAAGAACGCTAGGGCGCAAGAGGGTGGATTTTTTAGCAGACGAAGCGCGCTTTTTTGGCGTAAAGCGCGTAAGCTTCTTGTCGTATGTATCATTATTATCAGATGCCATTCAAAGTCCTCTGAATTCCCTAATGACCATAAGATGACTTAGTAAAATTACTTAATGGTGGAAGATATCCACATCACCAAAGCCAATTAGATCAAGTTGTGCACGCTCAGGCAAAAAGCCAAAACAGGCATTGGCCAGCGCCATGCGGTTTTCACGCTCAAGCATATATGAGAGTTTTTCGCGGATCGCATGAAGATATAAAACATCGCCAGCCGCATAATTCTGCTGATCAATGGTCAGGGTTTCAGCACCCCAATCTGATGATTGTTGCTGTTTGGAAATATCAATCTGCAACAGCTCGCGGCATAATTCTTTGAGCCCATGTCGGTCAGTATAGGTGCGGGCTAGTTTTGAGGCGATTTTAGTGCAGTAAATATCGCCTTCGACAGCGCCGATATAATGGATCAGAGCGGCGAGATCAAAACGCGCAAAATGGAATAATTTGGTTACCGCAGGGTCAGCAAGTAAAGCCGCTAGAACAGGGCTTGGCTTGGCTGGCTGAGCAATCTGAACCAGATGCGCATTGCCGTCACCACTAGATAATTGCACCAGACACAAGCGATCACGCTGGGTTTTCAAACCCATTGTTTCGGTATCTATAGCGACAATCGAACCGAGGTCAATATCGGCAGGTAGATCGTCTTTATAGATGTTAACGGCCATCGCTATTACCTGCCTCGTTCTGCATTAATTATTCCGGCTGGATATTTCTGAATCAGTATGCGGATACAGATACCAACTGTAAATGGTGCCCAGGAGAAGACTCGAACTTCCACGACCTTGCGGCCACTGGCACCTGAAGCCAGCGCGTCTACCAATTCCGCCACCTGGGCATTTATCAACATCATTATTCTGCTGCGAATAAGTGCGAGAGAATAGTCTTAAAAGCCTAACTGTCAAACAATTTCCCCGAGGATAGGCTGGATTTTGACGGTATAATGACAGCTTTTGTTTTTCATTGCTTTTCTGCACCGGTTTTTGCTTGTTGCTTTGGCTCTCGCCATTGTACATATGGGGGATAGACCATTTTCAGCGCGCATGGGTTTATAATATAGCAGAGCACTAGCCTGTCAAAATGGCTAAAGTGATTAAATTCAAGAGTGATGATATGCAAAAGACAGTGACAGTAATTGGTGGTTCAGGCTTTATCGGGCGCGCTACGGTTGAAATGCTGGCGCGTGCTAAAATGCGTGTCATTGTTTTATGCCGGAATGCTGAGCGCGCCAAATATCTAAAGCCGATGGGTGATGTTGGTCAGATCACACTGGTATCAGGCGATGCATTAAATGATGAAACACTGGCCTCGGTTATAAAGCCAGCTGATGCGGTCATTAATTTTGTGGGTATTCTTGCGGAAACAGGTAGCCAGCGCTTTGAGGCCCTGCAGGGTGAATTGCCAGGCAAGATTGGCATGCTGGCGCGTCAAAATGATGTAGCTGATGTTGTACATATTTCGGCCATCGGTGCGGATGCGGACTCCCCTAGTCTGTATGCGCGTACTAAAGCAGCTGGCGAAGCAGGCTTGCATAACGAATTTCCAGATGCCGTTATTCTGCGCCCGTCAATTGTTTTTGGCCCCCGTGACGGTTTCTTTAACCGCTTTGCTAATATGGCGTTGACGGCACCAGCCTTGCCATTGCCTGGGGGTGGTACGATGCGGATGCAGCCGGTTTATGTTGGGGATGTTGTCGCCGCCATTGAAGCCAGCATTGGTATAGGCAAGACAAAGATAAATCCGCGTGGCAAGTTTTTTGAACTAGGCGGCCCTGATATCTATTCATTTCGGCAGTTGATGGAAATCACCTTACTGCAAATTCGCCGTCGGCGTTTGCTGATACCTGTGCCACTGAGCTTGATGTCTTTTGGCGCTATCTTTGCTGGGTTATTGCCATCACCGCCCATTACGGTCGATCAGGTCAAGCTATTGAAGATCGACAATATTGTTGCCAAGAATGCTCTTGGTTTGGCGGCTATGGGTATCACGCCGACCAGCATGGATGCGATTTTGCCAAGCTATCTTGCACGGTTTCGTCCGGGTGGCCAGTTTTCGCGCTGATTTTAATGTGAAGTGATACCAGACAATGACTGGCTATGCGATCATATGATTCTGGATTGCCCATAGCAAAACGGCACCAAGAATCAGCCGGTAATATACAAAAATATTGAAATTGGCGCGCGCTAGCCACGCCATCATTGCCCGCATGGCAAGGAACGCCATCAGACCCGAAAGCAAAGCCACCAGCGCCGCGTCGCTTCCCAGCGCGAGATCGCCATCTTTGATCAGATCATGGGTTTTAAGAATGCCTGCGCCAGCGATCGTTGGCAAAGACAACAATAATGAAAACCGTGCCGCGGTAATGCGGTCAAAGCCTAACATCCGCGCCGCTGTCATGGTGACACCTGAACGCGATGCACCGGGAATCAGCGCGCAAATCTGTGTCAGGCCAATGAATATGGCAGATGAAAAACGCACATCATCCATATTCTTTAGCGCCACTCCATAGCGATCCGCACCCCACAACAGCATCGCAAAGAGCAGATTTGACCATGCCAGCGTTTCAATCATTGTTAGCCAGTTCCAGTTGGCATAATTGACATAAAACCCCGCACCAATAACAGGTATTGTGGCTGCCATCAGCATCAGACCAAAACGGGCATCATTTGGGTTATGTTTACCAAAACTAAGGATGCCGATGATGATGCGTGTAATGTCAGCGCGCAAAAAAAACAGAACCGCAAAGAAGGTGCCAACATGCGCGGCGACATCGATTGTTCGTCCTTGATAGGGCTGGTCGGTTAGAACCGGAATCAAAACCAGATGCCCGGAAGATGATATGGGCAGAAATTCAGTTACGCCCTGTACAAGTGCTACAAGAATGATCATAAAAATGGGCATTGGTTAAGGCTTCTCTATTTTATGGCCATATCTGCTCATAATGGCGGTCTGAAACGCAATTGCAGAGTAATCGACCCGGCCGCACCGGACTTTCATGTTTGTTCTTATCGAATTTGCCTTTATTTCGCAACTCACCACCGCTGTTATCATAATAGTACCGTATTGAGACTAAATTAAAGAATATCAAGGCTAATTACCTACATTGCTTGACGATTTGTCAAATACTAGGTATAAAAAGGTAACAATCATTGACTTTTTATTCTGCGGCGTACGCTGTCACAGCGTGGCGCCCGATTGTGTCGGAATTACAGGAGGCAGAGATGTCATCAAAAATGTTGAAATTTGTGGTAACTGAAAAAGCCATGCCGTCAAAGCGCAAGGCCGATGCCCGGGTTGCCGATTTTGACGAAATCTATGACGATTTCAATGTAGAGGCAGCTGAAACCCAAGCATCACGCTGTTCACAATGTGGTGTGCCATTCTGCCAAACGAACTGCCCTTTGCATAATAACATACCGGATTGGTTGATGATGACTGCCGAAGGGCGGATGCAGGAGGCCTATGAATTATCCTCGCAAACCAATAATTTTCCCGAAATCTGTGGTCGTATTTGCCCGCAGGATCGTTTGTGTGAAGGTAGTTGTGTCATTGAAAAGGGTTTCGAATCAGTCACCATTGGTGCGGTTGAAAAACATATAACCGAAACAGCCTTTGCCGAGGGGTGGGTCAAGCCCGCCGCGCCGCGCGTTGAGCTTGACGAATCGGTTGGTATCATCGGTGCCGGACCAGCCGGTCTGGCGGCAGCCGAAATGTTGCGCCACCGTGGCTATCAGGTGCATGTCTATGATCGTTACGACAGAATCGGCGGCCTGCTGATTTACGGAATCCCCGGTTTCAAGCTGGAAAAATCAGTTGTTGAGCGCCGTGGTCAATTACTTCGTGATGGTGGCGTGCATTTTCATCTTAATGTTGATATTGGGTCTGACATAACCTTCAGCGATATCCGCAAAAAGCATGATGCAGTTCTGGTGGCAACGGGGGTTTATAAAGCCCGTGACATCAGCACGCCGGGAAGTGGACTTGATGGCATTGTGCCAGCGCTTGATTATCTGACCGCCTCAAATCGCAAAAGCCTTGGTGACGAAGTGCCTGCTTTTGATGATGGCCGCCTCAATGCTGAAGGCAAAAATGTCGTTGTAATCGGTGGCGGTGATACGGCGATGGATTGTGTACGTACCGCCATTCGCCAGAAAGCCAAATCGGTCAGTTGCCTGTATCGTCGTGACAAGGCGAATATGCCGGGGTCACAGCGTGAAGTGCAGAATGCTGAAGAAGAGGGTGTTGTTTTCAAATGGCTTTCAGCGCCACAGGCCTTTTTAGGTGATGATAAGGTTTCGGCAGTACAAGCCCAGTCAATCCATTTGGGTCAACCAGACGCAACCGGACGCCAGGTGCCACAAGTCATTGACGGATCTTCGCATGACATGCCGGCTGATCTGGTCGTCAAAGCGCTTGGTTTTGATCCAGAGGATATGCCAAAGATGTTTGGTGATGATGGATTGAGCGTGTCTAAATGGGGCACGATCAGCATTGATTGGAAAACCATGATGACCAGTCAGCAGGGTGTATTTGCCGCTGGTGACATTGTGCGTGGCGCGTCTTTGGTTGTCTGGGGTGTCCGCGATGGGCGCGATGCAGCTGAACAGATTGATGCGTGGATCATGCAGCAGGCAGAGGCCAATGCGCCACGCCGCGCTGGATCAGGGAGCTAATAATGTCACAATATAACAAAAACTTTGATGCAGACGCCTTCATTGCCCGTCGCAAGGCAAATGAGGCCAAACTCACCGAAGCTGGTGTTTATGCCCCTGAGATGGAGCATGATGCTTGCGGTGTTGGTTTTGTTGCAACCCGTGATGGCAAGCCAAATCGTGCTGTTGTTGATGCCGCTATCGAAGCTTTACAGGCAATCTGGCATCGTGGTGCCGTTGATGCTGATGGTATGACAGGTGATGGTGCTGGTATTCATATCGAAATTCCGCGCGATTTCTTTATTGAACATATCGCCCGTACGGGACATGACGATGATGGTGGTCGGCTAGCCGTAGGTATGGTGTTTTTACCCCGTACAGATCTTGCGGCTCAGGAACGATGCCGCTGTATTGTTGAACAGGAAATTCTGGCGTTTGGCCATTCTATCTATGGCTGGCGTCAAGTGCCGGTTGATATTCAGGCGCTTGGTGACAAAGCCAATGCAACGCGTCCTGAAATTGAACAGATTATGTTCTCTATGCCAGCCGATATGTCCGAAGAAGAAGCTGAAATTCAGCTTTATCTTGTCCGCCGCCGTATTGAAAAGGCCGCATTGAATGAATTGATCAGTGACTTTTACATCTGTTCGCTTTCAAGCCGTTCGATCATCTATAAGGGTATGTTCCTAGCCGAACAGGTCACGGCCTTCTTCCCTGATTTGCTGGACACACGCTTTATTTCATCTTTTGCGATTTATCATCAGCGCTATTCGACAAACACCATGCCAACATGGAAATTGGCACAACCATTTCGGGTGCTTGCGCATAATGGCGAGATCAATACGATCCGGGGTAACCAGAACTGGATGACGTGCCATGAAGACCGCATGGAATCTGATCTGTTTGGCGATATGATCGGAGATCTGAAACCGGTGATTGCCAAAGGCAGTTCGGATTCATCGGCACTGGATGCTGTATTCGAGCTCATGGGTCATGCGGGTCGTGCTTTGCCGATGGTGAAAACCATGATGATCCCTGAAGCCATTGATGTCAGTGGCACCAGTAAACGTGCCCAACTCTATGCCTATTGTAATTCTGTTATGGAGCCATGGGATGGTCCGGCGGCAATCGCCGCTTATGCTAATAACTGGGTTATCGCAGGTCTGGATCGAAATGGTTTGCGCCCAATGCGCTATGTCGTAACCAATGACGGTCTGGTGATTGCAGGGTCTGAAACAGGTATGGTCGTTGTGCCTGACGCCAACATTCTTGAGCGCGGTGGTCTTGGACCAGGCGAGATGATCGGAATCAATCTAGCCGAAGGCAAGCTGTATCGTGATGATGAATTAAAAGACGTGATGGCTAACCAGAATGATTATGGCAAGTGGATTGGCCGCGCCGAGCAGATGGATATGGTGCTGGCAAAGGCTAATGGTAAGAGCTCAGAACGCTTGCCAGTGATGGATGCCCGCCGCCGCCAGATGATGGCTGGCTGGACTATGGAAGACATGGAACTTGTCCTCCAACCCATGGCCGAAACGGGCAAAGAAGCCATTGGATCCATGGGTGATGATACGCCGCTTGCGGTGCTATCGAGTCGCTATCGTGGTTTGCATCATTTCTTCCGGCAGAATTTTTCTCAGGTCACAAACCCGCCGATCGATTCGCTTCGTGAACGCCATGTGATGAGCTTGCGCACCCGGTTGGGTAATCTTGGTAATATTCTTGATGAGTCACCAACACAATGTGATCATCTGTTGCTTAATTCTCCGGTACTGACGATTCCTGAATGGGATGCTCTATGTCTGCATCTTGGAAAGAAGGCAACGCATATTGATTGTACCTTTGATGCAGAAGGCGAAGCAGATAATTTCACCACGGCTATAGAACGTATTCAGGCAGAAGCCGAAGAAGCGGTTCGGTCAGGCTGTGAACATGTCATGCTAACGGACCGTGCGGCCTCTGAAACGCGCATTGCTATTCCTATGATACTGGCAACAGGTGCTGTTCATTCGCATCTGGTACGCCAGCAATTACGGACGTTCGCCTCGGTTAATGTGGCTTCGGGTGAATGTCTTGATGTGCATCATTTTGCCGTTTTGATCGGTGTTGGTGCCACAACGGTCAATGCGTATATCGCTGAAGAAGCGATCGCCGAACGTCATGAACGTGGCCTGCTGCCGAATTTAACCGTTAATGATGCGGTTGGTAATTACCGTAAAGCTGTTGAAGACGGCTTGCTGAAAATCATGTCGAAGATGGGCATCTCTATTATTGCCTCCTATCGCGGTGGCTATAATTTTGAGGCACTCGGTCTGTCGCGTGCGTTGGTAGCCAAATATTTTCCTACCATGACGTCACGCGTGTCCGGTCTTGGATTGACTGGTATTCGTACCCGCATTCTGGATATGCACCAAAAAGCCTTTGCGCATGATAATGTAACGCTACCTGTTGGTGGATTTTTCCGGTTCCGTAAATCTGGTGAACGGCATGCTTTTGATGGCCAGATGATCCATGCGATGCAGCATGCTTGTGATACGGGTTCCTTTGCAAGTTGGAAGAAATATTCCAGCCTTGTTGATGGTCAGGGGCCAGTGAATTTGCGCGATTTGATGGATTTCAAACCGGGTGGTGAAGCCGTTGGGATCGAAAGTGTCGAATCAATCACCAATATCCGCAAAAGGTTGGTGTCACCTGGTATTTCGCTTGGTGCCCTAAGCCCTGAAGCGCATGAAACCCTGTCGATTGCGATGAACCGCATTGGGGCAAAGTCGGACTCCGGCGAAGGTGGCGAAGATCCTGCACGCTTCAAACTTCGTGACAATGGTGACAATCCGTCAAGTGCGATCAAACAGATTGCATCAGGCCGATTTGGGGTCACCGCTGAGTATCTGAATAATTGTCAGGAAATCGAAATCAAGGTCGCACAGGGTGCAAAACCGGGTGAAGGCGGGCAATTGCCAGGCATTAAAGTTGATAGCTTGATTGCCCGTTTGCGTCATGCAACGCCAGGTGTAACTTTGATTTCACCGCCACCGCATCATGATATCTATTCGATTGAGGATCTGGCACAGCTTATCTATGACCTCAAACAGATTAATCCTGATGCAAAAGTATGCGTCAAGCTGGTGGCGTCAACAGGTATCGGTACGATTGCCGCTGGTGTTGCCAAGGCCAAGGCTGATGCCATTCTGGTATCGGGTCATGGCGGTGGCACTGGTGCCAGCCCGCAATCTTCGATCAAATATGCTGGTTTGCCATGGGAAATGGGTCTGTCCGAGGTGCATCAGGTGCTGTCGATGAATGATTTGCGCAACAAGGTTGTTTTGCGTACCGATGGTGGTTTGAAAACAGGTCGTGATATTGTTATGGCGGCAATGCTGGGTGCTGATGAATATGGCATTGGTACGTCATCACTGATCGCCATGGGCTGTATCATGGTACGGCAGTGCCATTCAAACACCTGTCCGGTCGGGGTATGTACGCAACGTGATGATCTGCGTGCTAAATTTGAAGGCACGCCAGAAAAAGTTGTCCAGCTCTTCACACATCTAGCCGAAGAAGTGCGCGAAATTTTGGCGTCACTTGGCTTTACCTCGCTTGAAGATGTTATTGGCAGAACAGATTTGCTAAGCCAGGTAAGCCGGGGCGATGCGGCGCTTGACGATCTGGATTTGAATCCAATTCTTGTCCGTGCTGATGCGGATAAGGACGAAATTAGTGCGCGTGACAAACCGCGTACCGAAGTGCCGGACACACTCGATGCCTTGATGGTAAAAGATGCCAGCCGGGCACTTGAATATGGGTCAAAAATGCAGCTTTCCTACAATATCGAAAATACCCAACGCGCGATTGGCACACGCTTGTCATCGCATATCGTGCGCCGGTTCGGCATGACGGGTCTAAAGCCTGGGCATATTTCAGTCCGGCTTCGTGGGTCGGCGGGGCAATCGATTGGTGCTTTTGCCACCCAGGGACTGCGCCTTGATGTGATTGGTGATGCGAATGACTATGTTGGTAAGGGTCTGTCTGGTGGTATGATCGTGGTCCGGCCAGCTGGATCGGTTACCTATAATGCCAGCGAGAACACAATTATTGGTAACACGGTTCTTTACGGCGCGACCTCGGGGCAGCTTTATGCCGCCGGCCGGGCTGGCGAACGCCTATGTGTCCGTAATTCGGGTGCCACAGCCATTGTTGAAGGTAGCGGCTCGAATGCTTGTGAATATATGACAGGCGGTGATGTTGTTATCCTTGGTGAAGTTGGCAATAATTTCGGGGCGGGCATGACAGGCGGTATGGCCTTTATCTATGACAAGGCAGGTAGCTTCCGCGACCGGGTTAATCCGGCAACCCTTGAAATTGTTCGTATTTCCAATGCCCATTGGGCGGATAAGCTTCGTGGCTTGGTTGAAGATCATGCCAAACAGACTGAATCGGCTCTTGCTTTGCGCTTGCTGAATGAGTGGGATTCCGAGATTGGAAATTTCTGGCAGGTTGTGCCAACCGAAATTATTCCTTCGCTAGGCAAGCCCATAGATCATGAGCTGACGCTCGAGCAAACCGCCTAAATGGTGATTTAGGCCGCGCTTGTCCCAAACGTTGTTGCATTCTGTTGCGGTTTTATGTATCGAGCGTCGCTATGTATGAAATTGCGCTACAGACCGACGCCGACACCAAGATTGTTGATGCGTTGATGGATGAGGCCTTTGGCCTCAATCGGCATGCGCGCTCAGTATGGAATTTGCGTCCGGGTGCGCCTGTTGCTGAGATGTGCTTTGTGCTTCGGGATAACGGCATTGCGGTGGGATCCTTGCGGTTCTGGGAAGTGATGCTGGGAACGCACCCCATTCTGTTGCTTGGCCCGCTTGCTGTGCGGCCTGATTTGCGAGGAAAAGGCTATGGCAAGGCATTGGTGTCTGCTGGTCTTACCCATGCCAAATCCTTCAATTGGCCAGCCATTTTGGTATCTGGGGAAGTTGATTACTATCCGAAATTCGGATTTGTTCCAGCCGCGCCATACGATGTTCAATGGCCGGGTTTCATAGAGCCAGAACGGCTTCAGTTCTTTGAGCTCAAGAATGGTTTTTTGGCTAGTCTGGTGGGGCAGAATTTACCTGTCCGCCCTGTTGGGTAATGCCATCCGTAATAAACTATCTGCCAGAGTGGTCTATAAGGTGGTTTTGAACTGGTGAAATCCATCACGATATGTAAACTATAACCAACAGCGCTACATACCCATTCGGGTTGCAGACTATGAAGGTGTCCTGAATTTCATGCATGTACTGCATCACTATCAGCTATCCGCCGCATCGCGTTTCATCCGTTTGGTTCTGGCCGAGAGGGATGTGGTTTATTTGCCAAAGCTGGAAATACCATGGGAGCGTAATGAAGATTTTCTGCGCCTCAATCCTGCTGGTGACGTACCTGTTATGGTTTCCGATAATCATGGCGTGATTGCGGGGGCAATGGTGATCGCTGAATATATCGAAGAAAGCGAAAGCCCAGCCTTGCTGTGGGGTGATATTGCGGCGCGGGCAGATATTCGGCGTCTTGTGCATTGGTTTGAAGTCAAGTTTGCTAACGAGGTTGGTACCCCCTTATTGTCTGAGCGGGTGATAAAACGATTTTCTGGCGAAGGGCAGCCATCTTCAGCTGTTATTCGGGCAGCGCTAAGCAATCTGAACATCCATATGCAATATATTGATTGGCTTGCCGAACAGGGAAGCTGGCTGGCTGGCAAGCAACTATCGCTGGCAGATCTGGCAGCGTCGGCGCATTTGTCGGTTCTGGATTATCTTGGTGACATAAATTGGGAAAAGCATCCAGAAGCCAAAACATGGTATGCTAAAATGAAGTCACGACCGTCATTCCGCGAATTGCTGGCGGATCAGGTGATTGGTCTGAAACCCCCAGCCTATTACAGCAACACCGATTTTTAGGCCGCTTTAGCTAGCTTTATGGACGCATCTATTTAGTTTAGTTATGTTGGATGCAGCGCACTAGATTGGCGATCGTTTGCCCTAGCAAATCAAGCTGAGCTGGTTCTGAAAACCGATGCGTTGCGGTTTTGTCGAGATGCAGAAGCACATCATCGGAAACAAGCTTTTCCATAATCCGGCTGGCAACCTGCCATGGCACCTCCTCATCCTGCATACCATGTAACAGGCGCACCGGCGCATTGATCTTGATCATGTCACCTTGCAGGTGCAAATGCCCTGCGCCATCTTCAACCAGATGATAGGGATAGATGACAGGCTCATCAGCATAAGGGTTGGGAACCGACAGAAAGCCGGTTTGCTTCATGGCTGATTGTGCATCCTTATCCAGCTTGTCCCATATCAATTCTTTGGTGAAATCGGGGGCGGCGGCAATGCCAATCAGACCCGCAATGCGCTCCGGCCGGCTACAGGCCGCGTTCAACATGATCCAGCCACCAAGCGATGAGCCAACAAGGATTTGTGGTCCCGCAGTCAGTTGATCTATGACCGCTAGCGCATCTGCAGTCCAATCGGAAATCGCTAGGTCAAGAAAGTTGCCATCCGACGCGCCATGCCCGCGATAGTCGAACCGGATAAACGCATGCCCCTGTGCGCGTGCCCAGTTTTCCATATAAATAGACTTAGTGCCCTGCATGTCAGACCCATGTCCACATAGAAATATGATGCCTGGTTTTTGTCCATCTATCTTGTGATAAGCTATGCGCTGGGTGTCATTTATATCAAGAAAATCAGGTTCATCCATTGTCATTGGCTCTAATCGTCGTTATGAATTTGAAGTATCTTAGACATTTTGATCGAAAAGTTCATTGAATTTATGGCTAATACGCCTCGCTTAAGCAAAACGAATACGCCTCAGGATCAACGGCCCGTGATTGTGCAGATACTGCCAGCTCTTGGTCGCGGAGGAGTCGAACGCGGCACAATCGAAATGGCGCAAGCTATCGAAAAAGCTGGTGGCCGTGCTGTGGTGATTTCGGCTGGTGGGCCGCTTGAACGACATATTGTGCGTTGTGGGGCAACGCATCATACATTGCCTGTGAATGTAAAGAATCCTCTGAAATGGGGTTCGATCCGTCGGCGCTTGCAAAAGATTTTACAGGATGAGGATGCTGATATCGTTCATGTCCGTTCGCGCGCACCAGCCTGGATCGCTTTGCCAGTGGCCAAGACGCTCCGTATTCCTACCGTCAGCACTGTTCATGGCCGGTTTCAGGCACATTCCATTTTCAAACGAATTTATAATGGAAAGATCATCAAAGTAGATCATGTCATCGCCATCTCTAAATATGTAAAGCAGTTGATTACCAGTCAGTTTGTTGGCGTGGAAGAGCGTATGACTGTTATTCATCGTGGTGTTGATGTTGATGTTTTCGATCCACAGGCGGTTAATCAGACGCGGATCATTAATTTCGCAGATTCAGTTGCGTTGCCCGAAGAAATGCCAGTGGTGATGTTGCCAGCCCGACCAACATTGTGGAAAGGGCATGAAATTTTGCTTGATGCCTTGGCCTTGATCAAGGATATGCCCTTTATTTGTCTGTTTGTCGGCGCTGCTGATGGCAAGCAGGCCTTTATTGATAGAATTTCCAGACACGGCACTGATCTGGGACTTGAAGGACGGTTTCGTCTATCGCACGCGGTTGATGATATGCCCGCTGCTTTGATGGTTGCTGATGTGGTTGTGATGCCCTCAATAACCCCCGAGCCCTTTGGCCGCATTTCACTTGAAGCCCAGGCGATGGGACGACCCGTTGTCGCTTTTGATCATGGCGGTGCCGTTGAATCGATCAAGCATGGCCAGACCGGCTGGCTGGCAACACCGGGGGATGCGGAAAGTTTGGCTGACTGCATCCGTCAGGCATTGGAATTGCAAGGTTCCAATCGCCAAGTGCTAGCAGACAAGTCACGCACGCATATCGAGCGCAACTTTTCAACAACGCGAATGTGTAATGAAACGGTTAAGATATATCGTCGAATCCTGCAAAAATCACAGCTTGCTAACACTGGCTAAATGTCCAATGGCTAATTGTCGCTCTTGGCTTGAGTTTGCTAACATCAACAGGTAGCATCTCGCTCGTAAAAATTGTTAAGTGTGTCCTAATAAATGCGCCCCAGACTAAAGATTGTGAAAAGGTTACATGCCAAATATTACCCTTCCTGACGGATCTGTTCGTTCCTTTGACGCGCCGGTAACACCGGCAGATGTGGCGGCCGATATTGGCCCCGGTCTTGCCAAGGCGGCTTTGCTTGCTGTTGTCGATGGCGAAGAGTGGGATTTGACGCGTGCTGTTGATACTGACGTTAATATGGCGCTGATAACGGCCAAGGATGATGCCGCACTGGCTTTGCTTCGGCATGATTGCGCGCATGTTATGGCTGAAGCCGTACTTGAACTATATCCGGAAACACAGGTCACAATCGGTCCGGCTATCGAAAACGGGTTCTATTACGACTTTCACCGTGAAAAGGCATTTTCCGAAGATGATCTGGCATTGATTGAAAAACGCATGCATGAGATTGTTGATCGTGATGAAGCCATTACACGCGATGTCTGGACACGCGATGAGGCGGTTGCCTTCTACGAAAAGAATAATGAGCCTTTCAAGGTTGAACTTGTTGCCGCCATTCCGGCTGAAGAAACCGTTACTTTTTATAAGCAGGGTAATTTTATCGATTTGTGCCGCGGGCCTCATTTGCCATCAACTGGCAAGCTTGGACACGCCTTCAAACTGATGAAGGTGGCTGGCGCCTACTGGCGCGGTGACTCAGACCGGCCAATGCTACAGCGTATCTATGGAACGGCTTGGCGGACGGAAAAAGAACTCAACGCTTATCTGCATATGCTTGAAGAAGCCGAGAAGCGCGATCATCGCAAGCTTGGCAAGCAACTGGATATGTTTCATCTCCAAGAAGAAGCGGCTGGATCGGTATTCTGGCATCAAAAAGGCTGGTTCATCTATCGTGAGATTGAATCCTATGTCCGCCGTCGGCTTGAACAGGCTGGTTACGGCGAGGTTAAAACCCCCCAGCTTGTCGATCGTACCTTGTGGGAAGAATCAGGCCATTGGGATAAATTCCGCGAGAATATGTTCACTGCGCAATCTGAAGATGAGCGCACTCTGGCGTTAAAGCCAATGAATTGCCCCTGTCACGTTCAGATTTTCCGCCAAGGCATAAAATCATATCGTGATTTGCCATTGCGTATGGCTGAATTTGGATCCTGTCACCGGAATGAACCTTCAGGAGCCTTGCATGGTATCATGCGGGTGCGTGCCTTTACGCAGGATGATGCCCATATTTTTTGTACTGAAGATCAGATTACCGAAGAATCGGTTCAATTCTGTGCACTCTTGCAATCAATATATGCCGATTTTGGATTTACCGACGTACGGGTGAAATTTTCTGACCGACCAGAAGTACGCGCAGGAGATGATGCAACTTGGGACAAGGCCGAAAGCGCACTTACTGATGCCTGTAGCGCGGCCAAGCTTGAGACCACTCTAAACCCTGGTGAAGGCGCCTTTTATGGGCCAAAGCTGGAATTTGTTCTGCGTGACGCGATTGGTCGTGACTGGCAGTGCGGCACTTTGCAGGTGGATTTTGTGTTACCTGAGCGTCTGGATGCCGAATATGTCGGCGAAGATGGCAATCGTCATCGGCCAGTTATGCTACACCGCGCCATTCTTGGTTCGATGGAAAGATGGATTGGTATTCTGATCGAACAATATTCAGGGCGGATGCCAAACTGGCTTGCGCCTGTGCAGATTGTTGTCGCATCTATTACTGATAGCGCGAATGACTATGCCGAACAGGTTGCTCGCACTGCCGAAGCGATGGGGCTACGGGTCGAGCGTGATTTTCGTAACGAGAAAATCAGTTACAAGGTGCGTGAGCATAGCGTCATGAAAGTGCCTTTCATTCTGGCTGTTGGTGGCCGTGAAGCTGAGGCCGGAACCGTTGCCTTGCGTCGTCTTGGCTCGAATGACCAGACCGTACTGGACATGAAAGAAGCCTTGGCGATGTTGCGCGATGAAAGTGTGGCACCTGACCTAAAGGCTGGATGATCCAGCAAGACGCAATAGCCAAAAGCGAAGCAAAAATAACAAAATTAAAAAAACTGGCTTAATTACGCTGGTTTTGTTAATAAAAGCCTGTAATACCGCATGATTTGATGTTAACAGAACATCCATATGGTTTATAAAACGGCAAAAGTCGTAACCTTTTGACAAAAACAGGAGAAGTTTAGATAGTACGTCCACACAGTAATGTGCCGCCCGCACAAGATGGCCCGCGCGTGAATGGCGCTATCAGAGCACCACAAGTACGCTGCATTGATCCCGATGGGGGTCAGCTAGGGGTTCTCGATACCCGTGATGCCATCAATAAGGCCGAAGATTTTGGTCTTGATCTGGTCGAGGTTCAACCAAATGTTGATCCTCCCGTATGTAAAATTCTCGATTATGGCAAATATAAATATGAAGCGCAGAAGCGTGCTAACGAGACCCGTAAAAAACAGAAAATAATTGAAGTTAAAGAAATCAAACTCCGGCCGAATATCGATGAGCATGATTATCAGGTCAAAATGCGGGCTGTGAACAAGTTTCTGGGTTCCGGTGACAAGGTAAAGGTTACCTTGCGCTTCCGTGGCCGTGAAATGGCGCATCAGGAATTAGGCGCTAATGTGCTCAAACGCGTGCGTGATGAAACCGAAGATGTGGCAAAGGTTGAATCGCATCCCAAGATGGAAGGCCGCCAGATGATTATGGTCATCGCCCCGAAATAAACATAATAGAAGGGTTGACATTTAGAGTTTTACATTCATATTTGAATAAATTTATAAGCGGTTAGGTTTTTAACCTCTCTGCAAATTTGTAAGGTGAGTTCTTGTTTTTATAAATAGGGGCTCACCTTTTTTATTTGTGAATAATAAATTCAGAGATGTTGTCATGGAAAACAGAGTTTGTATTTTCGTTGATGGAGAAAATCTTAGATTTACAATCAAAAATTTGTTTTCACCAAAATTTTTCAATCATAAAGAATATATGCCGATTGATACCAACTGGGATCAGTTCTTTGATAACATTGCTATTAAGGCATTGCCTGACTACAGAGTTAAGCGCATCAGAACCTATTGGTATGTTATTGATAAAGTTGGATTTTACCCTCCTCTAATCCACCAAAATATGAAACAATCTGAAAAAATTAATTGGTTTGCAAAAAACGAGACATACTTGAATAAAACAAAAAAATCATTCGTTGAAGCATTGCAAGCTTGTTCTAACGCTGACGAAAAAGAAACAAAGTTGGATAAGCTAAGTTCTGATTTGATTGGTTTAAAAGGTAGCGTGGACAGTACGCATAAAAGTATCAGACATAAACAAGACTTGATCGCTAAAGACAATAACGCAATTGAGTTCTGCCGTTCAGGTGAAATTCAATATAACCTTCTAAAAAGACAATATGGAAAAGAAAAAACTGTTGATGTCAATTTATCTTTGGGCATGGTGTTGAAAGCTCCAATATACGATACAGCAATCATAGTTTCTGGCGACCAAGACTATGTTCCTGCGGTTCAGCAAGTGAAAAACCTTGGTAAACATGTAATCAATGTCAGTTTTCAAAAAATAGATGGTGGACTATTACCTGGCGGAGCCCGAAAACTAAATGAAGTTACGGACTGGTCAATGCAAATTTCTTTTCAGGAATTTCAAACTGCATTGAGTTTGGAACAAAAACTTCCACTATCATAGCCTTCGTGATTAGCTGTAATTTGTGATTCTCGTTAATTTTTATCGACAGTAGCAAAAGCCATTGCAAGAGCGAATACCCATCCGATCAGTGACCAGCCAAGGAAAAGATTAATGACTATAATTGACCCTAGGTTACGAACTCCTCTGGTAATGCCAATTATCGATGGCAAAAAATAGATAAAAGCTAAAGTGAGTAGTAATCCTGTAAAATGTGACTCATCCAATTGAAACTCCAAAATAATTCTTTGATTTTAGAAACTATAATTTATAGTGATTAAATTAGCGTTAACGATAATTCGGTTGTTTCTTGGGTTGATTCCCCAGCGTAATGCGCCTATAAACGGCGCTTCGCGTTATTTGTCGCGTCCGGGCCTGAAATAACAGGGCATGCCCGGCCGGCTTATCGCCTGACTGACCGACCCTCGCTTCGTGATATGAGGGGTTTGGGATATGCAGGTCACCTTTATGAAGAAAGAGGTCAAAATGCCCAAGATGAAGACCAAAAGCGGTGCGAAAAAACGCTTTCGCCTGACCGCAAGTGGCAAGGTTCGTGGCTCAGCCGCGTTTCTCAGCCACAATCTCCGCCGTCGTTCCCAGAAAATGAAACGCAAAGCGCGTGGCACCATGATTCTTAGTGATGCCGATGCTCGTATTGTAAAACGTTTCATTCCATACGCATAAGGGAGCTGATAGATGGCACGCGTTAAAAGAGGCACTACAACCCATGCACGTCACGGCAAAGTCATCAAGGCTGCCAAAGGCTATTATGGACGTCGTAAAAATACTTTCCGGACAGCTACGCAGGCGGTCGATAAAGCCCGTCAATACGCGTATCGTGACCGCCGTGTTCGCAAGCGGGAATTCCGCGCTTTGTGGATTCAGCGGATCAATGCGGCTGCTCGCATCCATGGCATCACCTATTCACAGATGATGGGTGGTTTGATCAAGGCTGGGATCGAAATTGACCGCAAGATGCTTGCTGATCTTGCTGTGAATGAACCAGCAGCCTTTACCGCGCTGGTGGAACGTTCACGCGCGGCAAGCTAAACACGCTTCATACCTGAATATTCAGGCCGCAGCTTTGAACGGCGCCAGATCGTTATTTGGTGGTTCAAGGCGGCGGCCTGTTCTATTTTGAACTGATTATTTATCGCCCCTCTGTGATGATACTAACCTTGCTGGAACGGATATTATGCAAAATCTGGAACCTCTATCATCGGAAATTCTGGCAGCTATAGATGCGGCTGAAACACTCGAAGCGCTGGACAATGTGCGCATTGAGGCATTGGGTAAAAAAGGCCGTGTGTCATTGATGATGCGTGATCTTGGCGGGATGGAACCCGAAGCGCGCAAACAGGCCGGACAGGATCTGAACGTCCTCAAGGACACGATCGCCCATGCGATTGAGACGCGCCAGACAATTCTGGCTGATGCGGCGCTTGCCGAAAAGCTGTCTGCCCAGCGTGTTGATGTGAGTTTGCCATCGCGTCCGCATAGTGACGCAAGCCTGCACCCGCTTTCGCGCACAATCGAAGAAGTTGTCGCCATCTTTGCCGAAATGGGTTTCACGGTTGCCGAAGGCCCCGATATCGAGTCGGATTATTATAATTTCACCGCGCTGAATATTCCCGAAGAACATCCCGCGCGTCAGGAACATGATACCTTCTATCTGCCGCCTGATGCTGATGGCAAACGCAAGGTCTTGCGGACACATACCTCGCCGGTGCAGGTGCGAACTATGGAAACCAGCGAACCACCCATCCGGATTATCGTACCGGGCCGCACCTATCGTTCGGATCATGACGCCACCCATTCGCCGATGTTCCATCAATGCGAAGGTCTGGTGATTGGGGATGGCATCCATATGGGGCATCTCAAAGGTTGTCTGATCGATTTCTGCCGCGCATTCTTTGGTGTTGATGATCTGCCGGTACGTTTCCGCCCCAGTTATTTCCCGTTCACTGAGCCATCTGCCGAAGTTGATATTGGCTGTACGCGCGATGGGGGTGGCCTGAAAATTGGCGCTGGTGATGACTGGCTGGAAATTCTTGGCTCTGGCATGGTCAATCCGCGGGTGCTGGAAAACTGTGGCTATGACCCTGACAAATATCAGGGCTTTGCCTTTGGCATGGGAATCGAACGCATTGCGATGTTGAAATATGGCATTCCCGATTTGCGGACATTTTATGACAGTGATCTGCGCTGGATGCGGCATTATGGATTTTTGCCGTTTGATGCGCCGTCGATACACGCTGGTCTGGTAGGGGGTAGTGTCTGATGAAATTTACCCGTGACTGGTTATTTGACCATCTTGATACGGATCGTAGCCTTGATGAGATTCTCGACATTCTGCCCATGCTTGGCCTTGAGGTTGAATCGGTAACTGACCGTGCGGCGGCACTGGCACCTTTTACCATTGCCGAGGTGATATCGGCAGAACAGCATCCGAATGCCGATAAATTGCGTGTTTGTATGGTCAATACCGGATCTGGCGACCCGATTCAGGTGGTGTGCGGTGCGCCCAATGCGCGCGCAGGTATGAAGGGCGTATTTGCACCGGCTGGTGCCTATGTGCCAGGTATTGATCTGACGCTCAAAGTGGGTGAAATCCGCGGCGAGGCGTCAAATGGCATGCTCTGTTCGGAACGCGAAATGCAGTTATCCGATGAACATGATGGCATTATCGATCTGCCTGCTGATGCGCCGGTTGGCGCGGCCTTTGCGCCTTATGCGGGTCTTGATGATCCGGTCATCGAGATTGCTATCACGCCAAACCGTGCCGATTGCCTTGGCGTGCGCGGTGTTGCCCGTGATCTGGCGGCGGCGGGATATGGCCGTTTGAAAGATGTTGATTTTGCGGCGCATGACGGCAGTTATGACAGTCCGGTTAACTGGGCGATCGATCCGGCGGCGAGTGCGCTTTGCCCGCGTATTACCGGACGCGGTTTTCGTGGCCTGAAAAATGGTCCCAGCCCAAGCTGGATGGCTGGTCGTCTGAACGCTGTTGGCCAGCGCCCGATCAATGCACTGGTTGATATCACCAATTATGTGATGATCGATCTTGGTCGCCCGTTACATGCCTATGATGTAGCCAAGATTAATGGTGACACTTTGACCATTCGTCCGGCCAAGGATGGCGAGACGCTGACAGCGCTTAATGAGAAAGAATACAAATTAGACAGCAGCATGGGCATCATCGCCGATAGCCACGGTGCTGATGATTTGGCAGGCATTATGGGCGGCGAACGTACCGGCGTTAGTGACGAAACAACCGAGATGTTCCTCGAATCAGCTATTTTTGATCCGATTTCGGTGGCGACCACGGCGCGCAAGCTGAATATTAATTCGGACGCCCGCTATCGCTTTGAGCGTGGGTTGGATGTGACCTCGCCTGACTGGGTACAGGGGCATGTGGCGCGGCTAGTGCTGTCAATCTGTGGCGGCGAAGCCAGTCATATGGTCAGCGCTGGTGATGGTGCCAACTGGCAACGTCAGATTTTCCTGAGCCATGACAAGGTAGAAAAGCTGACCGGCATGGATGTTCCCGTGGCCAGACAGCAGCAGATTCTGGAAATCCTCGGCTTTACTGTTGATGCCAAAGAAGGCGGCTGGACAGTCAGCCCGCCACCATGGCGCGGCGACATTGATGGTGCTGCCGATCTGGTCGAGGAAATCGGCCGCATTCATGGCTATGATAATTTGACGATGGCACATTTGCCGCGTGAACATGTGGTGGCACAACCATCATTATCGCCAGCTCAGGCACGTCTGTTCCGGGCGCGCCGTGCGCTTGCTGGCCGTGGTCTGATGGAAGCGGTGACATTTTCCTTCCTGTCCGAATCGCACGCACAGGCTTTTGGCGGTGGTGCGGATCACCTGAAACTGGTGAATCCGATCAGTGCTGATCTGTCCGATATGCGGCCGTCTATTTTGCCGAATTTGCTTGCCGCCGCCGCACGTAATCAGGATCGTGGCGAGGCTGATGTGGCCATGTTTGAGATCGGCCCCGTATTTCTGGGTGACAAGCCGGATGAACAACGGACAGCCTGTAGCGGTATCCGGCATGGGGCAAGTGCGCCGCGGGAATGGCATGGCACTATGCGCAAAATTGATGTGTTTGATGCCAAGGCCGATGCCGAAGCGGCTCTTGCGGCTCTTGGTATCCGCGCCGCAGGCATCCAGACGAGTACTGAAGCACTGGACTATTTTCATCCTGGCCGTTCCGGCAGCTTGATTCAGGGACGCACAAAACTAGCCAGCTTTGGCGAATTCCATCCGCGTATTGCCGATATGTTCGGGTTACGCGGTACTGCCGTTGGTTTTGAAATCCATGTCGATGATGTGCCGATGCCAAAATCAAAAGGGCCTGCCAAATCATTGCTGTCCATGTCGGTATTTCAGCCTGTTTCACGTGACTTTGCCTTTATCGTCAATGCCGATGTGTCGGCCGGTGATCTGCTTCGTGCGGTGAAATCGGGGGCTGGTTCTTTGCTGGCTGATATGCGTGTCTTTGACGTCTATCAGGGCGACAATATCGAAGCTGGCAAAAAATCAGTCGCTATAACGATTACGCTAAGCCCGACCAAGGCAACGCTGACCGATGAAGAGATTGAAAAAATTTCTGCATCTGTCATCGCCCTGGCGGCCAAAAATTGCGGTGCTGTATTGCGCGGTTAATTATCGTTTTAACCGTGCCACAATGTCTCTTAATGGCTTTATTCTGGGTGCCATTCCGGCACCATACGCCATAGGCATTCTGCGTCAAAAAATCATTATTTTTCATATAGTTTAGACTAGTTTAAATCCGATGATTCTATCATCGGATTTGCTGTTATGGGGTCGTCATACATATACGCATAGGCGTATGGCCAGATCAGATTGCAACGGTGTAATTAAGATTAAATACCTGTATATATTGCATTTTTCTAATTTAAAAAAAAGAAAAAATATCAATTTTTTTGCGGCCATTAACTTTTTTTTAACGAGGTGTCCCGTAACTTCAGAACTGAGGGAGTGTGTGAAACTCAAACTCGGATTGTCCAACGGAGTTATTTATGACGAATTCAGATCGCTATTCACCTGATGATTATAATACTGATCAGATTGACGAAGATATCGTCGAGCATCAGGGCACAGTAAAAGCCAAGGCCAAAAAAACCAAGGCGGGAACCAAGCCCGTAGCTGGCAAGCGTAAATCGCCTAACGCGGCTAAGCGCAAGCCAAAGGCGTCCTCGTCTGGCACTGTCGCCGCCCGCGCAAGGCGGATGGATAGCGATACGGATAGCAAGCAGGACAGACAGAAAGCCGGGGCAAACACCACGGCTAAATCTGTTAAGGCAAAGACTGCCGTAAAAAAGCCTGCCGTTAAGGTGGCAGCTAAAAAAACCGCAACCAACCGCGCCACGACAAACCGTGCCCAGACAAACCGTGCCCAGACAAACCGTGCCCAGACAAACCGTGCCCAGACAAACCGTGCCCAGACAAACCGTGTTGGTAAAACCGCTTTGTCGAAGGAAACAGTGATGAAGGCGCTGGCGCAACAGGAACTGGTCGCAAATAGCTCCGCACGGCGTGAAGCGCTTAAAGGCATGTCATCAAAAGGCGCGCCGTTGAAAAAAGATGCCGCGAAAAAAGGTGCTGAAGCGGCGGGTACCGGCATTGTCTGGACATTGCTGGGTATTGGCCTTGCCGCCTGTGCGGGTGGCACGTCCTATGTCGATAGGCCGGTAACTAAGGAAGTGCCGGGTGATCCTGTGGGCGATCCTACGAACTTGCCTGGTACAAAAGGTGCTAGTGGCTCAGCGGACCCCGCAGAGCTAGCTGAAGTCAAGAGCACGCTTACCGAAACGCAAAAAGCGCTTGCAAATGTGCTTGGCAATACGGGTCAGGTATCAAAGGGTCTGCCGCGTGGAGCAAAAATCTATTTGTTGGATAAGGATGGAAACCGTGTGCCTTTGCTTGATAGCGATGGCAACCAGATTGTCACCGATGTGAATGGTCAGTTTAATATTTCCAACCTGACTCCGGCACAGCGTGTGCAACTTGCGACCTATGGCTATGAGGCTGATTTGACAGGCTCAGTTGATGCGATGACAGGCGAGATTTATACGGGTGGCTCCGTACGTTCTATACCAGGTCAGTCAGCTACATTTTCTTCGCCTCTGACAACATTATTGGATAGCGTGAATTCTAGCGCTCGACAGGATGTTCTTGATCTTCTGTTTCCGGATTCGGGTGTCACAATCAATGATATCCTGACGCATTTGAATTATCGGTTAGTGCCAGAAGCTATGATGGATGGTTTTGACGCAAAATCAAATATCATTGAAAAAATAGCAATTCGCGTTATGGCGACTTTGGAACGGTTTGTCAGCGAAGATTCGACACCTAACAGATCATCGGCTGAAAAGGCCAGCGAGGCTATTAAAAAGCTTGTAAATGAGATCAATAAGGTCATCGATAACAACAAGAATGATAATAATCCAAAGCAGACGCTGGATGATGTTGTCGGTTTGAAATCCGAATCCGAAGTTCAACATCAGATAGAGCAGGCAGAAAATTATGGTGGTGGTCGCCCATCGGCCGCGCCAAATAATAACCTATCCACGAATGAAGACACGTCGCGGGAAATTTCGCTATCTGATTTGGGTTTTTCTGATTCGGAATTGAACGAGGAATTTGGCGCGATCACTTTTACCACGCTGAATGGCACTCTGACATTCAACGTGGTAGATGGCATAGCTTCATTTACATATAATAACAACACCATAAACGCAGGGCAAGAAAATGTAGCGGTCGTAGCAGGTCAGAAAATTAACATCGCCTGGATAAAGGGTGGTGTCTTCACCTACACCCCTAGCAACAACCAAAGCGGTGATGCGCAACTGACCTACCGGGTTGAGGCCAAGGAAAAAGGCCAAGCCTATAATTCTGATAGTCCTGTTGATGAAGACCCGAACAATGCCGGTACAAATTTGCAATCCGCACCAGTGACGATGACCATTACGGTCAATCCGGTGAATGACACCCCGACAGATACCGCATTATCAGGTGTTGCTGTGCTAAGGGCTATTCAGGGTGTGATCACCGCAAAAGATACATTGGACGACGCGCTGGCAGATGGTGCCTTTGCTACGGCACAGGCGGCCTTGCAAAAGGCGCTGGATGCGCTGATCGATCTGAATATTGGCGGTCGTCCGGTTAGTGAGGTCAGCCAGGGTCAGGGTGACAAGAATAAAATCGCCGAATTCATCAACGCGACAAAGGCGCTGATCGTAGCGGGCACCACCGCAGGTGATGAGGCCGCGGATAAAGCCGCTTATGACGTCTTCCGAGCGGCAGCAACCGCGCGTACAGATGATGATGCGGCCATAACAAACGATGGTGCCTTTACCACTCTTGCCACTGAGACGAGGGCGCTTAAAGTCGCCGAGGTATATCGTGTTGCTGACGGTGTTGTCCATCTGGGCGGTAATCCGGGCGGTAATTTGACATCAACGGATGTAGAGGATGCAGGTCTTGAACGTTTGTCTGCACTTAATGCGGCCAAAAAAGCGATTGATGCTTTGCCGGCAAATCTAGCTGATTCAAATGCCGCCCTGACCGCATTTGAAGCATTTCATAACGCGCTGTCTGCGGTAAAAGCGGCGACAAATCTTGGCTATATGGATGATCTGGTGGCCAAGGCCGATGCCGTGCTGGCCGCACTAGATACAGCCTATGATGCAACTGGTCTGGCCGATGAACGGGCAGATGTTGTCGCCAAATTGACCGACGCCAAAACGTTCTTTTCTACCCCGGCAACGGCCAATCCGGCCATTATGAAGCTGGTTGTTGATGTTGATGATGCCTTTGCCATGCTGAAAAGTGCCGATGCCACAAATATTGTCGCGCGGCTAAAGGCGTTTGCTGATGCGCTGGGCAAACTTGATGCGGGTGATGGAAATGCCGCGCAATCGGCGGCTGTTATTGCGGCGGCAACAACCATGCTTCAGGAATTATTTGATCCGGCGCATACAAATACGGCGCGGGGGGGTTACAATGATGCGTTGGAAACGCTGATTAATGCGCAAACGGATGTTAATGAGGCAATACCGCCTTTCACCATTGGTGGTACCCCCGATGGCGCACTGTTTAGGGCGGTACTGGTCAAGATAGGTAACGGTGCCGACAATGATGCCGCTACATTGCTTGACAATGTCTATCAATGGCAACTGGTTCTGACGGGGGATGCTAAACCTGTTGGCGCAACCTATAAAATCATTGTCACCTACAATGATGCCGATGGCGGCTCATATCCGGAAACCTACGTTCTGGTGCAGGACGTATCGCAAACCGGCCTGTATTTAACGCCCACTAGCGGTAATACGCGCGAATATTCCGGCCAGCATGATGTGCTGAATCCGAATGCGGGCGGCCCGACACTGGCTGAAGGGCAGGATCGCGGTGCTAACCGACAGGCGGATAACATCGCCGCTGGTCAACCCAATGACGTGAATAGCGATACTTTCTCCTTTACAGGCGGTCTGCCTGTTGGTGGTGATCTGCAGGTCAATGGCACGTTTATTGAGGTACCGCGGGCGGAGAACGCGCCCGTTGATGCAACGCCAGTGACCATAGTCTTTGCGGAAAAGGATGATGCAGGTTCAGCCGCTATTATCGACGTAAATGGCCGGGAAATTACGATCACGCTATGGGTTGGTGCAACTGCTCTTGAGGTGAAAACAGCACTTGATAAACTCTTTGGGGCTAATGATGAGCCTGTTCCAGCTTCGGATGGATCTGATGATCAAGGAGCGGCCAAACTAGCCGCCGAAACCATAAATGCCCAGCGAGCTGCGTTAAAAGCCATCTTATCGTTGGATGGTGGCATTACATTTACAGTTGACCAAAATGGAACCGCAGGCATTGAAAGTGCCGATAGTGATAATATTACCATTACCTTGGCAGGTACAAATGTTGCTGCCAATGATGTTACTGCCATTGAAGCGGCAAAAACCAATCTGGACGCTTTGCTTAAAGCGCGCAACCCTGACAAAGCCACCGAAACCATCACCATCGGCGCGGGTGAAATCACGCTGGCTGATGGTACCAAAATGTCTTTTGCCGAAACCGTGGTGACAATCGCCACGGATGATAACGGCGATGGTACGATAGAGGCCGGTGAACGCCCTGCCATGACCATCTATGTCATTCAGGACGGCACGCGTGATGATGGCACCGGCACACAGGTACCTAACTGGGTTGTCAAGGCCATCGCCACAGCCAATATCGGCAACGTTCAAGGCACCCATTATGTCATTGGCACCGTTGCCGCCGATGGCACCTACAGCCCGAACATGGCCGCGCCAACCACCAGCTGGACAGTGCATGAGGACGGTTTGGAACCTGAGGATTTCAACACCACTCCGACGGACTCTAATGAGGTGGATGATACGCTTGCGATCTCCTATGAATATGCGCTGGCGCCGAAAAGCGACAGCAACAATAATGATGAATTTCACCTTTTGGAACGGGGCGGCCAGCACGGTATTGGCGAGAGCGTATCTGCAAAGCAGACGCTGACGCATGTTGGCCGGACAACACCTGATTATGAAGGTGCTGACCCGACGCGTACGGTCGAATTGACCCGTACGACGATCGAAACCCGCCTGCATGAAGCGAATTTCAATGGCTTTAAAGATGTTCAGGTCGATGGTGTCGACAATTCCGGCGATGATGACGCCACAAATGACGCCACCTTCAGCTATGCGGCTACTGACGGCGGTGATGCCAAAAATCTGATCACCGTTTCGGTGACACCTGCCGCCGCACCTGATCCGGTTACGTTTGTTTTTGCGCATACTGGTGATAATGGCACAGATCCAGTGGTTTCGATAAATGGCCGTGAAATCACTGTCACATTTGCGGCTGATGCCTCGGTTGCCGATGTATTTACCTATTTGAATGGAGCATTCAAGGAAAACACGGATGTTGTTGCACTGGTCGATATTGCCAAGTTGAGTTTTGTCTCGGAAATTGATGCTGACATCAATAATGCCAACGCCGTGGCCGCAACCGATGCAGACGGCAATGTTGTTATAACTATTACATCTCCGGGCGATACACTTCCCAACCTTAAAACAGCGTTGGACAAGGCGGCCATAGACGAAGAATTTACCAAATTGACGTTGCAGCAACCAACCCTTGCAGAGCAAGTTTATAATATTGATGCGGGTGTGATCTATCTGCCTGCGATCACCAAGGATGGGACGGTTGTGTCCACTGACGTGCGCATTACCTTTGCGGCGAAAACCTTCACCAATTTCACCTTCACTGACGATGACGTCACGCCTGAGAATATGGCAACGTTGGCCGCCGCCAGAACCGTTGCAGAATTTGGCTCCAAACTTACTGCAATTAGAGGTGCAGGACAAACCTACACCGATCTTGTACAAGGGACAAAAGACCTTCTTGACGCCCTTGAAACAGCCTGGATTGCATTCGGAACCAGGGGTGAAAACCGAGCCGACCTGCAAACGGCCATTGACAATCTCAAAGCGGTAGATACGGATGACGAAGTAACTACACCAGCAGAAGCTGCACGCGCTTTTGCGGGGGTTCCGGCATTAATCGCCGCTGTCGAAACTGTGCTTGGCACTGTAGCCGATATGGGCACGGTCGCTGACGAGCGTGTGGCACTTACCATCTATGTCTCGCAGGATGAAGACGGTACATGGTCTGCCAAGGCCACCCCGGATATTGGCGATCTGGCGGGGACGACATATTATGTCATCGGCACCGTTGCCGCCGATGGCACCGTGACGATGAATGGTGCAGGTACTGCCGCAGATGTTGACGGGCAGGTTCTAACCTATACTGTCACCACCCCGATGCCGGGTACCATCAAACATGTTATCAATACCCGCAATGTCGATGACAATGATGCCGTATTCCAGGCCGAAAACGGGTTCCGCACGCCGAATGAACAAGACGCCGCTGATGCCCGCAAAAATGTCGGCGCGGCAGATGCCTTTACTGGTCGGCATCTCGTGCAAAAGGACGGTGACGCGACGAATAAGGGCGCCGGAAACACGGACAGCTTTGCTTATGATGCCAGTCTGTTTGATTCAACACAGACACCTGCGGTTACGGGCACGGTAGCTGGTGATGATCTCACGCTTGTTATTGAGATTGGCGGAGGCAAACTCTATTCCGGTGATGGCAAAACCGAAAATACAATCGCTGATACTGATGTGACGCTGAATCACGCTACTTTGGATGCGCTGGCGGTTGGGGATCATAAATTTAAGCTGGTAGCTGATAGGAGCGACGATACGGTAAAAAGCATTGCTGACACTGCGGTTTTGACCGCTGACCAGTTTGTTTTGGCTACCTTCACGATTACGCGCAGTGACAATGGCACCGATCAGGATCTGGATGATGATACATTTACCGTAACATTGACCCCCAATGAAACAGGTGAAGCGGTGGCAACGCCTGGCCAGCGTCAAGTCGCAAAGGGTCTGACGGGTGAACCTGCCGCCGATTTTGTCATCAAGGACTTGCCTGCCAACACCGAAATCGACGAACAGGCAACAGGTACCGCGGCACAGAAAAGCTTTACCCTTGTCGCCACCGATGCCGATAATGTCGCGGGGCGCAATCCGAATGCGCGCCTGCCAATCGCGACCAAGACCGAGATTATCACCTATGAACTTACTGCCGATACGGCAAATATTGATAATGAATATGCCTCGATTGACCGCAATAGCGGCGTGCTGACCTTTGATGCGGGTGTGTTCGATTATGAAAATGAACGTGCGCGCGAGGATGTAGGCGGTAAATATTTCCTGATTCAGGTCAAGGCGACCTCAACGTCCAGTTTGCCAAATGCGCGTGCCCCGCAAACCACGACCAAGACATTCAAAATCTATGTCCAACAGGCGAATGAGGCACCAACCGATCTGCGTATCGATGATGGTATCGAACTTGCTGATCTGGTGACGGCGGTGAATGACGCCTATCAAACGCTGATCGATAATGACGCAGGTTCTGTCGCAGCCACCGATGCGGCAAATATCGCCGCCCGCCTTACAGCGCTAACCAATGCCCTGACAGCTTTGAAAAACGCCTATGATAATGGTGATGCTGCGGCAAAAGCGGTGCTTCTACAGGGGGTTTTGGCGGCGGATTATAATGCCCTTGTCACTGCCGCACAGGCATTGCTGGATCACATTAATGCTGAAGTCACTGCGGGTACGCCTGCCACCCCTGCCGAAAAACTGACGGCGCTGAATATTGCCGCCGGTGAGAATAATGACATCACCCCGCTGAAACTGGCCTTTACCAACGCGGTAATGGGCATGCAGGGGCGCGAGGCACGCCTGACCATTGAGGCGGGTTACGAAGACAACCCTGTCAGGCTTGCCCTCGGCACGATAACCGTTTCGGACATTGACGCGGGTGATACGCATGAATTCACCATTGGCGGGCCGCTTGGTGATCTGTTCACCGTGGAAACGGATGAGGGCACGGGCATTCATACGCTGGTTTATATTGGCGGTACGGCTGGTCTGCCGCGGCTGGCGGATTTCATTGGTGGCCGCTTTACCTTGCCGATCACGGTTAGTGATGCGCGCGGTGAAACACATGAAGTCGATTTCAGCATCGTTTACGAGACGGCATTCGTCACCACGCCTGCATTGCCTGCGGTGGCTGATGGCGATGGTAATGGGCCTGATATAGCGGTGCCTGTTGCTGCGCCTGAAAAACTGAAATCGGGTGAAACCAAAGCCCAGAACGAACCGGTGGTTCAGGGGGGAACACCGGTGCCGCAGACCATTGGCGGCCTGTTTGAAAATGCGGATGGTTCTGGAACACCCATCGTCATTGGTGCGGTCAGCCTCGCGGGCGTGCCACTCTCGAAAATCAAAGGCGTCGAGGTCACAAACGCGGATGGCACGGCTAACAATGATTACGAGGTCATGCAGGGTAGGGTCGATGTGAATGGTACCTTCACTGCTGATGACACCACTGGGCAGTGGTGGCTTCTGTATAAAGGCTCTGGTGCGCCGGATTACGATGCCGCCACCACGCCAAATGTGGCACCGGAAGGTACGCCGGGAATCGCCGCCCAGGCGCGGAAACTGGCGGCCGATCTGAACCTGACCTTCACCGTCGATGACGGGGGCCGGAAGATTGTCTTTACCGGCCAGACCGGGGTTCAGGCCGATGGTGATGCCGGAAATGCCGATGCCCGCACATTCAGCTATAGCGGCGGTGCGGTGACGGTGAATACCAGTAAGGCGGCACAGGCCGGAGCAGATACGATCGGTGTTACGGACGCCGATGGATTCAACGTTGGTGCCGTTCGCTTGATTATCGTTTTGGACGCCAGCCAACAGCCCATTGCTACAGCAGTTCACTCCACTCCACAAGAGGGTACAACGATAACCGTAACGATCAACGCAAATCGTGTGAACCTGTCTGATGTGATTGATGCGATCGATGGCCTGACCGCGCAACAGAAAACGCCCTTGACTGGTGGCGGAGTCACGAAGGCCGATCTCACAACTGCAATCAAGACTCCTGCTGACAACACGGTGCAGTCCGGCGCAGGCACCTCTGCTGAATTGACGGTGTCGGTGGCCGCGGTGACCTTTTATACCGCCAGTGGCGAAAAGGTCGAATTGAATGCCACGACGCTGGGTACTGGTCAGACCGGCTATGAAGCCTATGTCCCCGCAGCGGGCGATGTCGTTTATGCCATTAAGGACGAAAATGGTGGCTGGGTGCTGAAACTGGGGCAAATACCTGACGGTGGCGAATTCTATGTACTTACCGAAGGGTTAACGCCCGGTACCACTGCCACCGGCACCGCAACCCGCAACACCGAGGGTGGCACGGCGGTCGATGACGGTACGCTAAATCTGCCGTCACAGGTCAAACTTCCCTATGTCGTGCCGCTGAAAAATCTGGATGACGAGGAACCAGCCTTTGATCAGGCTGATGATGGCGTGACGCTGGTGTCCGACCTGCAGAATTTCAAGCTGGCGACCACAGATGCTGAAGTGAATGCCGCACAGGTAAAGGATGGCATCTTCACGCTTACGATCAATGGTGTGGAATGGACTGTTACAATCGCAACTGGTAACGCACCGATAATAATGGGGGTAGCGGCTGACCCAAGTGCTAATCCGGCTACGGCGGCTGTTAACACCCTCACCATCACGTTGCCTGCTGATGCGGGTCATACGGTTACAAGCCTGATTACCGCCATTCATGGATTGACTGTGCCGCAGCTAGAGCGGCTGGGTCTTACCAAAAACACTTCCGAGCAAGATGACACGCAGATCAAACAGACTGTTCAGGAAATATTCACAGCGCTTAATCCGTTACTGGAATCCGGCACGCATTATGACGAATATGTGCGTGATGACAGCAACAACAAGATCGTTGAAAACAGCAATCCGGTTGGTGAGTCCGAGGTCACTGCGCCAGAGGATGCAACAATCACCTCCAGCACCAATGAAACGCCAGTTAATTCTGCCGATGCCACCGTCAAATATAAGGGCGGCGGGTATGTGGACGGTGCCAGCACAGGCATTATCGTACAGGGTGCAAAGGATGCCGATGGTGATGCGATTGTCTATCGTCTAAAAGCCATTGATCCTGCCAAACCTGATGAAAACGATAATGCGCTTGTCACACTGGCGGTGGTGAATGGCAAATTGACCATCGTCTTCAAGACCGGTGGCCCGGATTTTGAATCCGTCCGCAATGGCCGTACAGATGGCAATTATGTCTTTGTTGTCGAGGCGGCATCGACATCCGAGCTGGGCGATGATCCGGCTGACCGTTCCAGCCGCGCTGGTGAGCAAATAGCCACCCAGACCTATCACTATAATGTCAATGACAGCGATGAAGCACCTTGGAATGTCGATATTTCCTCAACCGGTATCGGTAATGATGGCACTGTCGGTACGCTGACTGCCACAAACGACAACGGCGAGGGTACTGGCTTTGCCGTCAAGGCAGGCGGCGTGATGCTGACCCTTGCCGATGGCCGTGAAATCGCCGTGCAAAGTGCGACCCTGCCGGATGGGACAGAGGTACCGATTGCCGACCTTTTCTTTGTCGAGTCAAGCAATAACAATGGTGTAGTAACCTATACGCTAAAGTTCAAGGGCGGTATCGGCACTGACATACCCCCAGGCGGCGTCAATCTTGTTGGCGGCACACTGACGCTTGCCGACGGGACAACGCATATCTTGGCGCGTGGCGACAGCTTCAAGGTCACGGTCACGGCGACTGATACCGGCCAGCTGAGTGGTGCTGGCACCAGTGATGGCGGCAATTTGTCAAAGGACACCGACTTCACCATCGTCAACGGCACGGTGATACTGGTCGCGAATGCAACCGTCAAGGACGCCTACAGAACTTACAATGACAGCAACAAGGGTGATCTGCTCGCCCATATCGCGCTGAAAAATGTATTCAGCGAAGCCAAGGTCGAGCAAGGTGAATTTTCCGGCCAGGTCGGCGTGAACGAGAACCATACAGGTGTTCTGGCCTTCCCGGACGGAAGGTTTCAGGGAGGATTGGCAAAGTCTTCTGAACAACCGGCGAACAGCATGCTGGTATTTGTCGGCATACTGAAATCGACGACTGACGCGGAACATTTCTGGCTTGTCGACCATGGCGATGACCACATCAACAGCAGGTTTGAAATCAGGGTGGTAGGTTTGTCGCCTGCGGCCGGTACACCACCGCAAGATTATGAAAAATATTACGTCCTGTTCCTGAAGAACGGCGAGGACGCCCGCAATTTTGAGGCAGGTTATGTCCATGATCTCGATATCGGCTATGGCAGTGCCGCACCGACCAATATGGGGAATGAAACCAACTTTACCGGCTGGCAATTTGTTGATGCTGACGGTACGGCTGGTGGCGCGCGCTTCGCCTTCACCAAGGCGACATGGGATGGCATTGCCCAGCCGGATGCGGATACCAACGCGCCGACGGCGGTCTATGCGGCAGAGGAGTTAAAGATTCCAGCCGTCGAGGATGATCCATTGACCCCTGACGTTGACGAATCCGTGGAAACACCCGCAAGCCTTCTTATTACCATCCATCATAATGGCGGTACATTCTATCACGCGGGGCAAGTGAATGGTCATAACTCTGCTTCGGGCACGGCGGCAACGGCCACACTTACATTGACAGCGGCAGACCTTGCCCATGAAGACTTTGATGAAGTCGGTGAAACGCTGACATTATATCTGGTGCATAATCACACCGGTAATGATCTCCCCGATAACATTATTGCGTTGGTCAAAGCTGTTGGTGCTGATCAATATCGCTTTGCCGAGGTCACAGTCACGCGTGGTGAGAACGACGGCGAAGGCAACCCCACATTCACCGTGACCTCGATCACCCGCGCCACTGGCGAATTTGTGAATGGCGGCCGGGTAAAAACCATCGCCGATGATGCCACGGTGGGTTCGGAAACCTATCAGGTGCGCCCGGTCGATGTGAACGAGGCACCCGATAATCTGCGTATCCTCAGCCAGACGGTGGACGCCACGTCTGGCCAGCCGACATCTCAAATCGCGCTGGACTGGACAGATCCGACAACGGCGATCAATATCGGCGGTAATACCGATGCTGATGATGATGTCCTCGAAGGCCTGAAAGATGGTGTGATCTGGCGTTATGGTGATGCCAATACCGATCCGGACAATACCAACCCCAATGTCGGCCAGCCGCTCTACTTCATGGTGCCGGTAAATGGCAAGCTGGCCTTGCCTGATACAGGTGCTGCTACGGGTGATGCCGCCATTATCATAATATATGTTGCACAGGGTGCTAATCCTGCCGTGCCTGACCTGCCTGAAAATGGCTGGAGCCTTCATGCCATGACGAAAACAGCGTGGGATGCGCTCAGTGCTGATGTTAGGGAGGCTTACTATCAGGTCGGCACAGTCAGCGGGCCTACAGCACTGGATAGTGCTGGTAACGCCGCTCGTACCTTTACCCCGGCCGCGCAGGTGGCCAGTGTCACCGCAACGGTGGACGAGAGTAGCGAGAATAGTAGCGACAGTGCCAATCTGTCATCTGTCATCCTGACCGCGGCGCATCTGCGTAGCTCGGATGAGGACGGTATTAACACTGAGAGCAATACCCCCACGTCTCCGTCCAATATCGTCTATATCATCACCGGTTATCAGGATGCCAATTACCACCAGACAAACAGCCAGACCGCCGATGATGACCGCAATGTCAAAATGGGCTGGATCGAACGTTTCGATGGCACCAACTGGGTTAAGCTCGATATCGGCACGGCCACCTCTAAAACCGACGCCTCCTTTACTCAGGCCGATGTCAATGCGGGTAATGTACGCTTTGTCTCTTCGGGGGCGGACCAGAAGCCCGGCACCAATGCCTTCACCGCGACATTCACCTATGTCGTACGTGACAACCGCGATACCGAGGCCGAACGCAAAATCAGCCCCGAACAGACCGCAACGGTGAATATCACCAACGTCAATGACGCGCCAATGGTTGATAATGTGAAATCACACAGCTTCACTTTCACCAATGGTGGCACCAATTACACCATAAAGGTGGTTGGCGATGCGGCGAATGATGCGGCGGTGAAATCTGTTGTTGCTGGCACGACGATCACGATCCATGTGTTGGGCGGTGAATCTGTTGATCAAATCCTTGATGCATTGTTCAAGACGACAGGTGAATCGCATGGTGCCCAGATCAACGGTCTGCTTGGCCTTGCCGACAAGGCGGCGGTGATCGCGGCGGATGATCGCAATGTGAATACCGACCTGATTGACGGCATCAGGGCGGCGATGCGCGCGCTGGATGGCAACGCGCCGCAGAAAACCGCCACCGATGACGAGCGTACCTTTGCCGAAAATGTGCCGCAGGAAACGGTGAATATTGACCCAAGCGCGGCGGTGAACGGCATCGTACCCGGTAATGATACCAGCCAGGGTGGCATCACACTGACACATAAAATGTTCGGTATCGTCGATGTGGATACGCCAGCTGATCAGGTTAAAATCAAACTGGATATGGCCAATATTGACCAGCGCCAGCTGCTAAAGCGGGATTACACGGCGCAAACCAATAGCGAAGTAACGCGTGAAGCTGATACCGGCCTGCCATCAGCAGGTGAAGTGTTACTCAAATCATCTGACGGAAAAGCTGGTCGTATTTTGGTAAAAACCACCAGCACAGGCGCGGCTACTGACTGGAAAATTCTTGTCGCAACACCTGCCGAAGGAACCGATCTTGAGGCTTGGCAGACTGACCATTTCACGCTGAAACAGCTTCAGGATGGCCATGTTGTATTCCTGCATGAAATCAGCCATGAAGAGGCAAAAATTATCCTGCGGTTGCTTAGCATCACTGATGGTGAGGATACCATAACCTTCACGCCACCGGCATCTGATGCGCAACAGAATGAAAAGGATGCCTTTGCGGAAACAGCCGAAGTTGAACTGATTGTCACCGAGGAAAATGACGCGCCCAACGCAACAGGCACGAATTCAGTGCCACTCAACGAATTGATTGAAGGCGACAATCTGGTTTTGAATACGGATTTAATAGGTGCCGAAGACTATGACAAGGCTGATGGTGCCGCTGAAATCAGATATGTAATTACCGACCTGTCCGGATTTATTGTGGATGGGCGCATTCAGGCGGTGCTTGAGCGTAATGTTGGCAATGATCAGCCGGGCGCGGATCCGTCTGGATGGCGGATTATTGAAATCGGCCATGCCGATGCCAGCTTCACGCTCGCTGACCTTGCGGCTGGTAACATCCGCCTGCGTCACCTTGGCGAACACGCTGTTGGTGATAAGGGCACGCTGACATTCGGCTACACGATTGACGATAACGCTGACGGTGTTGGTCGCGATACTGATACACCGCCGATAGCCAAGACAGCTACCATTGTCATCACGCCGGAAAATGACAGGCCGAGCAATATCTCGACAGATAGGAATTCAATTAAGGTACAAGGCGCGGCTGAGGATGCGTCTGGTTACCTAAAAACGGCTGTGACCTTTAGCGTCGGTGATGTTGTACCCGCCGTATTTGCCCTCGTTGAAAGCACATTTGAGGCTTTAAGCAAAGCTGACTCTGACGGTTTTGCAGCGGCACTTCTGGCCTTTACTAATGCGGTAAATGCATTACCAGCCAGCACGCTGAAAACAGCGGCGCAGGCTGTTGTAGATGGTGGTGGCACTCATGCGGCCTTCAATAATAACAATCTCTTGGCTGAAAAAGCGCTATTGTGGCAAGAAATCTATACGCGGGTAAAAGGCGACGATGAAGAAAACAGCGAAGCTGGCGTTGCTACAACCTATAAATTTTACTTTGTTACGGATGATAGTTCTTTTGGGGATCATGTCTACTTCACATTAGATGAAAATACCGGCGTGATGACCTTTAAATCACGTGAGGATATTGTTAGTCAGGGATTGCAGCTTAAGGGTGAGGGTGAAGAGTACAAAGTTAAAATTCGCGTGGTTGATACCAGTACCCCGGCAAGCTCAGCCGAAGAGGAGGTTACAGGCCGGTTCCCAGTTGTTGGCGATCCAGACACCCCAAATGCGGACAATGTATTTGAACAGACATTCCAGTTTGCTGTTCGTAACTTTGATTATGACTGGGATTACACAGGCACTGCCGATATTGACTATGATGACCGGCCAAAGGCTGTTGAATATCAGGCCGATGACTATGCGCCAGCCGATGGCAAACAGACAGGCAGACAGAAAGTGGGCGAATTCACCGTTGTTCTGGAAAAGGGATATGCCTATTTCTCAGGTGATATATTCACGGCGATTAATCCGGTTGATGTGCCGTGGGGTACGATCACGGTTGAAAAAAGTACTGAGCGCGGTGAGGGCAATAAATTTATTGTCTATTTCACGCCAAAACCTAACCACCCCGATTTGATTGCTCTGGCTAAGGATGGCGACAAACATATCGAGGACTATTCGATTAAGGTTAATGTCGAACCAGCGGGTTTGACTGATAAAGTGACAGGCAAGCAGGTTGTGTACACGACCAATGTACTTGTCAAGGTCACTTTCGCCGGTGTCAACGAAGCACCATCAGTTGATATCCCACCTGTTAACGAGGTAGTGGATTATCATGGTGCGGTTCAGGAAGCCTGGACTGAAGCTGAATTCACCGCTGCGGCTGAAGCGGCAAATGCTCGCAAGCAAGGCACCACGGTAGAAGCAGAAAAAGCATTGATCGTGGCTCAACGCACAACAGAAGAAATTGCCGAAGGTACCTGGAATTTCAGCGATGATGATATCGGTTCACGGATCAGTAATCTTTATGCAGGCACCATTAATAATCAGGCAAATTTGAACAACAGTAATCTGGTGGATACGAATCCCGCCAATGATGCCGATAGAAGCCGCGGATTTGATATTAATGGAACATACGGCACCTTGACCTTGTATGAAGATGGCACATGGAAATATACGGCTGACGCCACCAAAACCCAGCAGATACGTGCTGGTGAGGTTAAAGACGATAAGTTCTATCTGCAGGTAGAGGATGAATTTCAAGCACGCTCTGTCATCAAGGAACTTGTGATCAAAATTACTGGAACAAATGATGTCCCCACATTGACCTTTACGCCTGACATAAATCATGCCAGCACCGGTCAGCCGCAACGAGAAAGTGGCGAGACCTCGTACACGGCGGTTCGTCATGGTTCAACCAATATTATATCTACTACCAAGGCAGATGAGTTTGTCCTGCAAGAAGACCAAAAAAGCGAAGATGGACGGGTTGAGAACGACAATAACAGCGTCACGGGCACTTGGAATGTTACCGATGCGGATAATTATGATGCGGGGGCAACCAAGCTGACGATCCTTGTTAATGGCAATAATAAGATTACTCTGCCTGATAATCAGGATATCAATGTACCGGCAAAGGCGGCACCTGGTGGTGCAACGTCTGGTGTGAATGGTGGTCCTGGTGGTACTGTTCTGGATGATAGTAATGCCGCCGAATTAGGCCGTTATACCGCGAATTACGGTGACATTATTTTCTACAAAGATGGCAAGTGGAAATATGTTCTGACGCATGAGGCCGATAAAATTGCCAAAGACGAGGTTGTCACTGAAACGCTCAATATCCGTATTCAGGATGAAGATGGCGGCAGCAGTGCCACCAAAACCATCAAAATCAAGGTGGTGGGATCAAATGATACGCCGCACGGTATTTCAACACGGACGCATGTGGAAAATGCACCAATGGTGGCGGGCGTATCATTGGTCGAGACCGTGCTGGACAGCCTTGGCGAACTGCGTATCACGATGGGAACCGCCAGTCTCGCAGATGATATTATTGTCCGCGCTGACGGTACCTTGGTTCTACCGAACAAAATTTCCTATGGCGCTAGCGCAGGTGGCACCGAAACTCTACCTGATGGTGTAGCTCGTCCGGCTTATGTTGCCTTCAATGGCGGCAAACTGACATTGACCGATATCACCAGCAATAAGCTGACGGGCACTGCTGAAAGTCAGGCAGATCCGAAATTCACTTTGGTGCGTGAGGCGAATGGCGAGGTAAAAATCACTTTCCAGTCGACTACGGACATTAATGGTGACGGCACTGTTGACGCGAATGATATGGTCACCATTGTTGTACGGGCACCGACAACAGAAGTTGACACCAACGGGCCGGATGGTCGACCAAATGGTGAGGATGATGTGGCCAATGAGGGTATCATCATCGGGAATGTCCTCGAGGCGGGTGCCCGCTACCGTGATGATGGGCGATTGCGTGACGAAACCGATCCGTCTGCGGCATCGGCAAACAAGGCACTTGATGGCATCAACACGGTGCGGGGAACCTTTGATGGTATGGATGTTGATCTTGTCGACACAGATGGTGGAACAGCCGCCGCCGACCTGCACACCTTCGTCATCAAAAATTCAGACCGGCTGGCTCCTACGTCGATCATTCCTCTTTTCGGCTATAATGCTGCTGTCAGGGTTGCAATGGCGGGCAATCCTGACGCCGATATCGATCTGACAGGCGATTATGCGGCAAAACTGACAGATGCCAAGGCTGCCTTGCCGGTCGATACTGCCGGAAACCGGGCTTTGCACCAGAATCTGCTTCAATATATCACGGATATTGAAACTCTGGTCACCGCACTGGATACCGCCCAGAGCGGTTGGGACACGGCTAATAAGCTAGCTAATACAGTTGTCAGCAAGACCTTCAGAATGAACAAATTCGGTAATGATTTTGCCCGCATTAAAGCTCAAATTCTGACGCGCATCGCTGCGTTTGAAGCCTATATTACCGTGCTGGCAAGAGATGCCGAAGCTGATGGGTTGTTGCCGCTGGTGAGGGATCCGGGCGGCACGTTACCGCATCCGGATCGCGTCAGTAATGATGCGAACGGTAACAATAACCCGCTTAAAGATGCCGATGTCAAAACGGTGAAAAAGGGTGTCTATGGCTGGCTTTACCTCAACAAGCATTCGGGGGAATGGGAATATGTTCTGGATAATGCCGATATTGATACCCAGGCACTTGATGGGGCGCTTGCTGCACGTGATTCAAATAGGGATGGTGACACCGAGGATGGGAATGAATGGGCTGCGCGTGAGGCCGATGTCGTCTATGATGAATTCACCATCATCGTGACCGATGAAGAGGGCGCGGCTGTCGAGAAAAAGGTTCGTGTCCGCGTCACAGGTGAAAATGATGCGCCAGTAATGTATCACGAGCATGACGGCCTAGGTGATGATGACCGGACGGCTCTCGAGGCGGGTATCGCTAGAGGCAATGCCGCCGTTCTGGCACAAACAGCCTCAGGAAAGTTTGGTTTCTATGATCATGATGGTGTCGATGGTGCACAGCTGACAAACTACCGTGTGTCGGCATTGGGTCAACCGCATCAAAAAACAGACATAAATAAACACTTTACCTTTGAGATAGCGAGTAGAATTCCTCTAGATGATATTATTGGTGGGGATGCAGACGAGAACCCAGAAAATGCAGCCGCTGCCGCTGGCGAGTCGGCTGGTGAGCAGCTTGCGGTCTCGGATCTACAATGGCTCAAGGGTGAAACAGGCACAGGAAATAACCTTGCTTTCAGGGGCAAATATGGTGTTCTTGTTATCCAAAGTAATGGCACCTGGGATTATTATTTGTTTGGCGCGCATGAAGGTGACAGCCAGCTGGGCAATAATGGCGTCACCCAGACCGAGGTTGATCGTGTCAATAAGATCAGCCAGGATGTAACACGCCAAGACCATTTTGCGATCCGCGTATATGATCAAACTGGTCTTAAGTCGAATATCATCCATCTGACGATTAATATTTCAGGCACCAACGATCAGCCCGACATCCTTATCCCACCATCTTTCTATACGGGGGTACTGACCAATGACGTAAAGTCCGGCCTGTCATTCAGTCAACAAAACGGTGCTGATACCCCAGTTACTGTTACACTACAGAACGAAGTGAGATTTGATCTGGAGATGCTGGATGGCACGGTTCGGACAATGTCGTTCAACAAGAGTTATAATTACAACTCACTTTACACGGGCAAGTTTAATTATCTTGGTAAATTTTTAGGGACGCAAGCTTCGGTGATGGATGATCATCCTAGATACAGCATAGTGCTGGAGGTGATTTTGAATGCCGATGATTATTCGGTGGCTAACATTAATGTTGCGTTGATTGTTCGCAAAAATGAAGACCCTCTCGTCATCCCGAAAGGTATGAAGCCTCTATCAACCGACATATCGAAATTGCGGGCATTTGTTTTCATTAGGGATGTTGCGGGAGCAGATGCTTTTGATGCTGGTCAGTTTGTCGAAGGCCGGATTGAGGGTTTCTTGCCTGCAGACGGTCCGTTTTCGAATGTTCGTGAGGATACAGAAGCAACCGAGTCTGGCGACACAAAGGGTGTCAACAGCGCTGGTGATGGCTTTCCCGGCCAGCAGGTGTCAGTTGTCAATGAGGGTGATTTGGCCTTCGTGAATGACTTTGCCGGTCACAGTTCTGGTTCGCCCGACTCGGGCACTAAAGTCAACGCCTATGGCTATTTTGTGGTGGTGGATGGTGATTCCGTCGATAACACAGCCAATCTGGGGCTAAAGGGATGGTCGGTAACGGCTGGCGGAAGCGTTGCTAATGCCGCTGTCATGCGTGATCCGGCTACGCTTGTTACTGCCGCAAGCGGCGGAAACCCGAAGGTATTGAGCCCGGACTCCGATCCCACCAACAACACGCTGTTCATCGCGGGTAAATATGGTGTCATCACGCTGGCATGGGACGCTGGCTATACCGGTGACGATTCCACCGATGGCGGCGGGCGCTGGAAATGGACTTATGTGTTGGCGAATGGGCCAACCCCATCGGGTAACATAACCCAGGCGATGATCACCGCGCTGCGTGAGCTGAACGGCTATAACATTGCCGACGCCAATTCGAAGGCGAATGAGGTATTCAAATTTATCGTTACCGATTCCGAAGGTGCGACCAGGGAACAGAGTGTCACCATCAAGGTTCGCGGGTCGAATGACGCGCCGGTGATCTCCGACACGACCACGAACGCCGCCTATGACGCCACCGCCGATCAGGGCGATCTGGCAGGTGTCGGTGTGACTGAGGCTGGCGGGCTGAACAACGGAAAGGGTGTGGACGGTATCGATGGCACTGGGGATGATGTTGCTTCCGACAAGGGCACGACCGCGACAGGCACCCTGTCCTTCACCGACGACGATGCCGAGCATGACGCAACCGCTGGCGACAAGAGTGCCGATTTCGACTTCCTTGTCAGAAGTCTTCTCAGCAACAATGACGGAAGGTCAAACGGCAAGGGCAGCAAGGCTGATCCGGCTAGCGAGAAGTTAAACGGAAGTGATGTAGGCTTTGTCGTGAATCCCACTGGCAACGAGCTGTCTGGCGTCTATGGCTATTTCAGTATCAATGAGGCAACAGGCGCCTGGACCTACACGCTGGAACAGGGTCGTGCGGCGACGCAGGCGCTGAATGATGACGAAAAAGCCTATGAGAAATTCGCCATCCGCATCCGCGATGACGAGGGCGGCGTGTCAAAAACCGCCTATATCAAAATCACCATCACGGGTGATAATGATAACCCGACAGCGGTGAATAATTTTGAACAGGAAAGCGGTGCTGATAATAATTCAGTAACCGAGGCTGGCCATGTTAATGCCGCCATTGGTGCGGCGCCATCGACGGTGAATGCTGGTGATAATGCCGCCGCGGGTACCTTTACCATAGGTGATGACGATGCCGAAAATGACGCTGCAAATCTGGGTGTCTCTATCGTGTCAACAACGCGTACGGCTGATGGCGTAACCGATGCTGATGGCGGCGGCAATGATGTTCGCACCGTGGTGGCGCGCTATGCCAAAAAGGTGGCACCTAACGCTGCCGACAATGCCGATAACCAGCCGGATAGCGCTAACGCCGATGTCGCCGAAGGGTTAGAGATTAAAGGCCTCTATGGTACTTTGACCTATAATCTGAGCGATCACAGCTGGTCATATGTGCTGGAAAATAGCTGGGACAGTGTAAAGGAACTTAATGCGAACCAGCCCGTCACCGATGTCTTCACCTTCACCTTCACCGATGCACGCGGGGCTCAAGTTAATGTTCCGGTCACCATCAACATCACCGGCACCAATGACCGGCCGGTGATCAGCGCTGTGACGCATGCTGATGGCGTCGGTGGTTCGGTGGTCAGCGAAAAAGGCGGTATTGCTAATGCATCCAATGGCACCGATGATGGCCTGACCGCAACTGGCCGCCTGACCGTGACCGATGATGACGCTGGTGATGACCCATCGCAGATGGCACGTGATTTCACCTTTACCGCGGCCAGTGCCACAACTGTTAATGGCTCCGTGGCGGATAATAATGTTACCGCGGCAGATGACAATCCGGCTGATAATGCGTTCACCGCCAATGCTGACAAGGACAATTATTCGGTTGCTGGTCAATTCGGTACCTTGCAAATCCGTGCAGATGGCACCTGGACATATACCGTTGATCAAGCCAATCAATATGTGCAGTGGCTGGATGTGGGCGATACCCTTTCCGAACGTTTTGCCGTGCGGGTCTGGGATGGCGAGGCGCTGTCGGATGAAGTCTACATCACCGTCACCATCAACGGCGCGAATGACGCGCCTGTCATTCAATCCATTGATAATGGTGTCGACACCGAAGGGGCTGATGCTACGCCCGCCGCCCACATTAATGGCCGGATCAGAATCAGCGATGTCGATGGTGATGATGATCCCTCAAACCTGTTTGATAATGGCTTCAGCGTAAAGGCGTCGGTGGTTAGTTCAACCACAGGCACTGCTTTGGCTGGCGGCACCGACGGGGATAAAGGAACTGGCACCTCTGGGACTGTTGTGGCAAATCCAGCTGTAGGAAGTCTGCATGATGGCAAGGGGAGAATGGACTATCGTGAGTACGACTTAACGCATGGCACCCTCTTTATCTATCAGGATGGCAGCTATCGCTTCGACATTAAGGATGACAACGCCGAGGTAAACGGCCTTGACGCTGGCCAGTCCATCGTCAAGACTATCACCCTTGTGGTGAATGATGGCACCGATGACAGCGCGCCGGTCAATTTCACCATCACCATCAATGGCGCGAATGACAAACCAACGGGTGGTGACAAGACAAAGACTGTTGCCGAGGATAACGGTGCCGTTGGCGGGACATCCGTGTTCTTTACCGAAGCTGATTTTACTGGTGGTAGTGGCGCACCATTTAGCGATGTGGATGGGCATAGCTTTGATGGTATTAAAATCACTGGCCTTCCAACTAAAGGCACATTGTCATTCACGCGCAATGGTTCTGATACAGTTGTGACCAACGGCATGACATTGACACTTACGGAACTTGCCACCCTGATTTTCAAACCTGTGGCAAATGAAAATGGTAATGGTTATGCGACATTTACCTATCAGCTGAAAGATAGCGGTACTGATAACAATCTCAGTGCCGAAGAACACACCATGACCATCAATGTAACGGTGGTGGATGATCCCGGCACGCTCTCGGCCACTTCTTTGACCAAGAATACCCAGGCGCTCAATCAGGATGAGGTGCTTGCCACATTCGTGATCACCGATGTTGACACTGACTATACTACGAATGCCTCCCTGATTTCACTCTCCGACAGCACGCGCTTCACGCATGAGGTGGCGCGGGGGGAGCAAAACAACACCTATGTTGTTACCGTGAAATGGGCAGCCAACCAGAAGCCGAACTTCAACGATAACGGGAATAATCAATATGATCTGACAGTTAATATCACCGGTGCGCCGAATTACACGCTGACTGTGAATGTGCAAGTTTCAAAGCCCGAATTTGTCAACAACCAAGGTACCCCCGCCACCAGCGACGATACGGTGATCACCACCGCGATCGTCAATAAGGGCGAACTGCTTGCCGACGGTCAGGAAATCTACACCGCCAATGCGCGTCAGTCGGGATCGACTTCGGCTAACCAGAAACCGGTGGACACCAATATCCGCTACGCCTTCGTGACGGACAGTGGCACGACGGCGACAACGATACAGGTTGAGGGCGTCAATTTCACGATTGATGCGGCGACTGGCCGGATCACCAAGACTGGTGGCACTTTTGCGAACCAGGACACCTCTAACCCGGACAGCAGCCTCGAACTGACGATCCGCGCGACGGACAGCGAGGAAGACAACACGCACAGCGAAATGGTGCTGACGGTGAACATCACCAACGAGGATGAACGTCCGACGGCGTTCACCGTCACGCCGACCACGACCGGTGCCAAGGACAAGGCCGGCACCACCGCAGATGTCCGCTTTGACGAGACTTTTGATGACGCCGGTTGGGTGACGGTGGCGACCTTTGCTTTCACCGACCCCGACAATCCGGCGCAGGGAACAAATAATATGGCGGCGAGGATTGCCAGCTCGCCATCAGGCCAGTTAGGCACGGCCGAGGTGCGTATCCAGGGCAACGAAATCCAGATGCGGGGTGTCAATGTCGGTGGGGTTGACAGCGATCAGAAATTCGAGATCACCCTGACGCCATCGACGACGGGGGCGGGTGACGAGTTGCAGCCTCAGACCCTGACCGTCGCGGTCGACGGGGTGGGGACGCCGGCGGCCGTGCGCCCTAACTTCAGGGCAACAAGCACTGATTTTGGAGGTTTTTGGGAGCGATTTAAAATTCAGGATAGCAAAGGTACGTTCCTTGATTTCAGGGACGCGCCCGCTCAGGAGATCACCCATATTTACGTCCATACTGCGCCGGCTTCAAACTGGGGCAGTAGCTCCGGATTGAAGGAATGGTCGGCCGATTACCCAGAAACAAGCAGACAAAGGCAGGTCAACGACGGAACAAATATGTCGTTCAACATAACCTTTGATAATGGAAAGAGCTGGTCACAAGTGATGACCGCCACTATTGCCACGGGCGGAAATGGTAATTTTGTACCTCTGGTGCTAACGCATGACGGGTTTGTCGATACAGCGCCATCCTCCCCCACTGACAAGGCAGAGATGCAAGGATATGATCTGATTTCCGACATCTTCACCGTTGACACGACCGCCGGTAACAGGGAGCAGGCCGACGTGATCACCAAATTCGAGGATGGGCGCGACAAGGTGAAATTCTCTACCGCCGACGGCGACATTGCCAGCAACAGTAATACGGTTTCGTGGAAGTCCGTTGCCGATACAACCGATCCAACAAAGAACGACATCACAATCTATGCCGGCAATGCGGAGGATGCGAACAAGATCCTCGCTGTGATCGAGAATTTTGACGGTAACTTTGATGCGAATGACTTTGAAACGCTGACCGGCGTGACCTTTGCCCCCGCCCAACAATCGCCTGCCCCCGGCGGTTCTCAGCCCCCGGCGGGCCCGCAACTGAGTGACTTCACTCCGGTCGATGGCAAGAGTACAGATGGTTCTATTCCCGGAGTTCCTAGCCCACAATTTCTAACTGGAACCGGGAGCCGTGAATTGTTCCTGATCGACGATGATGGAACCGTCGAAATTACTGCTGATGTTGTGACGAACTTCACACAAAGCAAAGCCGCGCAAGGGGGTAATCCGGCGGTCCTTGGTGACATGCTGCGCTTCATTCATGATGACGCGGCGGCCGACACGACAGCCAAAACCCTCTTTACGCAATTGCAGAATATGGATGAGGGATCCACCAATAACGATCTGTACATATTTGCGGAGCAGGGTAACCCCAACTCGGTTCTTGCCATCCTGCAGGATGTCGGCACCGACTTCGTGCTGACAGATGACGATGTCTGGGAGAACGCGACGATTCGGTTATTCACAGCCATTGGAGAATTCAATCAGATAGATGGTGCCACTGATTCTACGCTACCCTACCCGCAAGATTTAACTGGCACGTCAAGTAAGGATCTGTTTCTGATTGATGATAGGCCAACAGCTGAAAATGGCGCCGTTGATATGCCCCGCAATTTTTCACGTAGCGACGGTGACATGCTACGCTTCAAACAAGATGGTGCTGTAGCAGATAGCACCGAGATAACACTTTATGTAAGGCTGATAGAACGGTTTGGTAGTGGTGTGAACGATCTCGCAATTTACGATAGACAAGGAGACACCAGTTCAGCCCTTGCTGTGTTACGGGATGTCGGCACCGACTTTGTGCTGACAGATGATGATGTCTGGGAAGATGCCACGATCGAAGACTTCACGCCCACGGTTCTATAGAAATTTGCTCTCGAAACTTACTTTAGGGGGGCGGGGTGCACGATCTCTGCCCCCCGCCTGGTCATCTCTGGCGGGGGTTTATCTTTGGCGCGCGAGCATGAAGCCAAAATGTTTCACGTGAAACATTTCGTGAACAAAACCAAATCTACATTTTTCGATGAATGCCGGCTATGTGTTTTGGCGTCATAATTGCCGATCACTGTGATATGCATGCCCCGTAGGGGCTATACCCGAATTCTGTCAGGCCGGTTACGTGAAAAAGTATTATAACTTTTATATTAATTTGATCCTGCACTATAGATATATAACCTAACTTACTGCTTATTATGAATATAGTTGCGTTTAATGGTTAACGCACTGCAATCTTGAATTGCATACATCAAAGAGAACATCTGTCGGGTTGCCTGTTGAATATAACAGCTCTCGGGTAAATAGGCAGGAACTGAACAGACTCTCTTGTGATATATGCACAGCCCGATCCCAAAGGGGTTGATGCAGTGATGCGCCGCAATATGTTCAATCCTTTTGGCATTGTGACAGTGGGTGCAAATGCAGGTTTGAGTTTTAAAAAACATTTCATTGCATTGAGCGCCACCTATTGAGTGTCATTCATTGGGCGTGGCTGTCGGTTTGCCGTTTTTGACGATGGTGCAGTCATGTTTGAGCATGAAAAGAAAGCTATCGCGGTACGCGCTTATCAACCCCATAAAACGGGTAAAGGCTTCGTGCGCGTTAAATTCAGGGGGACGGTCATATCATCCCCCAGCATCACGTTATTCCAGAGTATTACGCCACCTGCTAGTGCCGCATCATATAAAATAGCTTCTTCTTCTTCTGGCGTATGGCCTCTGGTGTTATTGCTGGCGGCATGTGGCGGCGGCGGCGGTGGTGGTGGCGGTGGATCTGCCAGTAAACCAGTTATCGTGGCAGCGATACCACCAGTCAAAAAAACCAGAATTGACGGAGAGCTTTACGACCCCCCGATTGAAGGCGCAAGGGTCTATATTGACGTGAATCGCAACCAGCAGGTTGATAGTGGCGATATTCTTGTTGATGACAGCACTGATAATCAGGGGCGGTTTGAGGGGACGATACCCGTTGCGCATCAGGATAAGCCGCTTATCGCCGACACTAGAGGTGCCGAACATGTTGGTAGTGATGCGCCGTTACCCGTTTATTTTATGGCACCAGCGGGCTCAGATGTTATTTCGCCATTAACCCACGTTATTTTCATTGGTGCGTTAAATCCAGAGGTGTTGAAAAACAGCATTACCTTTGCAAGCTACAAGCCGCTGATCCACAATGTTTATGATCCGAATAGCCCAACCACTTTTGCTTATGAAACGCAGATTAAAGCGTTTCTGATAGAGCTAACAGAGTTGATTATCGAATATAGTGCCCCCCAGACCTTGGCACCAAGAATTATCGAACTTATCAGAATGTATGACAAACATGTGAGAGATGTTGTTGAGCAAGCACCCGCACCCAGTGCACCCGGTACGCCACAATTGGAGTTTGGACTTGAGCCGGTTGTTACCAGCCTTGATGAAAACACTAATACTACAGAGCGCATCAAGCTGGCCGATCTGACTGTGACTGATCCGGATCAGAGTGACTCCCATAGCTTCAGCTGGTCGGATACAGACAGGTTCGAGATTGAAGACGGGGTTCTGTATCTAAAAGCCGGTGTGGTGCTGAATCATGAGACTGCCATCAGCCATAGTGTTACGGTGACGCTGGACGGCACCGATCTGACGCAGACCTTCACGCTGAATGTCGGTGATGTGAATGACACGGCGCCGGTGTTTAATCATGATGCGCCTGATCCGGTGGGTGAAGATGTGGCGCTGGGGACCGATGCCAGCATTAGGGGCGACGGCAAGATTGTCTATGACGCCAGCGCCACGCCGGATGTGGCTGGGTATAAGGTTGTCTATAGCCTGAAAGACGGTACAGGCGATCACAGCTTCTTTGGTATTGATGAGGTTAGTGGTGCGGTCTGGTTTATCAAGACACCAGATGCTGATGGTGATGAGGGCAAGACCAGCTACAGCTTTACCGTAATAGCGACGGTGGGCGGCCAATCAGCCGAACAGCAGGTGACCATCACTGTTACGGATATAGCCGATGAGATGTTGGCTTTGGCGCGCGACACAAGCCTGGTGGCTGATGCGGGTAACGGGCTGACAAGTGTCGGTGATGGCATTGCCAGCGTTCAGGAAAACACGCTTGCCAGCAAGGTTTTATATAAGGTGACGGTGCCGACCCCGGATGTGGTTGGTCATCACATTTATTTTTATCTGAGCGGCGATGATGCGCGGTCGTTTAGGATTGATGGTGACGGCAATCTGCGTTTCACTGACAAGGCAAATCATGAAGACCCGCGCGATGATGATCGTAACAATATCTATGACGTGAGGATCCATGCGCGCGAGGTGGCGGTGGCACCATCAGGTCATAATCTGGGTGCAGGCAATCATCCAAACAAAGCCGGTGCGACGGTGACGGATATATCACATGACGTGCAGGTGACGGTAAGCAACCAGCTGGATGAGGTGTTGACGGTTGCTACGATCACGGGCCTGAGGGTTGATGAGAACAGTACGGCTTTATCGGGTACCACGCAGTTGGGGGGTACCACGCAGTTGGGGGTGAGGACGGTTGAGCGTGGTGATCTTAGCGGTCAGGTTGAATATCGGTTGGCGGGTGGTCGCCGCCATGATTATGTGCAGGTGAACGAGAAAGGCGTTATCAGCCTGCATCAAGCCCCCAATCATGAGACGATGCCATCCATCACCTTTCGGGTTGAGGCACGTTACAAAAAGGATGGTCAGGCGGATGACGCTGGCTGGCAGGGCGCAGGTGAGATCACGATTACAGTTGATGATGTACCCGAAGCACCCGAACTGAGCGTGCAGTCACCGCCACAGCCATTCATTATCTATTCGGGTACAACATCCGCTTTCAAACGAATTGATACGGGCTACCGACTATCGGCCACCGATGAAGATGGTGACAATGTGACTTTCCACATACTTAGTAATAACCGTTTCATGATTAGGAATAATAATGAGATATGGATCAAGAAAGGCCAGACATTCAATCATGAGAATGGGCCTGTCACTAACCTGTTAGTAAGAGCAAAAGATAACAGTCCATCGAAGCTAAAGGATGACTACACAATATCATTCACCGTTACTGATCCATCTGGTCTATTAGATATTACCAGCCTGGACACAAAACCTGTGGCGGAAAGGGTTGCAGCGCATAACAATGCATCAGACCGCGGCGATGCTGCTGTGATATATCAGGCGGCGGCAAGGCTGAGGATTGAGGGTCAAACTGTCAGGTGGCGCCTTGAAGGCACGGACGCCGACGATTTTGGCATCAATGCGCTGGGTGAAATTTGGTTCCGGGTGTCGCCAAACTATGAAAGCGCGAAGAAAAGCTATTCATTTGTTCTAATTGCCAGCACCGCCAGTGGCCAAATTGAAGATAGGGAAGAGATAACCATAAACATCACAGATGTCGATGAAACGCCATCCCGAATGCGCCTTGGTAAATCAAGTCAGGATGTTAATGTCCAAGAAAATTTGTCTAATGGACTTAGATTAACGAAAATTAGATTTATTGATGATGCTTTGGGTAATAATCAAGCGTTTATTGATCAATCAGACATTTTTGAAATTCGTCCCAGCCAAGACCAAACTGGACAGGTGTTGTGGGTGAAGGCGGGCGCATCGCTGACCGCTGGGATACATGAAGTTACTATCCGTTCCGAAGTCACGGGTGTAGGTGATCTGCCTGAACCTGTCACATTCACGTTGAATGTTACGGCGGTAGCACTCAGTATTCGCGTTAACCGCAGTGTTATTGATAAGGATGTGCGCGCACCAACTATATTGTCGCAGAATGGACAAACCGCATTACAAACCGCCAGTGAAGGTGATCTAGTAGCGTCGGGAACGTTATATTTTATATCCCATGACAATCGTGCCTATGACCAAGATTCCGTGCCGCTTTCGGTCACATCAATTTCGAATGAAACGGATACACAGACTCTAGATCGTAATGCGGCGGTAACTGATGTGCTGAACGGGGGCAAGGGAAAAGCGTTTATTGGCAAGTTTGGTACGCTCTATATGAAAGCGAATGGCAGTTGGACATACGAACTTGATGTTAATGATGCTGACACACTGGCGTTGGCGCATGATGAAGCGGCCAAAGATATTTTCCGAGTCGCGGTTACCGACAATACTAATTCAAGTGATAGTGATGATCTGGAAATAGATGTGATTGGTGGTCATGAAGTGCCAACCCGGACAGGAGGAACGGCGGTTCAGACGAAAACTATGGAATTTGTTGGAGAAGACCGCCCAAATTATCGACCGAATGCTCAACTTACGAGTGACATGCTTGGCATCGATCAAGAAAATGACATGATCACCTGGGTGAAAATCACCTCAATGACTTTTGTGACATCTTCGCAGGAAACGACTTTACAGGAAGAGCAGGGTAATCTTTTTTTCTTTATTCCTATCCCGGGCGTGAATGCTCTGACCCATGTAACGACAAGCCCAACTCTTGAAAACCCTCTTTTTATTTCTGTTTCTGATTTAGAGCCTGCAAGCGAAATATATGAAAAGGTTAGCTTTTCATTTGCTTCTAATATGAGCATGTCTGATGCTGTTGAGTCTAGAACTGAAGTTCGGATGAAATACAAACTTGTAGATCGTTATGGACTTGAGAGTGCTGAATATCAAACTGTATTTATATTTTCTGCTTCATCCCCTGATGAACCCCCTACTGAATCCTCTGGCACATCTGCCAGCCAAGGGCATGTTGGGCAATATGTCGGGGATGACATGATAATGCTAGGCGACATCTTACCGGTGCCTAGTAATGACCTTGCAATGGCACAGATGGATTTCGTCTAAGGCAATGAAAATATATGCCCTGGAGCATCGCCTTTTGCCAATCACTTGATGTGGGTTTACCGACTAATGCGCCACACCCCGCCGGTGACCTCGTCATTAAGTAGCAAAATGCTTCCATCAGGTGCGACGGTAACATCGCGCACACGGCCAATAGCGCGATCCATCACAATCTGTTCATCAACCGGCGTGCCATTTGCCATGCGCACCAGATATAATTGCCTGAATTTCAATGACCCGACAAGCAACTGCCCCTGAAAAGCGGGAAACATTGTGGCGTCATGCGGGTAGAATGCCAATCCCGAAGGCGCGATGGACGGATCCCATATCCATTCAGGATCAACATAGCCAGCCAGGCTTTCATGCTTGCTGACCCTTACACCAGTGGCATATTCGCGTCCGTGGCTGACGGTCGGCCAGCCGTAATTCTTGCCACTAATAATATGGTTGATTTCATCGCCGCCACGCGGCCCGTGTTCATGCGTCCATATGGTGCCGGTCAGCGGGTCGGTTGTCATGCCTTGGGGGTTGCGATGGCCGATCGACCAGATTTCAGGTGCCCAGCCATCATGCCTCGGATTGTCATCTGGCACACGCCCGTCTGGATGTAGCCGGATGATTGATCCCGCATGATGTGCGGGATCCTGGGCATTATCGCGGTCACCGCGATCACCCAAGCTGGTAAACAGATAACCGGCCTGTGATCCAGTTCGGGGAATGGCCATGCGACAGCCAAAATGATGACCTGAACGACTGGGGTTATTGGCGGTAAAGATTGTTATGCGGTCAGTCAGAGTTTTGCTGTCTGCATTCAGCCGTGCCCGATCAATCGCCGTTGATGACCCGCCCGCCAGCACCGCCGAATAGCAAAGATAGACCCAGTCTTCGTACACCATTACATCAAGCAAGCCGCCCTGGCGCTTGTGATATACATCAGGCACATTACCAATCTGGTGGGCGTTGCCGGTGGTCAGATTGATCTGCAACAGATTGCCGCGACGCTCGGTCACTAATAATTCGTCATCACGCAAAAAATCCATGCCCCACGGATGATGCAATGCGGGACCAATTTTGCTGAGGGTAGGTTGATCGGCAGCACCGTTACCAGCAATGACCATTGTCCAAATAAAAAGGGTCGCACCCAACAGCGCGACCCGTTTCATAAAACGCATCATAACCGGCTCTACAGCTTGTTCAGTGCGCTAATAACAGCGCGGATTGGTGCCATAGTGATTGAAGTATCAATGCCAACACCAAAGATTGACTTGGCGTTATCGCCCTTGCCAACGACCAATTCGACATAGGCGGCAGCTTCGGCTTTCGATGTAGCCGAGCGCGTGTTCTGGCCAAAATCGGCAAGCCGGAATGATAGGTCAAAACCGTTTCGCATGGCCTCGACAAAGGCTGAAATAGGACCATTTCCAACCGCGCTGATAGCGACGTCTATACCATCATGCCGGATCGTGGCTGTGACACGTTCGCCATCGCCCGAACGGCTGGCTTTGGCAACATCAAAGCTGACCAGTTCGAACCGCCCCGCCGGAATGATATAATGTGCCTCGGCCAGTTCCCAGATGCGCTGGCTGGTGATTTCCTTGCCGGTGGTGTCGGCTTCACGCTGGACAATGCCGGAAAATTCAACCTCGGCAGCGCGCGGCAGGCGCACATGATGGTCCGCCTCAAGCAAATAGGCCGCGCCGGCTTTTCCAGATTGCGAATTGACGCGGATGATCGCCTCAAAGGTGCGACCAATATCGCCCGGATCGATCGGCAGATAAGGCACTTCCCAGGTGTTTTCATTGGCGTTCATAAGGGCATCCATGCCTTTGCGGATCGCGTCCTGATGACTGCCGGAAAAGGCCGTATGCACCAGCTTTCCGGCATAGGGATGACGTTCCGGTACAGCCAGCTGATTGCAGAATTCGGCGGTTTCAACAAGCTCGTTAATATCGGAAAAATCGAGGGTCGGATCGACGCCTTGGGTAAACATATTCAAACCTAAGGTAATAATGTCAACATTGCCGGTGCGTTCGCCATTGCCAAATAAGGTGCCTTCGACACGGTCAGCCCCGGCCATCAATCCCAGTTCGGTAGCGGCGACAGCACAGCCCCGGTCATTATGCGGATGCAATGACAGAATAACAGCATCACGATTGGAAAAATGACGGCTCATCCATTCGATCTGGTCAGCATAGATATTTGGCGTTGACATTTCGACGGTGGCGGGCAGATTGATAATTGTCGGGTTTTCGGCTGTTGGTTGCCAGATATCCATAACGGCTTCGCACACATCCAGCGCATAATCCAGCTCGGTGCCGGTGAAGCTTTCGGGGCTGTATTGCAGGCGCAGATTATCCGCCCCGCATTTGGAAATGCGATCAGCGACCATTCTGGCGCCGTCAACAGCGATTTGTTTAACGCCATCGCGATCAGCTTTGAACACAACACGGCGTTGCAAGGTTGATGTCGAATTATACAGATGCAGAATGGCATTGGGGGCGCCATCCAGACTTTCAATTGTGCGATCAATCAGGTGTTCACGCGCCTGCGTCAGAACCTGAATTGTTACATCATCAGGCACATGGCCGCCTTCGATCAATTCGCGCAGGAAATTAAAATCGGTGTCCGAGGCAGACGGAAAACCAACTTCAATTTCCTTGAAACCCATCTGGACAAGGATCTTGAACATGCGCATTTTACGGGCAGCGTCCATCGGTTCAATGAGTGCCTGATTACCGTCGCGTAGGTCAACCGAACACCATACAGGTGCGGTGTTTATACGCGTCGAAGGCCATGTCCGATCGCTAAGATCGGGTCCCTCGAACGGACGGTATTTTTCAAAACCCATGCCAGGCATTGTTGTTTCCTATCCTTAATTGGTTTTCTCTTTTCATTATAACGGATTAAACCATTCATAATGAATTTCAATAATTCTATTTATGTTATTATATTACCATGTCAAAGGCCACAACAGACAATTTTCTGGCACATTTTTGGGCACATTTTCAACATTGATTTTGGCCATATCGTCACAGATTGGTAATTTAGGTCATATTAGGGCGGTATTAACGGCAAAATTGGTGTATAGCAATCAAGCACACAACCAGCGCCCCATAGGCAAGTGACATATGACAGACATAGATCAGATCCGTAACTTTTCAATCATCGCGCATATCGACCATGGTAAATCGACCATCGCCGACCGTTTGATTCAGGCCTGTGGTGGCCTGTCTGATCGCGAGATGAAAGATCAGGTGCTTGATAATATGGATATTGAGCGTGAACGGGGTATTACCATCAAGGCGCAGACGGTGCGGCTTAATTATCAGGCCAAAGATGGCAAGGATTATGTGCTTAATTTGATGGATACGCCAGGCCATGTCGATTTTGGATATGAGGTGTCACGTTCGCTTTCGGCCTGTGAAGGATCGCTATTGGTGGTTGATGCCAGCCAAGGGGTTGAGGCGCAAACATTGGCCAATGTATATCAGGCAATAGAAGCCGATCATGAAATTGTGCCGGTGTTGAATAAGATCGATTTGCCGGCGGCTGAGCCTGATCGTGTCAAAGCACAGATTGAAGAGGTCATTGGCCTGCCAGCTGACGACGCGATTGCCGCCAGTGCCAAGACCGGTGAAGGTATTAACGAAATTCTCGAAGCGTTAGTCACGTCTTTGCCAGCACCAAAAGGTGATCGTACGGCGCCGCTAAAGGCATTGCTGGTAGATAGCTGGTACGATGCCTATCTGGGCGTGATGACATTGGTGCGGGTGCATGATGGCGTTCTGAAAAAGGGTATGAAAATCCGCATGATGGCATCAGGCGCAACGCATGTGGTTGAACGTGTTGGTACCTTTTTACCAAAACCAACATCGGTTGACGAGCTTGGCCCTGGCGAAATTGGTTTTATCAATGCGGGTGTAAAAACCGTTTCGGATGCCAAGGTAGGTGATACGATCACCGAGGAACGACGCCTATGTGACGAGGCCTTGCCAGGCTTTGCCCCATCGGTGCCTGTTGTGTTCTGTGGCCTGTTTCCGGTTGATACGAATGATTTTACAGGCCTACGCGAGGCGCTGGAAAAACTGTCATTGAACGATGCATCTTTTTCGTTTGAGGCGGAAACATCTGCCGCGCTGGGTTTTGGTTTCCGCTGTGGATTTTTGGGTCTGCTGCATATGGAGGTGATCCGCGACCGTTTGACACGTGAATTTAATCTTGATCTGATTTCCACTGCACCTTCGGTGGTCTATCAGATGCATTTGACTGACGGAAAACGCTTTGATCTGCACAATCCGGCTGATATGCCCGAGGTAACCCGGATCAGCGAGATTGAAGAGCCGTGGATCAAGGCAACAATTATGACCCCCGATGAATTTCTGGGACCGGTTCTGACCTTATGTACTGAACGTCGAGGTGAGCAGATTGATCTGACCTATGCGGGCAATCGCGCAATGGCGGTATATCGCTTGCCGCTAAACGAAGTTGTGTTTGATTTTTATGACAGGCTTAAATCTATCACCAAAGGCTATGCTAGCTTTGATTATGCCATTGATTGCTATCGCCCTGGTGAGCTGGTAAAAGTGTCGATACTTGTCAATGGTGATCCGGTTGACGCCTTGTCGATGATTGTGCATCGCGATCAAGCCGAAGGCAAAGGCCGGGCGATTTGTATCCGGTTGAAAGATCTGGTGCCGCGTCAGATGTTCAAGGTGGCATTGCAGGCGGCGATCGGGGGCAAGGTAATCGCCCGTGAAACGATTGCTGCCTTACGCAAAGACGTGACGGCCAAATGCTATGGTGGTGATATCACGCGTAAGAAAAAGCTGTTGGAAAAGCAGAAAGAAGGCAAAAAGAAAATGCGGCAGTTCGGCAAGGTCGATATCCCGCAAACGGCCTTTTTTGAAGCGCTGAAAATGGGTGATAATTAAAAACTATATGAATGGGCTGGCCACAGCTAGGCTACCCCGTCACGATGCCCCGTCACGATGCCCCGTCACGATGCAAGACGCGTTTAGATGCGCGGCGAGATGAACGTCTGCCAGCAAGGCCTGCAAGGCCACCAAAGACCAGCGTACATATAACAAAAACCAAGGCCGCAGGCCAGCCAAGCAGGCTGGCGATCATTGGGTGCCATAGAAACGGTTCACAATTAAGCGCGACGATCAAACCACATGGGTCGATATAGCGGCTAATGATGGCTTCCCCAACCTGCAAGGATACGCTGTGATGTTCGAACCAAAACTGGCCTAGCACGATGCTGGGGCTGATGTCGTTGGTTACATCTAGCCAAATAACATATAATGCCAATAGGCCGAACAAAGCGGCAATGATTTTAAAGAAAATCCTTATCATTCACTTATCCTTATCATTTCCTCATAGTGGCGGTTGCAGGCACTAGTCACAAGCCAAAAGTGCAAAAGTTGCAAAATTGATCAGAGAGCATGATTTAGAGAATGACGACTGGTTTACATGCGGGGGTGACCCTGTTAATTTGCCGCTATTGCGGAGGGGTGGCCGAGTGGCTTAAGGCGCACGCTTGGAAAGCGTGTTGAGGGTAACACTTCACCGGGGTTCGAATCCCCGTCCCTCCGCCAGCCCCCCCCCTTATCTTTATCTTGTAATTCGCTAAATTTATCCCCGTTGGTCTCTGATTATATGGGATATTTCTTGGTATATAAGTTATTTGTTGGCTGCTGCAATCCATACCAATCAGGGCTAAAATGTGGGATCGAATGTGGGGTCCAACATGTCAGTAATTTAAATCGGGTAATGGGATTTTAAACTCTTGCCCCGTGACAATGTTATCGAACATAATCCCAAACATATTTTACAATAGTTTTGGGGTGAAAATTTTGATGAAGCGCGTATTTTTTACCGGTGGTAGTGGTAAGGCTGGTCGCCATGCTGTTCGTTATCTTGCTGATAAGGGGCATCGGGTATTGAATGCTGACCTTGTTAACCTGCATCAGGACGGGGTTGATTATCTGCAAGTTGACATTACTGATACAGGGCAAGTTTTCTCGGCGCTATCGGGTCATATGAATCGCGATGAAATCCGTGAAAGGCAATGGCCGCTTGGCTTTGATGCCATTGTGCATTTTGCTGCGGTGCCACGAATTATGCAGACGACTGATGTTGAGACATACAAGACCAATGTGATGGGCACTTATAATATTCTTGAAGCCGCCGCAAAATTGAATATCCGCAAAGTCATTTTTGCATCCTCTGAAACTGTTTACGGGTTATGCTTCTCGCATGGCGTGCCAAAGCCGCTGGCCTTGCCGGTCGATGAAGACGATCAACCTCGTCCGATGGACGCCTATGCCACCTCAAAGGTCGTTAATGAGGAAACAGCACGCGCGTTCCAGCTTCGTACTGATTTTGACATTTACGGGTTGCGGATTGGCAACGTGATTGAACCCGATGAATATGGCCTGTTTGCCGATTTCTGCAAAGATCCTGAAGTCCGCTTACCAAACGCTTTTAACTATATCGATGGTCGTGACCTTGGTCAGGCAGTTGAATGTTGCCTGTTAAAGGATGATCTTGGGTTTGAAATTTTCAATGTTTCAAATGATCAAAACTCTGTCGATCTTGGCAATGCCGAGATAATCAAACAATTCTATTCCGATGTTCCTGTAAAGCGACCACTGGCAGATGATGAATGTCTTTTTTCAAATCAGAAAATGAAAGACATGCTCGGATTTAGGCCTGTTCATGATTGGCGCGGTGAAGTGTAAGGCTATTATGAAGTGCGACATCAACAAAAATTAGGCCATATCGGGGCGGCAAAAGGCCCAATAGTCGCTGGCCTAGGTACCGTGAGTGTTTTCACCCCTGATAATCTGACCTTTTGTTAGGGTCACCATCATGCCGCAACATTGGGGCACCTTTTATCTTTGGCTTGTCATGGAGATGCCAGCCAAATTTGGTCAGCAATATCATCAGCTATTCTTTATTGATAAGCTGGTCATGACAAGCCTTGTGGTGATTGTGCCAAGGAATGTTTTGATCTCGATACGTACTGGCAGAAAGATGTCGGGTTCAATTTCGGCAATGAAAATGATTGTGTCATCAATGTTACGCTTTTTCTTGTTCCAGCGCGATTTTAGCTGATGCCCGCCTGTCGGCTTGCTGGTCAAGCCGCACGCTATCACGGCACCATCATAGGCGTCTGGCCTATCTGCGGTCAGGAAATTAGGCCTGAGATCATCTTCAAGATCGTGTAGCGTCAATTCGGCAGTCCTAAGGCCGTCATAGATATTGTGGCTACTGTTACATGATCCTGTCTGTTTTATCGTATGAAGCGCACGCAGCATGGCAGTATAGGGATCTATCGATCCTTGGATGACTTTATCATCCAAAGGATGAACCTTTTTAAGATTCAGTGATGGTGTTCTGACGGTACGTATGCGGCCATTTTTGGGGTTCCAGATTGCAGTGGCATTCCTTTCCATACCTTTGTAAATCCCATTAATGTCGATTTGTACGGGCATGTGACGGTTGTCATGTATGTGGCCTTTAGCTGTGCTGTTACCTCGATATTTTCGCAACTTTTCTGAGATGCCAACTGTCCTCGATTTACCAACCATCTCGAACGTCGTCTGGTCAAAGAGCCAACTGGTCTCGACTTCACCAACATTCACATTTCCCCATTGTACTTCGTGGCGAAGATCAATCTGCGTTCCGGTGGCAAATGCGCCAAAAGGGGCGAGTAGACCCGCGACTACAAATAGGCAGGCGAACCTGATTGAGCCCACCTTCAAAATTGGCACATTCAAAATTGGTGCAAGGGTAAAAGGTGAGGAGCCAAAATAAAACATGGTGCTGCAATCCATTCCATCAGGGCTAAAATGTGGGGCCCAACATGTCATCAGGTAACATATACAAACTAAAGGCACTGCAATTATAATGATACTTAATCAGCTTTACTTTTGAATTACAAACGTTACTGAATATTGAGGTGTTGTATAGTCAGGAGTTAAGAATGAACCAAACAATCGATATTTTGATGGCGCATAAATCAATTAGAAAATTTACTGATGAACCCATAGGAAATGACGTTCTGCAAACTATCGTTAAAGCAGGTCAAGCTGCCGCTAGTTCAAGCTTTCTGCAAGGTGTTACGATTATTAGAGTAACAGATATGACCAAACGCAAGCAATTGGCGGCAGTCGCAGGAAATCAAGCTCAAGTTATGTCCGCGCCGGAATTTTTGGTCTTTTGTGCTGATCTTAACCGTCCAATAAAGTGTTGTGAGGCACATGGTGGTACGCCCACAAAAGGTTTTACTGAGCAGTTTATAATCTCAACTGTCGATACAGCGCTTTATGCTCAGAATGTTGTTGTTGCGGCGGAAGCACTCGGATTGGGCATTTGCTATATTGGCGCTATTCGCAATGATCCGTCAGAAACTAGCGCCCTGCTAAAGTTACCATTAAATGTGTATCCAGTGTTTGGTTTGTGCATTGGTCATCCGGCTGAAAACCCTGAAGTTAAGCCGCGATTGCCCCTTTCAGTTATATTAAAAGACAATATTTATGATGCTTCAGAAGAGGCAGAGCAGATTGACGCTTATGACAGTATCGCACGAGAGTATTATGCGACTCGGAGTGGCAATAAAAAATCTCAAAGTTGGAGCGAACAAATGGCGGGTCTTCTTGAGAAAGAGTCACGGCCTCACATGAAACAATTTCTTGCTGATCAGGGTTTTGAGATGAAGTAGTCCCTTGTCTGGGAACCGTGAGCCCTTCGGCTTAGGCTTAATCAGGTGTGATGTTTTATGAGTCCTCACTGATTGCCAGAAATTATATTGTCCTCCAAGCCCCCACAACGTTGAGCAAGTCTTTCCGAAATAGGCTACGGGATCAGTAACCCTGCCCCAAATTACCCAGCTTTAGGGCTATAGTATGTGGTTCTTGGCTCCGGAGCCTTTGCACGAGCCAATGGTACGGCAGGGTCGCCAGCCGATCTAGGCCACCATCCTCATCGAAATTTGACGACTTCAAAACGAAACTAAAGGTTTGTTTGTTTCTTGCTGAAACAATAACCTTGCTTTAGTTCATGAAAAGGCCCAGTGTAATCTGAGATTTAATTAGTATGTGTCTTAGCGCAGAAAATTAAAGCAGTGCAATGCAAACCGTTGCAACTGATTGCTTAGTAAAAATCAACATAAGCAAACTATCGTGCATTAGATACAGTTTAATCACTATCAAGCTTTTACAAGCAACCCTTTGTGTTGTTTGGAATTTTGATGATGATTTGTCACGCATCAGAGATAGCCAATTTCCCTGAACCACTTTTTGACTGTGGGTCAAGGGAATATCTTTTGCCAATCAAAATTACCATTTGGAGATAAATGAAATGTCAAAGGGCAACAGTCGCAAAGGCAATCGAGAAACCAAAAAAACAAAAAAAGAAAAACCGAAAGTTTTGGCAACATCCAACACGATGACTAAATCAGCACTGCTGGAACTTGGTTCAAAAAAAGGTAAATGAAATGAAGAATATCCTCATATTTTCAATCGTCTCACTATTTCTTTCAGTCGCCGCGCAAGCGGAACAATTTAATTTTAGCAAATCAAATGATAGCTACGTTTCCTTAAGCGAGTGCCTCTATGCCTTATCAAAGGGCACCAGACTTTTAAAAGGAGATGGAGAGGTTTTTATTTATAACAACAGTGTCTACGACATGTCTTTTAACAAAGAGCAAACATTTGATTGCGAGTTGATAGGTGAGCTAATTGAATAAGAAATTCCTTACATAATTGATGTGTATAACCTGAAAATCGAGATGGGATAAAGTATGTCTAATGAACGTAAAAATATGAACGATGCTGCGCTAAAAAAACTTGGTGTTAAACGGGTTTCGTCAGATAGCTATCACGTAGGCACATATAAATATTTAAGGCTAGATGATGCCCTAGCGGAAGCAAAGCGAGCTAGTGAGAAGAAAAATAGTTCAACCTCGCAATGATAGAATATTGCTCTAAGCGTTTGGTAGTTTTTAATTCTGGAGAAATCAAAGCGGCCTTGGGCACTTCTGGGATGTTCTCATGACGAAAGGAGACCTGAAATTGTGATAAAACAACTTCATCCTGTACCCTCAACAGTGAGTGGCTCAGAAAACATAATAAAGATAGACTTTACCAACTCTCAAAATCAAAGAAAGCTAAAGACAAACCAGATAATTGAGATAATAACAGTACCCAACCCTGATGGACGTAAAAACCAAAAAAATGTTGCGATCACAATTAATGCAAAATTAATTCATAGCATTCTCTCGAAAAAATATTCAAAAGTTAGCATCACAGAAATTAGTACACTTGAATGCTTAACTAAATTGGCAAAAAGAAAACCAGATTTGGTTTTTTCGGGTGTAAAGTATTTCGAATTTGAAGAAAATCAAATTTGGCTGAATGATTTTCTTGAACTAAATCATATTCGTTATATCGGATCGAACCATGCCGCTTTAGATCGTGAGCACCATAAAGGCTTTGCAAAATCAATTGTAAAACAAGCCGGGATTCTCACTGCAGATTATGTCATAATAAATACCAACAAAGTCTCTGTAGATAACAATATGAACATTCCTTATCCGGTTTTCGTAAAACCTGTAAGGGGTGGGGATAGCATTGGGATTGACGATTTATCACTTGTTTTCGACCGAAAACAACTTGACGCTAAAGTCGATCAAATTTGTAACGTCCTAAATTGTGACGCTCTAGTAGAAAGTTATTTAACCGGTAGAGAGTTTAGTGTTGGAATCCTTGAAGACGAAAGAACCAACTTACTAACCGCTATGCCGATTGAGATAATAGCCCCTAAAAACGAACGTGGTCATAGAGTATTAGACCATGAGATCAAAAGATTAGATCAAGAGACTGTCAGAAAAGTTAAAAACAAAACTCTTCATAAGAAACTATCAGAGGTAGGAAAATCTGCGTTTAAAGCTCTTGGTGGTCGGTCCTTTGGCAGAATAGACATAAGGTTATGCGCAAAGGGATTGCCACATTTTGTTGAAGCTAATTTAATGCCTGGCTTGTCCAAAGGCTATTTCTATCGATCTTGTGCCCTAAACCTAAACATGACTTACGATGACATGATTTTATTACTATGCAGCAATCGACTAAATAGTTGATTAAGGGATAAATTCCCTCAAATACAAAATCGTCCTGCTATTGTTCGCCAATGCAGACCAGCTAGGGATGATTAAGTGTATAGTGGGTGTCAGAAAATAGAATGTTGGCACTCACTTTAACCTATAAACTCATCATTTCATAATAGCCCACCAGCCCGCCGTTCCACCAAACAATCAAGTAAACTGCGAGGCCCGAGTGCCAAGGTCACAGATCCAAGCCCCACCCCGTTGAGCAAGTCGTTTTGAAACAGGCTACGGGATCAGTAACCGTGATCGAATGTGGAGTTCAATATGAAGTCCGGATTGGGTGGCTAGAATTCATACTTTAGTTCGCCGGCTTACAGACGCCTTGAAGCCTGTACCACTGCCATATACCTAAATCATTAAATCTGGTTGTGTGGGTCTAGCTTTCATAGCGCGTTTCGCCGCGCCGACTTGTATCGGTTGTCAGTTCGGTGAATAGCGGAGCATGGGCGCGCTGTGAGCAGGCTTTTCTAAGGCAAAGATGGCAGTTAATACCAATCTGGCTGAAAGATCGCTCGGCTGAATTGGCAAGGCCCGAGGTGTAAATCAATTTGTCAGCATGTTTAATCTCGCATCCAAGAGATATTGATAGCCGGCGATCCTGCGTATCATGACTGTAAACCGGTCGCTCAGTTGTACAGCTTAGCGTAAAGAATTGTTCACCATCTGGAAGCTCGACAAATTGGGGCAGAATCACGCCAGGCATGCGAAAGGCAGTATGGATATTCCATACAGGACAAGATCCCCCATGTTCAGCGATGTTAAAGCTCGTCGCGTTAAATCGCTTGGTGACATTGCCTGCCTTATCGACACGCAGAAAGAAGAAAGGCACACCGCGGCGTCCATGCCGTTGCAGGGTTGTAAGCCGGTGACAGACTTGTTCAAAGGACACCAGAAATCCAGAAGCAAGACGATCAATGTCATAGCGACTTTTTTCGGCCAAAGAGATGAATTTTTCATATGGCATCAGAAAGGCGGCGGCAAAATAATTGGCCAGTTCCACCTGACAGCGCGCTATATTCGTTGGCGTCCCAAAATTGCTATTGGCTGTTATTTTGTCCAAGATATCGCTAAATTCGACAAAACATAAAGTATGTGCCAGCTGAAAGGTGCGGTTCTTGTGATCTAGCGCTTCGGAAAGCTGAATCTCATTTGATGCGGTGTCAAAAACACGCAAAGCGCCATTCATCGATTCAACAGGGATAATGCTGATCGAAATACCATGTTTGTTTTTAAGACGAGCCTTGAGCATCGCATAGGCATCGTCTGAGTCATAGTTCTCTTCGGCGGCTAATGTCTCTGCTGCCCTTTCCAAAGTGTCAAAATGGTTCAGATTGTCACGGAAGAAATCATGAATCATGGTTTCTGGTGATGTATCGAGTATTTCTTTGGGCATGCGCTCGCTGCCAAGCTGCATGATCTTTTCCATCGATGTGCGATGACTGTGATAAAGCTTTATAAAATTATCTATCAAACGCGGGGCATGATCGATGGCAGAACGTAATTCATCAAGATCGGGCGGTGTGCCTGTAAAGAGAGGGTCTTGCAAAATATTGCGAAGATCGGAAAGAACTGTCGTGTTTTTTTCCAGAACGACATCGCGCCAATCAACATTATATTCATCGGATAAGGCCATCAAAACCTGAACTGACAGGCTCCGTTGGTTTTTTTCCAGCAAATTTACATAGGCAGGGCTGATGCCAAGTTTTTCAGCCATTTGCGCCTGCGTTTGCCCGCTGTCACGGCGTAATTGACGAAGTCTGGGTCCGATGAATGTTTTGCGCATGACGACCTCTTGAATAGTAGAATATTTACAAATTAACATAAATTTTTTTAGTTATATACACCTTATACACATTCACACTAAAATACGTGCAAGCGATCAGGTTTTGGTTAAGGCTCATTATAGGAGATAACCAAATGGAGAGTGGAAATGATTGGAAATAGAACGCTTGCTGTTCCCGGACCAACAAATATGCCTTTTCGCGTACGTCAGGCTATGGACGTTGCATTAGAGGATCACCGTGCGCCTGATCTTCCTGATTTTACATTGCCATTATTTGCCGATCTTAAAAAAGTTTTCCGCACCGAAACAGGAACAGTGTTCGTGTTTCCCGGTTCTGGTACAGGCGGATGGGAAGCAGCTTTACGTAACACACTAAGCGCAGGCGATGGCGTCCTGGCCTCTTCATTTGGTCAGTTTTCTGATCTGTGGGTGCAGATGTGCCGCCAGCTCAATCTGAACGTGACGTGTATTGATCAAGAATGGGGTAAAGCGACGCCAATCGATGCTTATCGTGATGCGCTTGCGGCTGATAAAAACCATTCTATTAAGGCGGTACTTGTATGTCATAACGAAACCGCCACAGGTGTGACCAGTGATGTAGCCGCGGTGCGACGCGTGATGGATGATCTTAATCACCCTGCCATGCTTTTTGTTGATGGTGTGAGTTCGATTGGTTCGATTGAATTTAACATGGACGAATGGGGCGTTGATGTCGCTGTATCCGGATCACAAAAAGGGTTCATGCTGCCAACGGGTCTGGCGATCGTCGGGGTCAGCGAGCGGGTGCTTTATGAAATAAAGAATGTGTCAACGCGTGATGCGGATACCTATTTGGGCTGTGGTTATTTTGATTTCCATTACATGGCCGAGACCAACCGAACAGGCTATTTTCCCTATACACCAGCCATGACGCTGATGCGTGGATTACGGGCATCGGTTGATATGCTGTTGGAAGAAGGTCTGGATAACGTCTTTGCACGTCATCATCGTTTGGCCGAAGGTGTGCGCCAAGCGATCACAGCATGGGGATTGCGTAACTGTGCCGTGGATCAAGCTAATTTTTCAGATACGGTAACGGCGATCCTAGTGAATGAAGATTGTGATGCCAATGATGTGATCAAGGCAGCCTATCATAATTATGGTGTCTCGCTTGGTGGCGGTCTTAGCAAAGTGGCAGGCAAAGTGTTCCGGATCGGGCATTTGGGCTGGCTTAATGAAGCTATGGTGCTACAGATGCTGGGTGGTGCGGAAATGGCTATGCGTGATGCTGGCATTCAATTTGACGCCGGATCAGGTGTTGGTGCCGCGGTAACCTATTTTACCGATACACATGCCGAGAAAGCAAAGTTACTAGCTGCTGAATAATCCTATTATAGAACTCCCTAGACTTGTGAGCAGGTTGGCAAATTATGCCAGTCTGTTCATTTTTTTGGCTGGGTTCCTATATGATTATGCCGTTATAAAATGGTCAGGTGAGCATGAGCTATGGGCAGGGCTTATTTAATATACGCCTGCAACTTTACCCCGCATTTGAATCAGGCCAAGAACTACATCTATCGTAGGTGTTGGTGTATCCGTAATGCGGCCAAGCTCTTTAACTGAACCGACCAAGGCGTCGATCTCCATAGGGCGTCCCATATCCAGATCCTGCCACATCGAGGTTCTGTGCGCGCCAACAGCCGCACCGCCTTCGATGCGTCTATCCACATCAATCGGGAATTTGACACCCAATTTTTCGGCGATTTCCTGTGCTTCAAGCATCATATTACGCGCAACTATTCTTGTGCTTGGGTCAGTGCATAAAATATCAAGCGTTGCATGGGTAAGTGCCGATATCGGGTTAAAGGAAAGATTGCCCCATAATTTAACCCATATTTCGTCTCTGATACGCGGGCGCACAGGCGCCTTCAGGCCTGCCTCGGAAAATATCTTGGATAAAGTGACGATCCGGTCAGATTTTTGCCCGTCAGGCTCGCCAAGCGAAAACCGGTTACCTTCAATATGTTTAATTACACCAGGTTCGACGACCTCTGCGGCCGGATAGACAACACAGCCAAGAACTTTTTCTGGGCCAAATCCATTCCATTGAGCACCAGCAGGATCAACAGATGCAAGCTGGGTGCCTTCAAGATCGCCGCCAAGCTTGTAAAAATACCACCATGGGACACCGTTCACACAGCTTAAGATCGTTGTATGTTTGCCAATGAGAGGCGCCATTTTTTCAACCATCGGCGGCACGGAATGCGCTTTCAAGGTGATAACCAGATAATCTTGCTCACCTAAATCTGCTGGATCACTTGACGCGTTGACGCGCACATTTGTTTCACCTGTTTCGTCTATAAGGCGCAAGCCATTCGTGCGCATGGCGTCCAGATGCGGCCCGCGTGCAACAAGGCTGACATCGGTGCCATGGGCAGCCAGCTTGGCGCCAAGATACCCACCGATGGCTCCTGCACCAAAGATACAAATTTTCATGATTATTCCTTTCTGTCGCGCTGTTAGACGAGGCCTAGCTTTTCGGCCAGTCCAATACGTTGCATCTTGCCCGTAGCGCCTTTTGGTATTTCATCAAGAATAACAACTTTGCGTGGCACTTTAAAATCAGCCATACGGGTTGCGGCAAACGCGCGAATATCCTGTGCAGTTGCCTCTTGGTCAGCTTTTAAAACAAGCGCGCAAGCGACTTCCTCGCCCAATTTATCATGCGGCATTGCGAATGTGACAACCTGCGCCACGGCGGGATGATCCATCAAAACTTCATCAACTTCAAGCGGACTGACTTTTTCACCACCACGATTGATGATTTCCTTTAACCGTCCGGTCAGACTGAGATAACCATCCTTGTCAAAGGTACCCTGATCGCCGGTGCGAAACCAACGTGATCCATCAGCGATGAAAAAGCTGGCTTCATTAGCGGTAGGGTTATTTTCATAGCCCGGGGTTACATTGTCGCCCGAAATCACAACTTCACCAACCGCGTCAGCGCCCAGCAATTCATTTTTGACTTCATTGGCAATGCGTACAAGTGGTCCAGCCTCAACTCCGACAGCACCTGGCTTTTGCGGTCTTGGTGGCAGAGGGTTTGACGCCATCTGATGCGCAGCCTCGGTCATGCCATAGCTTTCAATAACAGGTGCGCTAAAGGTGTCCACAAGTTCGTGCATGACTTGTGAAGGAAGCGATGCTGATGATGAGCGCAGGAACCGTAAGTTCAAATTTGTGATGACATCCTTGTTGCGGTCTGCACGGCTTAAGATGGCCTGATGCATTGTCGGAACTGCTGTATACCAGCTGGGATTGACCTCCTTTATCACCGAAAAGAACCGTAGAGCGTCAAAACCGCCTGTACAACAGACAGATGCCCCAGCCACAAGCGAGGCCGACACCGCCGCCAATAAGCCGTGAATATGGAATAAAGGCATTATGTTCAGACAGCGATCTGCGGGGGTTAGTGCCAGTGTATTTTTAATATTGGTAGCTGATGCTGCCAGATTTGATTGTAGCAAAGGTACGATCTTTGGACGTGATGTGGTGCCTGATGTATGCAGAATTAAACCAACATCATTTTCATTTGTTGCGCTTTTGTCGCATTGCTGATCATTCGTTTCAATAGAGCTAGCCCCCACACTATCCGGGGTCAGGTCAAAATATCCAGCGTTTGCATCGGTGCCGCTATGCGCGCGCAATATTCTCAAATTAACAGCTATCGCCGCATCAAGGGCAGGGCCTGTATAATCATGCGGCAGGATAATGGCCTTTGCCCCTAAATCCTGAAGATAGAATTCATATTCATCCTGACGATATGACGGGTTAAGTGGGGCGGTTACAGCGGTCTGCATAACAGTGATAAAGGCGGTCGCCATTTCAGGTCCATTTGGCATAACAATGGCAACTCTATCGCCGCGCCCGATATGGCAATCATGAAGCGTGTTTGCCACATTCTGTGCCAAATCTTGAAGCCCGCCATAGCTTAGCCAGGGACGCCCCGGGGCGCCAATAGCTGGTGCGTCTTTGGGGTGCAGCGAAATGAGAGAAGAAAGCGTTGTCATGACATCTATCCGTTAAGAACTGGTTGTGGATTTTTGATCGAATTGAGATAGGCGTAGATATTTAATCAGTGGTAATAGAAAGAAAAACAAAGCCAAACACATGAATGTTCCCGATAAAGGGCGTTCGAAGAATGCCAAAACATTGCCCTGTTCGGCAATCAAAGTTTGCCGAAAGCTTTTTTCCATCAGCGGGCCCAGTACAATCGCCAATACTAAAGGTGCCAGAGGATAGTCTGCTTTGCGCAAAATATAGCCAGCACCACCAAAGGCAATAATAAGCCATACATCATGCATTTTCTGGCTTGGGGCAAACCCACCAATGATACATAGCACCAGCACAAGAGCGCATAGAACGGTCGCCGGCATCCGCAAAGCCCATACAAACAAAGGTATCAAAGCAATATTGATAATGACCGATGCAAAATTGGCCGTATAGAGCGAGCTGATCAGCCCCCACACAAAATCAGGCTGTTCGATGAATAGCATGGGGCCAGGTACCAATCCCCAAATAACCATGCCCCCAAGCAAAAGTGCGGTGGTTGGTGATCCCGGAATGCCCAAGGTAAGCATCGGCAATAATGACCCCGTTGAGGCCGCATTATTCGCTGTTTCCGGTGCGGCGACACCCTCAATATTCCCTTTGCCAAAGCTGTCAGGGTTCTTTGATGAGGACTTGGCCATACCATAAGCCATAAGCGAGGCAGGTGTCGCCCCAGCGGCGGGTAACATGCCAACAAAAAACCCAACGAAAGAGCCCAGCGTCATGGTTTTCCATAATTTTGCAAGCTCACGCAAACCTGCGCCCAATTCAGCAAAGGTGATGCGGGCATTGGTGACCTCGGTGTTCTTCTTTGATGTTTCGATGGTGTAGAGAACTTCACCAACGCCATAGACGCCAATGGCCAGAACAAGAAAGCTTATTCCTGAATAGAAGCCCGGCATATCAAAGAAAATCAGGCGTGGTTGTCCAGATATTAGATCAAGGCCAACAGTCGATAGAACCAGGCCAAGCATGATCATCACCATGGTTTTATAGACATTGTCATTGCCCAGACCAACAAAGGTCGTGAAAGCAAGTAAAACCAGAGCAAATTCTTCTGCGGGACCAAAGGCAAGCGCGACATCGGCAAGCGGCACAGCAAAAATGGTGAACAAGATAACGGATACAGTACCGCCAACAAAAGACGCAACAGCCGATGTGATCAAGGCCAGTCCAGCTTTGCCCTGTTGCGCCATTGGCCGGCCATCAAAGGTCGTGGCAACGGCGGTTGAAGCCCCCGGAATACCAAGCAATATAGAGCTTACCGCCCCACCATACATAGCGCCATAATAGATAGCGGCCAGCAAAATGATGGCAGATTCGGGTGGCACCAGAAAGGTCAGCGGCAAAACGATTGCAACGCCATTCACCGATCCCAAGCCGGGCATGGCGCCAATAAACAGACCAGCTGTGACACCAGCAACAACAATCATGATGTTAAATAGAGACAGTGATGTTGAAAAACCGTCTAACAGTAAGCCTAGCGTTTCCATTCATCTGATCCTTAAAAAAACAAATTATAGAGGGGGAAGAAAAGCGGTTCGGTTATCCCCTTTGGCAATAGGATTTTCAGCGTTACCTCAAAGAAGAAGAACACAAAGACCGGCGTTACCAATGTGATGATTGCGGTCAACTTCAGACTGTGCTTGCCGAAGATGCGTAAATACCAAAACAGGAATAATAAGAGCGCTACATAAGTTCCAAGCGTTGCCATGATGGCGACAGTAACAAAAACAGCACAGCTGACTTTTATGACAGCTGAGACAGTTTCGGGCTCAAAGAAAGGTTTCTTTATATTTTCGGTATTTTCTTTGGATGCTCGGAGCGCACTTATCAGTACGCCTAATGCACTCAAAAATAGAATTGCTGAAAGCCAAAAGGGAAATGCACCCCCACCAGGCCCATCACTAGGCACCCAGCCGATAGGCAACTCTTTGGCATGCCACATAAAGTAGATCGACAAGCCCATGAGAGCCAAAGCTATAGTTTTATCGGCGCGATTCATAAGGCATTCCCCCTATTAATCCGATAGCATTATTGAGAGGGCACGCCCTCTCAATAACTTGAATGATGTCTATCTGATTAAATGATCTTACATGTTTTTTAGAATATCGGCATGCGCCGCACGTTCTGCCAAGAAATATGCCTGCAATTCGTCACCGCTGAGGAAATCAGTCATCAGAGCCTTTTTGGAGGCATAGGTCTGCCATTCTTCTGTCTGAGACAGTTTCTTGAACATTTCCACATAATAGGCGACAGCCGCATCAGGCATTGAAGCCGGCGCAACAAAGCTGCGTTGCATATAATATGTCATCGGATGACCAAGTTCAGCCATAGTTGGCACATCTGGGAATACCGCAAGGCGCTCTGGTGTGAAGGCGGCAATCGGACGAGATTTACCAGCCTCGAAAAAGCCCATTTGTTCTGACGGATTATTTACAGTGCTGTCGATATGACCACCGACAAGGTTTTTGGCAACAGTGCCGCCACCTTTGAATGGTACATAGATATGCTTTATGCCAAATTCCTTTTCCAGCATGGCCGTGATTAAGCTGTCTTCCTGACCGGTGCCGGTACCGCCCATTTTCCATGTGCCACCAGCCGCCTTAACCGCAGCAACATAATCATCAAGTGTTTTGATGTCGCTATCAGCGTTAACCCAAAGTACAAAAGTATCAACAGCCATACGGGCGATTGGTGTGAATTCTTCGATATCAACGCCAATATCAGTACGCAAAGGCGTTGTGTAATAGCTATTCAGCGTCGCCATCAGCACATGGGGATCACCTGACTTGTCTTTCAGATACCGCATGGCCTCGGCACCTGAGCCGCCACCTTTATTGATTGGCAATACAGGCATTGATGCGAGACTTTCTTTTTGAATAATAGATTGAAACAGACGTGCGAGGCGATCAGCGCCACCACCCTGTCCAGCCATAATGACCATTTCGACCGGTTTAATAGGCTTCCAGTCCGATGCATAGGATGGCATTGAAGCCATTAAAATAGCCAAACCACCCAGGGCGCATTTGGTAAGCATTTTTGAAGTTTTGGTAATCATTTTTTATTTTCCCCTCATTTTTTTCATTTCCGTTGATAAATTGGTAGGCAGGGAAAAATGATTAATAAACCAAAAAAATGTTAATTTGTAATCTTTTACAAACTATTTATTAACATTTTACAAACTTACTTTGAATCACTTTACAACTCATAGATTTTTTCTATTACTCATTAAAATATAGATAAACACCTGATTATAAACACAAAACTTTAACGCTATATTCTCTCAAAATTATCGCCACAGAAAATTGTAATATTGAGGCGTCTTTTTTAAGATTTTCAGACCTTACAAAATTGAATATTTACAGACAAATTTCACCTGGTTTTGTTGGTCACGGTCATATGAAACAAAGTTTTCTTTTTAAGGGTAATCTGTTTGTAATATTCAGTATGTAAAGATGATTATTTGTGAGGGTTTTGGAACTGAAATGAATTTACCTGATTACGCATCTGCACCCATGATAAGCCAGATTGCCGAAATGCTTGATGATGGTCTGATCATAGCTGATAACAACGGTATGATTCTGTCCGTTAATGATGCAGCTGTCAGGCTTTTAGGGCAGAATCTGGTAGGGAAATATATTGTCGATGTGGTGACACATGATGATATTACCCGTATTTTTGCCCATGTCGCCGAAGGGCGCATCGTACAAGAAGTGGTATATCAGCCAACTGATATGGTCTCGACCGAGTTTGCCCTGCGGATCAAACCGCTGGACGATAACATGGTTGCGTTGCTGTTTCTTGATATGACCTTGCAGCGCAACCTTGAAAATGTGCGCCGCGACTTTGTTGCCAATGTCAGTCATGAATTGCGCTCGCCTTTGACAAGCCTGTCTGGTTTCATTGAAACCATGATTAATGGTGATGTAACTGATGATGCGATGAAACTGCGCTTTTTGAAAATCATGGATGAAGAGTCAAAACGCATGACGCGCCTGATTGACGATCTGTTATCATTGTCGCGGGTCGAGGTCTATGAGCATATCATTCCGGAAAATGAGGTATCACTTCTGGCAACGATCAATGCTGTGCGCGATACATTGGTTGGCAAAGCCGAAGCCCGCAATATGCAGATAATTGTCCGCGATAATAGGCTGGATAAAGCCAAACCCGCGCGAATCCTTGGCAGTTATGATGAACTGACAGAAGTTTTTGTCAATCTGGTCGAGAATGCCGTTAAATATGGGTTTGAAGGTTCGCACATTGTGATTGAGCTGACGGAACCGATGCCAGGCCAGCTTCAAATTGATGTCATTAATCAAGGCGAAGGCATAGCTAAACAGCATCTTTCGCGCATTACTGAGAGATTCTATCGCGTTGATAAGGCGCGATCGCGTCAAATTGGTGGTACCGGACTTGGCCTGGCCATCGTAAAGCATATTCTTAACCGGCATCGCGGGAGTATGGATGTGGCATCAGTACCAGGCGAGTCAACAATCTTTACCGTAACGTTGCCGCTAATATAGCTCGCTCGCTAGTGCCCTATACTTAAAGTCGGCTGGTCTCATTTGCGTGCCACGCTGTCATAAAACTGTAATATTTCTTTAATAAATAAGTAACCTAATCGGTTGAGTATGCGCTGGCCTCCAATAAGGGAGGTTGTTTCACCGAATTGGGAGCTTAGAATGCGTAAATCAATTATTATTTCAGGCGTACTGGCTGGCATGATGCTAGCTGGCACTGCGCAAGCCCGTGACTACATTAGTATTTCCGGGTCTTCAACCGTTCTGCCGTTTGCAACCATTGTTGCTGAGCGTCTTGGCCGTAACCCTGACTTCAAAACACCTGTTGTCGAATCAGGCGGATCATCTGTCGGCAAGAAAAGTGTTTGTGATGGTGTAGGCACCGAATTCACCGATATCGGTAATGCGTCGTCGCGCATGAAAGAAAAAGAACTAGCTTATTGTGGCACCAATGGTGTCAAGCTGACAGAAATCAAAGTCGGTTATGACGGTATTGTTGTTGCTGGATCAAAAGCCGGTGAGCTTCTGACAATTTCGAAGGCTGATCTTGGCAAGGCGCTGACAGCTATGGTGCCAGCTTCGGAAGTCAGAAATTATAAAACTGACGTAATGGTTCCAAATCCTTTCACAAAATGGTCAGAGATCAACCCAGATCTTCCAGACATTGCGATTCGTGTTTATGGCCCGCCAACAACATCTGGTACACGTGCTTCATTTGCCGAAATGGTTAATGAAAAAGGCTATTGCGGTAAAGATGATGAAGCCAAGCGGGTTCTGAAAATCATGGGTGAAAAAGCAAAAATTTGTCGCGCCATGCGTACTGACGGCGTTTATGTTGAAGCCGGTGAGCAGGATAATTTGATCGTACAGAAGCTTCAGGAAGATCCAACCTCATACGGTATCTTTGGCTTCTCATATCTTGACCAGAATGCCGATACACTTCAGGGTGCGGTTATTTCAGGAACAGCACCGACTTTTGATAATATCGCGACTGATAATTATTCAGTATCACGTGCGCTTTACTTTTATGTGAAGCATCAGCATATGGGTGTTATTCCGGGTGTAGCTGATTACATGAATGAGTGGACAAAGCATTGGGACGAAGATGGTATCCTAGCTGAGTCAGGCATGATTCCAATGCCAGCAGCTGAGCGTGCTTCTTATGCCGCAGCAATGAAAGATCTGCCGCTTTTGACAGCAGATATGCTGAAGTAAATATGCTAATAGAGGGAACCGGCAAAAGTGCTGGTTCCCTTTTTTAAGAAAGGTAAAAAACTGCGGTGCCTCTGCTATATCTTGCCATTATCGTTCTGGTGATCGGGGCTGCCTGGTTTTATCTTGGTCGTCGCGCAGCGCTTTTATTGCGCACACGCGAAGCGACCAAACTTCATTCATTACCGCATTATTATGGTTTCTTTGTTGCCTTAACGGCTATGTTGCCAGCTTATGCCCTGCTTTTTGTTATGGCGATTGGCGATGATCTTGTCTTTTCAAATCTGATAATTGACTATGTGCCGCTTGACGTTCAGCAGGCCGAAGACTTCAATAAAATTATAGTTCTTGCCCAGATCCAGAATGTGGTTGATGGCATTCAATTTGGCACCCCGCCCGAATGGGTAACAGCCGCCGGCGAGGCATGGACGAAATGGGCAGATTTTTCGCAGATGCTGACAAGCATTCTGGTGCTAGCATTGGTGCTTGGCGGGGGTCTGGTTGGCTATCTTAAAATCAACCCGTCATTTCGGTCGCGCAATGCAGTTGAACGTATCATCATGGGGCTTTTAGCTACCAGTTCAGTGATTGCCATCCTGACAACCATCGGGATCGTGTTTTCGGTTGTTTTTGAGTCGATGCGGTTTTTTGCACTGGTACCAATTCAGGACTTTTTATTTGGCACCGTCTGGAATCCGCAATTTGAAGGTGCTGAACGCGCTGGTTCGGGTGGTGGCACGGCGCTATATGGTTCAGTACCATTATTTGTAGGTACATTCCTTATTTCATTAGTCGCTTTAAGTGTAGCGGTACCTGTCGGGCTTTTCAGCGCCATATATCTATCCGAATATGCCACTAGCCGTGAACGCGCTATTATCAAGCCGTTGATGGAGATTCTGGCTGGTGTGCCGACAGTGGTTTATGGATTTTTCGCAGCGCTGACCGTGGCACCATTGCTTCGTACAGGGGGATCGTTGATTGGGCTGGATGTGGCGTCTGAATCAGCCTTGGCGGCTGGTTTGGTGATGGGGATCATGATTATCCCGTTTGTGTCATCTTTGTCGGATGATGTGATTAATGCGGTTCCACAAGCCCTTCGGGACGCCGCCTATGGGTTAGGCTCAACCAAGAATGAAGCGGTACGTAATGTTGTTTTACCAGCCGCTTTACCTGGTGTTGTTGCGTCGGTTTTGCTGGCTGTCTCACGGGCGGTTGGTGAAACAATGATTGTTGTGATGGCGGCGGGTCTTGCGGCAAATCTATCGTTTAACCCGCTTGACGCTGTTACCACAGTAACTTCCCAGATTGTAACCATTCTGGTTGGCGATCAGGAATTTGAATCAGCCAAGACGCTTTCAGCCTTTGCTCTGGCATTGACGTTGATTGTGATCACGCTTGGATTGAATTTCTTTGCGCTTCAAATTGTAAAGAAATACCGAGAGCAATATGAATAGATCAAAGCAAGGGTTGTTGTCGCCAGAACAGGCAACTAAGCAAGTTCAGGAAACCATTAAACGCCGAAATAAACAAGAAAAGCGCTTCCGCTTTTACGGACGGATAGCGATTGCCATTGCATTGATTTTTCTGGTGACCTTGTTTGCGACAATTTTGTCAAAAGGCATACCTGGATTTTTCCAATATTATGTCACGCTTGACGTTGAGCTTGATCGTGAGCGGCTTGACCCGAAAGGTGATTTGTCCACCGGTTCGCTTTATAGCGGCGATGCGCGTGGTGTTGTTCGTGACGCCCTGTTTGCGGCTGTAAAACCCGAAGGCCGGTCTGGAAAGCGTGCAGCGGGTAAGATGATTTCATCTGGAAGCGAAGAACGTATTCGTAAATTCGTACAAGAAAACCCCGATCTATTTGGCACTATTCAGCCAATGCGCTTTGCTCTAGATGATGATATTGACAGCTTCCTGCGTGGATTTATCAAGCGCGAAACGCCTGAAGCTGATCGCCGGATTAATGATCGGGTGATTGGCTATGTTGATGATTTAAATGCCCGGGGGCGCATTAGTTATAATGTCAGCGACTATCTGTTCTTTGGCAGTGCTTCGCGTGATGCTGAAATGGCGGGCATTAAGGGTGCCTTTGTCGGTTCTCTGATGACGCTGGCTGTCTGTCTTGTGCTGTCTTTTCCCATTGGTGTGGCTACGGCGGTCTATCTTGAAGAAATAGCCAAGAAAAATCGCATAACCGAATTTATCGAGATCAATATCAATAATCTGGCGGCGGTGCCTTCGGTGGTATTTGGTATTCTTGGTCTGGCTATATTTATTGGTATATTTGGGCTACCGCGATCAATACCGCTTATTGGTGGTGTCGTACTGGCATTGATGACCTTGCCGACAATTATCATTTCGTCACGTGCCGCAATACGTGCGGTGCCGCCAAGTGTACGCGATGCAGCTTATGGAGTTGGTGCGTCACGTATGCAGACCATTTTTCACCATGTCATACCGCTAGCCTTGCCCGGCATGCTGACAGGTACGATTATCGGAATGGCGCAGGCGCTTGGGGAAACCGCGCCGCTATTGATGATTGGTATGGTTGCCTTTATCGTCGACATTCCTAACAGTGTGATGGATCCAGGTACGGTTTTGCCGGTACAGATTTTCATGTGGGCGGATTTTGCCGAGCGTATGTTTATTCAAAAAACAAGCGCTGCCATTATTGTGTTGCTGGCATTTCTTGTAGGTATGAACGCATTTGCAATTGTGCTCAGGAAACGTCTAGAACGTCGTTGGTAGTCAGGATGAGCATATGCAAAAGCATTTAGGGATACATATATCTAATGAAGAGATTGAGAGTGACACTATGAGCAAGGCAGAGGTTCACACCGATACAGTAGGTGATATTTATGTTGATGATGCGCGTATGACGGCGCGCAAAGTAGATGTTTTTTATGGCGATAAGAAAGCCATTGATGACGTATCGCTTGATATTGCCAGCAAAGAGGTTGTTTCGCTTATTGGCCCGTCAGGTTGTGGAAAGTCAACATTTCTGCGCTGTTTAAACCGTATGAATGACACTATCGATTCATGCCGTGTTATGGGCACAATCGCGCTGGATGGTCAGAATATATATGACCCTTCCATTGATGTTGTGCCGTTGCGCGCCCGTGTGGGCATGGTGTTTCAGAAGCCAAACCCCTTTCCAAAGTCAATTTATGATAATGTCGCCTATGGCCCCCGTATTCATGGGCTGGCGGCCGACAAAGCGCATCTGGATGCTATTGTCGAAGAAGCTTTGCAGCGGGCTGGCCTATGGGCCGAAGTGCATGACAGGCTAACCCAGTCAGGCACTGGTTTGTCAGGCGGTCAGCAACAGCGCCTTTGTATTGCGCGGGCAATAGCAGTCAGCCCCGAAGTGATTCTGATGGATGAGCCCTGTTCAGCACTGGACCCTATTGCCACAGCGAAAATTGAAGAACTGATAAATGAACTTAGTGCAGAATATTCGATTGTGATCGTCACGCACTCGATGCAGCAGGCGGCACGTATTTCACAACGCACAGCTTATTTTCACCTAGGCAAGCTCATCGAAGTTGGACAAACCAAAGATGTATTCACTAACCCGTTGAACCAGCAAACAGAAGCCTATATTTCCGGCAAGATTGGATAATAGAAACATGGAAAACTCGCATATTGTTTCAGCATTTGATGATGATTTGAATAATTTGAACATGCGTATTGAACAGCTCGGCAATTTGGCCAAGGAGCGGTTTGTCATGGCGCTTGATGCGATTGCCACGCAGGATGAAAAGATACTTGATCAGATTATCAAGGGTGATAAAGAACTTGATGTTCTGGAGGCTAAAATTATCCAGAATGCCTTTGAGATTATTGCCCTGCGTTCACCGCGAGCGTCTGATCTGCGCCGGGTTGTGGTGGCTTCTAAAATTGCATCCATTTTTGAGCGTGTTGGTGATTTTTCCAAGAATATCGCAAGGCGAACCAAAGCCATGGCAGCGTCAGGACATGAAACCATTCCAGATGTGAATATTGGGCGCATGGGTCACATGGCCGAGGGAATGATGAATGATGCCATGGAAGCTTATCATAACCTTGATACCAAAGTTGCGATTGACCTTCGTAACAGTGATGTTGAGTTAGACCACATGCATACAGCCTTTTACAATGAGGTCATCGCAATGATGACGGATAATAGTAAAATGGTTGGTAGTGGTGTGCATTTGCTATTTATAGGCAAAAACATTGAGCGTATCGGTGACTATATGACCGGTATTGCCGAAGAAATATATTTCCTCGTCGAAGGTGTACAGCTTGATGATGAAAGACCCAAGGCTGATAAAAGCAGCTCAAAATTATCCTAGTATAGCGTGAATGGGTAACCGTAATGATGAATGCAAAAATCCTGATTGCTGATGATGAACCAAACCAGCTTGAGTTGCTTTCGTTCAATTTACGGCAGGCAGGCTTTACCGTTTTCGAGGCTGCTGACGGCAGGCAAGCGGTCAATATGGTTGAGGATTTGCAACCTGATCTGATTATTCTGGATTGGATGATGCCGCATATGTCGGGGATTGAGGTTTGTCGGCTGTTCCGCTCACGGACTGAAACCAAAGACCTGCCTGTTATCATTCTGAGTGCCCGAGGAGAAGAAGGTGACCGGACTTTGGGGCTAGATACGGGTGCAGATGACTATATTACCAAGCCCTTTTCCCCGCGCGAATTGGTATCGCGTGTTAAAGCCCTGCTGCGCCGCGCGCGTCCTGCTTTGGCAAGCGATATGATGGAATTTGAAGATTTGCAGATTTTCCCTAGCCGAATGGAAGTGCGCAGAGCTGGTAAAACTGTGCCGCTAGGCCCCAAGGAATATCAATTGCTTTTGACATTGTTTGAACGTCCTGGTCAGGTGTTCAGCCGCCCGCTGTTGCTTGATCGGGTCTGGGGACATGGCGTGTTTGTCGAAGAGCGAACAGTCGATGTGCATTTCAGTCGTCTGCGTAAAGCGATTAATGGCGCGGCATCGGACAATGACAAGCGCCCAAATTTGATCCGTACAGTGCGGGGCGGCGGGTATGCCCTAGGTACAATTAGCTAATCTTTGTCGCCGTAACCAGCCTTACCGCCGTGTACTATCGCGATAGGCCGAGGGGGCAACGCCAAATTGCTTATGAAACAGACTGTAAAATTGCGATAGTGATCCAAAGCCCGAATCCAGCGCAATGCTGACAATCTTGTCATTCGTGTCCATCAATAATGCGCGCGCGTGATTCAAGCGTAATTCATTCACATATTGTGTGAGTGACCGTCGCATAAAAGCGGTAAAAATAGCCATGGCATAGCCTTTTGAGATGCCAGCTACGGCTGCAATATCGGCCACATGTAATGTCTGAGTGTAATTTTGTGCCATAAAGGCCACCATCATCTGCACTTTGCGGGCCGCAGCCTTACGTTTAAATTTTCGATTTGCCGATGCTGTACTCATATACGCATCGTTGCATAGCTCTAGTGCATGCCATCCATCAATAGCCATGCGCCGTAATCTGAGTTGAATTTCAGCAATGGCCAAAGATGCCCGATGCGGATCATCGGTCTGAAAATCGTCAAGCCAGCGTGTCATCAACGGACTGTCCAGATTATTTATATTGTCACTGGCTACAAACGTACCATCAAACAGATATTGCATCAGCTGATCAGGTAATGGCCAAGTCACAACCTGCGACAAGGGTAAATAGGCAATATGGATGGAATCAGGATCATTCACCTTGATCACGCGATGCGGCACCTGCCCCCAAAACAGTACCAGCCGTTTTGCCGGAATATGGACATTGCCGGTTGGTAATTGATAGATCATGCTGCCTCTGGATAGGTAGTTGATCTCGATATGACCATGCATATGGGTTTGCGCCATGACATCAGGAATATGATGTTCGACAAAGAAACCTTCTGGTACATGCAGATGCGTTTGCGGTTGCATATAAATTTGCCGCACTGGCTGTTCACTGGGGCTATGGATTCGTGACCGAATTGTTTCCATATACGTAAATAAACTCGTTTTTATGATAATACCAGAATATTTTATGACTTTTTAGGATGTTTGCATACTAATTCCGTTCCAAGGTAGGTAATAGCACTCTGCCTGTGGGCATTGCTGTCATGACATGCATAAAATTCTTGGGAGGGACTAATGAAAAAATTTTTGATGGGGATGATTGCCGCTACAGCAATGGCCGCAACAGCCGCAAGCGCTGGCACGCTTGTTATCAACACTGATACATCTGATCCAGCGCCAAAAGAAGCGTTCGAAAAGATGATCAAGAAATTTGAAGCTGAAAATCCAGATGTGACTGTCGAACTGAATTTGTTTGACCATGAAGGCTATAAGCAGTCTATCCGTAACTTTTTGACAACGGACGCGCCTGATGTTGCCAACTGGTATGCAGGTAACCGCATGCGTCCCTTTGTCAAGGCCGGTCTTTTCGAAGACGTATCCGACATCTGGGATGATACAGGCTGGCAAGATGGTGAGCTGACCGGTTCAATGGCGCATGCCAAAAAGTCCATGACCATCGCTGGTCGTCAGTGGGGCGTGCCTTATACTTACTATCAGTGGGGCGTTTACTATCGCAAAGACATCTTTGAAAAGATGGGCATTGCTGTCCCAACCACATGGGCAGATTTTGTCGCGGCCTGTGCCACGTTAAAGGCGGGTGGCATCACACCAATTACTATTGGGTCTAAATATCTCTGGACAACAGCCGGTGTGTTTGACTATCTGAACCTGCGGACGAATGGTTATGAGTTCCATATGGATCTTGCGCTTGGCAAGGTGCCTTATACTGACCCACGCGTGCAAGCCACTTTTGACAAGTGGGACGAGCTGGTCAAGCCAGGCTATTTCCTTGAGAACCATGCGGCCTATAGCTGGCAGGAAGCATTGACACCTATGGTTAAGGGTGAAGCCGCCATGTATGTGATGGGTAACTTTGCTGTTGCACCTTTGCGTGAGGCTGGTCTGACTGACGATCAACTTGGCTTTTTCCAGTTTCCGGAAATCACCCCAGGTATTCCAATGGCTGAAGAAGCGCCAACTGATACGATCCACATTCCAGCAAATGCCAAGAACAAGACTGACGCCAAGCGTTTCTTGATCTTTATGGCGCGCGCCGATGTACAGACCGAAATCAACGCCATTCTTGGCCAGTTGCCGATCAATAATAAATCAACCGTCAAGGATGATAAATTTCTCAAGGCAGGTAACGACATGCTGAACAATGCCTATGCGATGGCACAGTTCTATGACCGCGATGCCCCGGCTGAAATGGCATCTGCCGGCATGAAGGGTTTCCAGGAATATATGGTGAAGCCTGAACGTCGGGACGCTATTCTCAAGCGTTTGGAAAAAGCGCGTCAGCGCGTCTATAAGTAATATATATCAGGGAAGGTTAGCTATCGCTGGCCTTCCCATTTTATTATTCATTTGTTTATAGTTTCTGATTTCAATTTCTAATTTGGTTAGACTGATGACAATAGCACAGGACGCACAAACAAATGTGACGCTTCGTCAGTCGGGTTGGTGGAAGCGTAACCAGCAAACATTTATGCCGTGGCTATTCCTTATGCCGGGTATTTTATTGTTTGCTGTCTATGTTTTGTGGCCAATCATGTCATCAATTTCGATCAGCCTGTATCAGTGGGACGGGCTGTCTCCAGCCACCTATGTTGGGTTGGAAAATTATATAGAATTGATGGATGACGAAGAGTTCTATACGGCGCTGTGGAACAATGTCCGCTGGCTTGTCTGTTTTATGGCCGCGGTGCCTATTGGTCTCGCGCTCGCTTTGTTTCTCAACCAAGTTGTTTTTGGTATTCGGGTTATAAAGTCACTTTTCTTTTTTCCATTTGTTATTTCACAAGTTGTCATTGGTCTGGTCTTTACGTGGTTCTACGAGCCAAATTACGGTATTATCGCACCGTTGCTCAATCTGGTAGGGCTTGAAGGTTGGGCGATTCTGGCAGATGAAGATTACGCTACTTATGGCATTATCTTTGCTGGGTTATATCCGCAAATTGCCTATTGCATGATCCTCTATCTTACCGGACTTAACAATGTAAGCGCCGATCAGATTGAAGCAGGGCGGATGGATGGGGCAACCGGATTTTCGTTATTCTGGAATATTATTCTGCCGCAATTACGGCCAGCTACCTTTATCGCTGTTGTGGTGACGATTATCGGATCACTGCGAAGTTTTGATATGATTGCTATCATGACGCAGGGTGGTCCGTGGGGATCGACCAATGTGTTGGCTTATTTCATGTTTGAGCAGGCCTTGAGCGAATATGGCTATCGCATGGGGTATGGCTCGGCGATCGCCACGATACTTTTTTCGATCATGATGATCTATATTTTATTTTTCATTTATCGCATGTATCGCGATGAAAAGCGGGGGCTATAGGTATGTTCCCGACGCCCATTGAAAAAACGCATCCGACTAATCAGATGCTTTATAAAATAGCATTGCCAGTGGCTTTGCTTATATGGCTGGTGCCTTTGCTTGGGGTGGTGATGACGGCGGTTCGCGGGTCTGCGGATATTACGTCGGGTAATTTGTGGGGCGTTCCAAGCGAATGGCAGGCGATCCAGAATCTGACAGATGTTTTTACCAATACACCCATGTTCATGTTCATCATGAACAGCTTTAAAATCACTATCCCGACGGTGATTGGCGCTGTGGCTCTGAGCTGTATGACTGGTTTTGCCCTCGCGATTTACCGGTTCAAGGGTAACCTTCTGATCTTCTTTCTGTTTGTCGCGGGCAATTTCATTCCCTTTCAAATTTTGATGATTCCGGTGCGTGATCTGACTTTTCAGATAGGGCTTTATGATACCGTTACTGGTCTTGCCATGTTCCATATTGCCTTCCAGACCGGATTTTGTACGCTGTTTATGCGTAATTTCATCCGTGCTTTGCCTTATGAGCTTGTCGAGGCAGCGCGGATTGATGGTGCGTCTGAATTCAAGATTTTTTGGGCAGTGGTTTTGCCCTTGATCCGTCCGGCAATCGCCGCGCTTTGTGTGCTTGTTTTCACCTTTATCTGGAATGATTATTTCTGGGCAACTGTTCTGATCCAGGGACAGCATGCGATGCCTGTTACGGCGGGTCTGAAGTCACTGAACGGGCAATGGATTTCTGCCTATCACCTTATTTCTGCAGGGTCGATTATGGCGGCATTGCCGCCAGTGATTATTTTCTTTCTTATGCAAAAGCATTTCATTGCAGGCCTCACTTTTGGCGCCAGTAAAGGCTGATTGGTGCAGGGTAAATAGATGATAAAAATTACGATGATAGGTGCTGGTAGCACCGTTTTCATGCAGAATATCCTGACGGATGTGTTGCTGGAAGACTGTTTTAAAAACTGCCATGTGGCGCTTCAGGACATTGATGAAAAACGGTTGAAAACCTCGCAATTAGTGGCTGAAAAAATCAGCGCCACGGTCAATGCCAAGCCAACGATAACCGCGACAACGGATCGCCGCACAGCGCTGCAAGGTGCGGATTTTGTTATCATCATGATTCAGGTCGGTGGCTATAAACCATCCACGGTTATTGATTTTGAAATTCCGGCCACATACGGTCTGACGCAGACTATCGCCGATACATTGGGCGTTGGCGGGGTGATGCGGGGGTTGCGAACAGTGCCGGTTCTAGCCGAAATTGCGCGTGATATGATGGATATATGCCCTGATGCGCTGATGTTGCAATATGTCAATCCAATGGCGATCAACTGTCTGGCTTTGTCGCGGATGGTGCCTGATTTGCGTTATGTCGGTCTATGCCATTCGGTTCAGGGCACTGCGATTGATCTGGCGCGCGACCTAGGTGAGTCCATTGATGATATTGAATTTGAATGCGCTGGAATAAACCATGTTGCCTTCTATACCAAATTTGCCAAGCGCCATGCTGATGGCAGGGTCGAGGATCTCTATCCACGTCTGCATAAATTGATTGATGGCCGAAATTATGGGGCGAATTACGATGGTTGTACCAATCATGTACGCTATGAAATGCTAAGGCGGCTTGGCTATTTTGTAACCGAGTCATCCGAGCATTTTGCCGAATATACGCCATGGTTTATCAAGAATGACCAGCCGGAACTGATCAAACAATTTGATATTCCCATCAATGAATATATTCGTCGTTGTGAAGACCAGATCGAAAAATGGGATGCGCAGGAACAGGCACTATTATCGGATAGCCCCATTATATGTGAAAAGTCGGTTGAATATGCCGCACGTATCATAAATGCGGTGGTGAATGACGTGCCTGATACCATAAATGGCAATGTGTTGAATGACGGATTGATTGGCAATTTACCCGCCAATGCTTGTGTCGAGGTACCGTGTATTGTTGATAAACGGGGTATCACACCGCAGAGTGTTGATGATCTGCCGCCGCATCTTGCCGCAATCATGCAAAGCAGTATAAATGTTCAGTCGCTAACTGTTGAAGCGATCATCACCGGTAAAAAGGAGCATGTCTATCACGCGGTGATGATGGATCCGCATACCGGTGCCGAGCTCAACCTTGATCAGATATGGCAGATGGTTGATGAGCTTCTTGATGCACATGCTGGTTGGTTGCCAGCTTTGCGCTAATGACAGACTTTCACACAAAATATGTTGATCGTGGTCATGGTCGAAGCTTGTGGCTGTTTTCCGAAACCGCGCGTGATTATGAGCTACTAGAAAGTTTGCCAGCGGTGCAAGGTGCAGACGCACATATGCGCTGGCATCCGTTACTACGCGAATGGGTGTGTCACGCCAGTACACGCCAGGGTCGTACCTTTTTACCAGATGCTGCCGATTGCCCGCTTTGTCCGGCTGTTAAAGGTGGCAAGCTTACCGATATGCCGGCTACCGATTATGAGATTGCGATCTTTACAAACCGCTTTTCCGCTTTATCAGCCGAAGCAGGGACGCCACCTGAATTGGGGGTTGAGACCGCGCCAGGAATCGGATTTTGTGATGTGGTTTGCTATAGTGCAGATCATCATTCATCTTTTGCCACGATTGGCGTTGATCGGATCAGCTTGTTGGTAGCGGCAATTGGTCATCGCTGGGACACCTTGATGCAGGATGAACGCGTTCAATATGTGCTTCCCTTTGAAAATAGGGGGCGGGAAATTGGTGTAACGCTTGATCACCCGCATGGCCAGATTTATGCCCTGTCGCATATTCCGGCTCTTATCGCGCGCGAGGCTGATAGTTTTGTGCATAGCAACCCGCTTGGTGATATAGTTGCACATATCAATCCGGCGCTTATTCTGGCGCAAAATGAGTGTGGTATTGTTATGGTGCCGGAATGGGGGCGTTATCCATTTGAAACATGGGTTGTGCCACATCGACAGATGGCATCACCGGCTGAATTTACTGCTGATGAACGAGTTCAGTTCGCTGCCTTGATGCATGATGCCGTTTCGCGCCTTGATGCCGTGCATGGTATGCCAATGCCATATACTTTGGGCTGGCACACGGCCCCGCGTGGAATGCAGGACACATTTCATTTTTATTGTGCTTTCCGACCATTACGCCGAAGTGCTGACAAGTTGAAATATCTGGCATCGGTTGAACAAATTACGGGTACATTTCTGGTTGACATACCCCCTGAACAGGCAGCCGAGCTATTGGCAGGCAAGGCGAAGCTAAATGTCTAGCGCCTTATTCGAAAGCCATTTTTCAGCGGTGCCGGAAGCTGTCGCTATCGGGCATGGCCGGGCTAATCTTATTGGTGAACATACCGATTATAATGAGGGATTGGTAATGCCGGTATTACTACGCCATCATACGGTTGTTGCGTTATCGCCCCGCCAAGACAATATGATCTGCGGTATATCTGACAGATTTGATGCGCTTGATCGCTTGGTTGATAGCCCCTGTGATGGAAGTTGGCTGGATTTTGTAACAGGAGCCTTGACGATGGCGCGCCTGAATGGATTTGCGGTGGGGCATGATGGTAAATGCGGTATCAATATCGCCGTATCATCACAAGTGCCTGCTGGGGCTGGGTTGTCATCATCAGCAGCTTTTGAAATTGCGCTTTTACGGGCAATAGGTGCTTTGACCCCAGCCAGATTTGATAAGCTTAGCCCAGCCGATTTAGCGCGGATGGGACAGCAGATAGAACATGATTTTGTGGGCACTGCATGTGGGATTATGGATCAGATGGTCGCGGCTGTGGCACCTGTAGGCCAGGCGATGCTGTTTGATGTGAGGTCTATGAACACGCGCTGCATACCTCTTTTTCCCGGTTATGATTTTCTGATTATCCATTCGGGTGCGGATCGCAAACTATCCGAAGGTGCCTATAATGAACGGCTGGCCCAATGCCAAAAGGCAGCCAGTGAAATGGGCGTGGCATCACTTCGAGATGCTGATCTGATCTCGTGTGATAGGCTTGCCGATCCGTTATTAAAAAAACGCGCCCGCCATGTAATTTCGGAAAATATACGCGTTCAGAAAGCGGCCATTGCATTGGAAGCAGGCAAGGCAGATGAATTTGGTCAGCTTATGGATGAATGCCATACGTCACTTGATGCTGATTTTGATGTGTCGTCACCTATATTGAATGATCTTGTGGCTAATTTGAAAAGCGCAGGGGCGATCGGTGCGCGGCTGACTGGCGCAGGCTTTGGCGGTTGTGTTGTTGCTTTATGTGCGCGGGAACAAGGCGATCATATCCTCGAGACTTTCAGATCACCGAACCCTAATGCCTGGTTGGTAGATCGTATCGAGGGGCTATGAATCAACATGCATGATGCTGACCCCAGCGGGGGGAACATCTTGCATGCCCAGAATGAATGTGCCTGAAAAACTATTGGGAATGGTCATCATCTGGTCACCGTAATTGACAAAAATCAGTTTGTTGCCACGTTGGCGGACACGCAAATAACCGGGCATTTCATGTGTTGTGATGCCAGCTTGTTGCATGGCTTGGCTGATAACATTATTGGCTAACGCGGCATCAGGCCATCCCGCCAGATAGGATGTACGGTTGCTTTTTATAACTGCTGGATAGCCATCTTCGCCCATTGCTAGGACGGTGCCTTGCGCTGTTACATGTTCACGCCAGATTTTGAAATTGCCTAATATTTCATCATCTGACACGGATATTGTCTGGCTTGCAGGCACAGCATCAACGCGGGTTATGGTAACGCCAGTGACACTGGCTAGCGGACCAGGTGCTAAATTTTTAGGCAGTTGAAAGTCGATTGTCTTCGCACCAGTGCGTGGACCTATCAAAAGCTGTCCGTCAAAATGTTCTATCTGATGCGCTAGGCTATCTGGCACATGCATAAGACAGGGCACAATAACCAGCGCATAACCGCTAATATCATCATGCGGCCCAATGATATCAACCGAGCCACCATGCCGGCGAATGGCACGGTAAAAATCCAACATCAAAGGCAGATAGGCAAAATCATCACTTTGGCCATCAAGTGCGCTAATCCAGTCAGCTTCATAATCATGTATCAGCGCGATCGGCGCTTGTATTGTGTCAGCGCCGTCCAGCAGATCAAGTTCGCTGGCAAATTGTTTTGCCTCGGCAAGGCCGACAGCCGGTTCATTATTGCGCAACATCAGGCCAGCATGCATCTGTTCCTGAGCAAAGGGGGCCTGTCGCCAGCGGAAATAGCTGACCAGTTCAGCGCCATGCGCGATGGCTTCCCAACTCCACATACGCACCGCGCCAGCCCGTGGCACAGGGTTGTATTTTGCCCAATTTACCGGCCCCGGTTGTTGTTCCATGATCCATAATCGCCCCATGCCGCGATATAGATCATGATGAAAAGCCTGAAAGTCGGGTTCGCCTGTCCGCATACAATCAGCATAGGTTTTCTGATCACGTTCGGTATTGGCGCTTGGATAGCTTTGCATATTCTGCAACATACCAAGCGGATAGCTGTCCCATGACGCAATATCAAGATCGGCGGCAACGGGTCGATGATCAAACTGGGCAAATTCACCCATATAGTTATGGGCTATCGGTCGGTCTGGTGATAAGCGGCGCAGAATATCGGTCTGTTCACGGTTAAAGGTGACAACGGCCGCCGTGCTATAGCGTCTGAAATCAAGATTGTGCGCAGGGTTGGCTTCGGTCACAGTCAGGTTTGGGAGTTCAACCTCACTAAAATCACCGACTTCCATCGACCAGAACACATTGCCCCATGCTTTGTTCAGTTCTGCAACTGTGCCGTAATGGTCAGCCAGCCATGCCTGAAACCCGGCCTTTGCCGCCGCCGAATAGGAATAAATAGTGTCATGACAGCCATATTCATTGTCAGTTTGCCATGCGGCAACAGCATCCATTTGGCCATAACGCGCGGCAATGGCTTGGGTGATCCGCCGTGATTCTGCGCGATAACCAAGATGCGAAAAGCAATAATGACGCCGCGATCCGAAACGTCGTGGGGTACCGTCAGCTTCGATGGCAATCATGTCCGGCATTTCATCAATTAGCCATTTTGGCGGGGTGGCTGTTGGCGTGCACATGGTAATTTTCAGACCCGCATCACCCAGCGTTTTTACCGCACGGTCAAGCCAGTCCCATGTAAAATTATCGCGTTGCGGCTCGATCCGTGACCATGCAAATTCGGCAATACGCACCCATGAGATGCCTGCCGCGACCATGGCTTTAGCATCAGCTTCCCACATATCTTCTGGCCAATGTTCAGGATAATAACAAACGCCAAGCGCGGGAAATTGTGCATGTGATTCAGATGCTGACGACATTAAGCGGATGCCGTGCCAGCGGCTAGCGAAACACCATTAGCGTCAAAGTGATGAAGTTTGCTGGTATCAAAGGTCAGAGGCATTTTGGCGCCATTTTGCAAGCCAGATTCGCCTTCAAGTTTGGCGGTGATTTCAATACCGTCACCCAGATCAATATAGGCTAGCGCATACTCACCAAGCTGTTCGATATGCCGCAAGCTGCCATACAGTTTGGCTTTGGCTTTGGTGGTAAGGACCAGATGTTCTGGACGAATGCCAATTTCGGCCGCATTATGTGATGCTGATTTTAATGTCTTGTGACCTGTCGGAATGAAGTTCATCTTTGGACTACCGATAAAGCCAGCAACAAATTTATTGGCAGGGGCATTATAGAGTTCAAGCGGGGTTCCCACCTGTTCGATATTACCGGCATTCAGAACCACGATCCGATCCGCCAATGTCATGGCTTCAACCTGATCATGGGTCACATAGACCATAGTGGCATCAAGGTCATTATGCAGTTTGGCGATTTCAATCCGGGTTTGCACGCGTAAGGCCGCATCCAAATTTGACAGGGGTTCATCAAACAGGAATACCTTTGGGTCGCGTACAATCGCACGTCCGATAGCCACACGCTGGCGCTGGCCACCTGATAGATGCTTGGGCAAGCGTTTCAGATAATCGGTGATTTGCAATATGGCCGCGGCACCATTTACGCGGCGGTTAATTTCTGGTTTGGGGGTTTTGCTTTGTCGCAGACCAAAGGCCATGTTGTCGAATACGGTCATATGCGGATATAGCGCATAAGACTGGAACACCATGGCCACGCCGCGCTCGGCAGGCACTACATCATTGACGATTTCGTCATTGATCGTAAGGGTGCCACCAGAAATATCCTCAAGCCCGGCGATCATACGTAATAGGGTCGATTTTCCACATCCAGATGGCCCGACAAATACCACAAACTCACCTGACTTTATGCTCAGGTTGAGATTGGTGATGACTTCAGTCTTGTCATAAGATTTTTGAATATTTGTTAGGTTTAAATCAGCCATATTTCTTTGCTTCGTCATTGGTCATATGCCGTTGACGATCCCCAATTCGGTTGGTCTAAGTATTTAAATCCTAACAGTCAGTTTTTGGCTTTACCAACTAATTTGTAATCAAGCACAGGTTTTTATGGCACCGGATTAGCCAAAGGTGTTGAATGGATAATAATCTGTTCAATGTATGATTTTGATCACTTGGAGTCGTGATGAATAAAGCCGAGATCCCGATTTTTGACGGGCATAACGATGTCTTGTTCCGCCTGTTTCAGGCTGGTGGACGCGATCACGCCACTAGCTTTGTTACCGGTCGTGATGGTCATATTGATCTGATAAAGGCCACGTCAGGCGGTTTGGCTGGTGGGTTTTTTGCCATATATGTCCCGTCGCCAGTTGATCTTGCTCTCAAATTCGAATTGATGACTCAGGATAGTTATGATCTGCCATTACCACCGGCAGTTGATTTGAGTGACGCCTTGCCGATTGCCTTGCAACAGGCAGTGATACTTGTCGAGCTTGAGACGCTGGGCGCGCTGAAAATCTGTACTAGCGTAAATGATATTCGTAGCTGTATGCAAAGCGGAATCATGGCTGCCATCATGCATATGGAAGGGGCAGAGGCGATCGATGCCGATCTGTATAATCTGGATATCTTTTATCGGGCAGGGTTGCGCTCGCTGGGGCTGGTCTGGAGCCGCCCAACCATTTTCGGCGAAGGCGTCCCGTTTCGGTTCCCCAGCACAGGTGATATTGGTGGGGGTTTGAGCGAACATGGTATCCGGCTTGTTAAACGCTGTGATGAATTGGGTATCATGCTGGATATGTCGCATTTGAACGAAGCCGGTTTCTGGGATATCGCCAAACACAGTACCAAACCGCTTGTAGCGACGCATTCCAATAGCCACGTGCTGTCGCCGCATGCCCGCAATCTCACCGACAGACAGCTGGCGGCGATTGCCGAAAGTGATGGTATGGTTGGGTTGAATTTCGCCGTCGCCTTTTTACGCGCCGATGGCAAGATGCTGGCCGATGTTCATTATGATGTTCTGCTTCGGCATCTTGACCATTTGATTGAACATCTGGGTGAAGACCGTGTTGGCTTGGGATCAGATTTTGATGGTGCCGTTATTCCCGAAGATATGGGTGATTGTGCTGGACTTACGTCTTTTCGCAATGCGATGTATGCGCATGGTTATAATGACGCTCTTATGACAAAACTTTGTCATGCAAACTGGATGCGGTTACTTGCCCATAACATGGGGTGATCAGACTGCCTTTAAAAGATAAAGGAATGTGATATGGAGCAGATTAACCCGCATGCGCTGATCGCTATTATTGTGGCAGGTATCGGTTACGGGATTTATATCGGCGCCGAATCGCTGGAAAAACGTTATGCTATCAAAGAGCAGATCAGCATTATGCCGAAATTTTTAAAGCATATAGGCAGTGCTTTGATGGTCGTGCCGATTGTGCTTTTTGTTGCGCTATGGGCGTTTGCCAAATTCTAGCGCCAAATTCTAGCCCCAAATTAAAGTCTAGCCTGTCTCGCCAGTTTTGCGGGGTGTCACCAGCGCCAGACCCGCCAGCATTGTTGCCAAAGATACCCAGACCCATGCCGAATGGCTTTCGCCAAATAAAAGCATACCCCAAAACACACCTGCCAAAGTGACAACATAGCCAACCTGACTGGCAAAAAGCGGTCCGGCGCGATCAATTGTCATAACGAACATCGTATAGGCAATCGTTGCTATCAGTGCTAGACCGACAACCCCCCATTCAATGGTGCCAAACGGAAATGCTGGCAGGAACAGGTCACCATTGACCGCTGTGACAGGTAGCAAGATCACCGCGGCCGCGAGATTCATGCCGCAGGCAGTCCTTATTGGCCCCAGACCGGCAATATGCCAACGTGCTAGCAGAATGTTTTGGGCTGCAAGGCATAGCGGACTAACGCAGGCCAGCAATAGCCACGGTACATCGCTTCGGTTTGGCAGACTGCTCTCGGGCGCCACCAGCAGCAGGATCGCACAGGCACCAAAGATAATGCCGGTTACACGCCGCCATGATATCTGCTCAAGCCTGAGTGACAGGGCAAGACAGTAGGTCAGAATAGGTACCAAGGTTACGGTGATGGCCAATATGCCCGCGGGCAGATGCGGCGTGGCCAGATAGAAACATACGCCCGGTATTGCAATACCCATCAAGCCAACGACGATATAAAACCGTAATTGTTCGACGCCCAGCGACATTGGTCGGCGCCGCAACAGCGTATATGTTAGTAAAAGAGCGCTTGCGATGACCGCTTGCCAGAAGGCGACGCCCATCGGGGTGCCGCCCGCATTGATCGCAATCTTGGCAACCGAAAAGGATCCCCCCCATAACATCCCCATACACAGCATAAATATCCAGGGCAGACATCGTGCTAACATATGATGGTATCTCCCTAGTGTATGTGTATGTGTATGTGTATGTGTATGTGTATGATCGTATTGGTAAGGTGTGGCATCACTGTGATGTTGCAAGCGGGTCAGGTCAATCATTTTCATCAGGCGTTATATATGCTGTACTGATGGGCGATCAGAACGACTGGTAAAATGGTGTCCGAATGGATGTTACGGTATTTAGAAAGCTGATTCTGGCCGAAATAGCCGAGCTTGAGGGCTTGAGTAAAAGCAGTAAATCGGGCCGTGATCCTGTCACGCTTGATCAGCAATCGGTTGGCCGTCTGTCGCGTATGGATGCGATGCAACAGCAATCCATGGATCTGGCACGTGAAGAAAGACGGCAACAGCGTCTAATCATTCTGGCGGCGGCCTTGCAACGTATCGAGGCGGACGATTACGGATATTGCCTTGGATGCGATGAGCCGATCAAGCCCGCACGGCTACAAATTGATCCGGCCGTTACAACCTGCGTGTCATGCGCGGTTTGACATTTATATCTGCCTTGGGATATTCGCCCCGATCTGGCGGGGTAGGCCAGCTCAGTATATTAGTGTTAAATAATGTAACATATTGTAATTAAATAAAGAATATCAGTCATGCTAACGTTTATTTAACCCGTCTTGCGTACCCTTTTGGTTCAATTTATCGAATCAAAGGGGTTGCTGATGATACCGCGCCAGACTGCATATACATCCGGTTCACGTCGTTTTTTCCCTCGTTACATTCTGCCTGCTCTGCTTTTAGGCACGCTTGCCGCCTGCGGTGGCGGCGGTGGCGGTGGGAGTGGGGCAACCACAAGCCTTGCCAGCTTGCAAACCAGCGGCAAACCTTGGTTGGGAGATAGTAGTACCATCATATATGACCCTGTTGCAGGTATATACACTGGTTGGGGGCCTTCCAATCATCAACGACTATCTTATGCGCATGGCCGGATTGGGCTGGGTAGCGCGATTCAGGCCAGAAATACCGGCGCGAATGTTCAGGTTGCCGTTGTTGATGACGGCGTTGATGTAGATCATCCTGAATTGCAGGATAATATTCTCAAGCGCCCCGATGGCCAAATTGTAGGGCGCAGTTTTCTTGATAGACGGCCCTCATCAGATCATGGGCCAACGCTTGATCGTGGGCGTGAAAGTATTTCGCATGGCACGCATGTTGCGGGTATTATTGCCGCCGCCGATAATGGGCGCGGCGTAAGAGGCGTGGCACCAGGTGCCAAAATCATTCCTGTAAGATATGTACTAAGCGGTATTCCAAACAGATATAAATTTTCTGCTGATATAGATCCTGATCATGAATATGCTGCAAATTCAGCCACCAAGCTAAAAAACATTATGAAGTACATCAATGATGACACAGGTGCCTTTGTCATGAATAATAGCTGGGGATATACTTTGCGTCCAAGGGTAAAGGAAGTGGCTTTGGCTGGGGGTAAAAAGGGATATTTCTTGCAACCGCGTGGGGCAGCTGACTATCGCGCGTTCATTAACAAATTTAACCATCAGGATTTACGGGAACAGGTGAAGCTGAATAAATTCGTGACTGTGTTCGCCGCAGGTAATGATGGCTGGAACGCCGAAACAGGTGAAATAGATATTTATAAAGAAAAATTCGCAGGTGAAGATATTCATAACTATCTGAACGAGGGTGAACGCACCCTGATTGGTTTTTTAAAGCCAACGGATAGCCAGATTGCCAAGACAAATACACCTGCCAATATCCCGTCACTTTTATCAGCTTATTTTGTGGCCAATGGTGATGCGGTTGGTAAATGGCTGGCTGTAGTGGCGACGGATCGGAATAATAGAATTGCCCCGTTCAGTAATGGATGTGGTATTGCCAAGGCCTATTGTCTTGCCGCGCCGGGAACACGTATTTTGTCAACTTTTGATCGCCGTGAGACAGGTGTGGGTGCGTTTCATGGCTATGGTGTTTATTCCGGCACATCAATGGCGGCGCCGATGGTATCGGGGGCGCTGGCGGTTCTGAAAGGCAAAGACCCGCAACTAACCGCCGAAGCGGCTGTGCGGATTGTGCTTGATACGGCGACTGACCTGGGTGCGCCCGGAGTTGACGATGTTTATGGTCATGGCTTGTTGAATCTGGCCAGAGCGTTAGAGCCGATAGGTGCGACAAGGGCCGCGGGGCGGCATGCCAGCCCGCTATCCGGTTTTGACCCTCGGCAGAATGCGGTGGCCTTTTCCACCGCTTTTGGCAATGGCGGGGCGGGGCAGTCGCTGACCTCGGGCGTGTTTGACAAATATAACCGTTCCTATCAGATGAAAACGCCGCTACAGGCACCGATACGTAAAGCCCCCAGCCTTGATTCCTTGATGCAGTTTCATCATGGCAAGGTCAGTGCGGCATCGCGCACGGTGGCGCTTGATGGCGATGGTAGCCTGTTTTACAGCCTGTCGGATGACCGCTTTGGCCAGCGCGGAAAGGGTGTGTCCTTTGATATGTTTGGTGACATTCAAGGCACGCATTACCGCACGCATCTTGCCTTTGCCAAGGCACAGACCGCCGATAGCATGATGCCGTCATCGACGAATAAAAGCATGTGGGCTGGGCTGGGAAGCCATAGTCGCGATCATATGCAAGGCCGGTTTGATACCGCGTTGAATGAAAATCTATGGCTGGGCATTTATACTGGGCGCGGACAGTTAGGTGGTACAGGTACTTCGACGCGTACTGATCGGGCTGATGATGATGGTTCATATCGCTTTGACGATGTTGGTATATCGCTGGCGCATCGCGACAAATCCTCAAAGATCAGCTTGTCGGCAGGTCAGTTTTTTGAACATGGACGGTTTCTGGCAAGTCGTGGCGAAGGGGCGTTCCAGCTTGATAAGGCTACCAGAACAAATTATCTGCATCTTGGTGCGGCGGCCGCACTGTCCGCGCGCATGAGGATGTCGGCTGATTATATGACGCTCAAAACAAAGGTTGATTTTCGTCACAATGCCTATGTCGATGATATGTCGCTGGATGCCGATAGTGCCGATGTGCGGCTGACCGTCACCGACGTGATTGCAGATAAAGATTATATCGCGATTGGCTATCGACTGCCCTTGGCGGTGCGTCAGGGCGCGATGACGCAACATAGCGTCAAAGGGTATGATATGACAGGTAAATATAATGTGGCGGTTGACCAGATTGATTTTGCCGTGCCAAAGCGGCACCGGATCGCGCATATATCCTATGTGCGGCAACTCAAAGCGCGATCATATGGGGATGCCGCATTTCGCTGGTTTGTCGAAGCCGCATCGCATCAGAACTGGGGCAATATGGCAGGCAAGACAAATCGCCATATAAATGCCGGGCTTATCGCCAGTTTCTAGCGTTGGAACAGTATCACCAAACCAAATATAGGACAGGCCAGCAAATCGCCACATAAATGCCGGGCTTATCGCCAGTTTCTAGCGTTGGAATAAGTATCACCTCTCAGATCAGCCTGTGGCGCTGTGGCGCATGCCGGATCGATAGGCAGACAGACCAAATCATGCTAGCTGTAGTGGTAACAATTTGGCCTTACAGCTAGCAGGATCAGACGAATGCAGACCCCATCTTCTTCGCTTTCATATGGTACCGCTTTGACACGCGGTTTAAGGCGGCGCTGTCCGCAATGCGGGATTGGCACGTTGTTGTGTGGCTATCTTAAACCAGTCACAGAATGTGAAGCCTGCAAAAGTGATTTTAGCCATATCAGTGCTGATGATGGCCCGGCCTGGGTCACCATATTGGTACTTGGGCATGTGGTTGTGCCGCTGATGCTCTATTTCGGGCGCGATGATTCGATACCGCTATGGATTGCCTGCGCTATTCTGTCGGTGATCATGCTGATTGGCGTCTATGTGATTTTGCCGCGTGCGAAGGGATTATTTATCGCGCTGATCTGGATGACGGGCGCAACAGGTGAGGATATGGCACCCAATTCCCTAGATCAAAGTGACGAAACGCATAACCGTCAGTGATCGGTGTTTGACGCTGGCATTCAGGGCAACCATAGTAGCAAAATGAAAATAATCACCTAAATCCGTTTTTACATGAAAATTTGTTTGATTTTTTCATTTTCTCCTCGCAATGTTAGGGGGAAAGAGAGTGTTTCAGATGCTTGTGAAGATGGAAAAACAACCAAATGCCAGTTCGAGTGCCAGTTCGAGTGCCAGTGCCAGTGCGCCACTGCGTTCAACAGGGCAGATCGGCAGTGACATTCGCGCCTTGCGCCGATCACGTAACTGGACGCTAAGCGATCTTGCCGATCATCTTGAACGCTCGGTTGGCTGGCTGTCACAGGTTGAACGCGGCGTGTCAGAACCCGCATTAGAAGATATCCGCCGTATTGCCGGCTTGTTTAATCTGCCCGTCAGTTTCTTTTTTTCATCAAGTAGCGATGATCCGGAAAGCCAATTTGTCGTGCGTGGAGATTCGCGCCGGTCGATGAGTGACGATACCAAAGGTCTGGTTGAAAGCCTGTTATCGCCTGATCTGGGCGGTGCGTTTGAGATTGTCCATTCGGTATTTGCCCCAGGCGCTCGCTGCCCGGAACCGTTTGTCAGGCAAAGCGAAGAAGCAGGCTATGTTATTGAAGGTAGCCTTGTGTTGTTTATTGATGGTGACCGTTTTGAGTTGCGGGCTGGTGACAGCTTCCGGTTTGCTGGCGAAACCGTGTCATGGGTGAATGAAGGCACTGTGCCAGCCATCCTGATCTGGGTGATCGCCCCACCAATTTATTAGTAAATATAATGCAGACTGAATGTGACTGAGTACATAAAATGAACGAACAGCAAACAAAACAGACTGAGACCCTGCAATCCACAACACCATTGCCAAAAAGTGCCCGTGTTGTCGTGATTGGTGGTGGAGCAGTTGGTACATCTGTACTGTATCATCTTGCTAAATTGGGTTGGACAGATGTTGTTCTGCTCGAAAAAAACGAGCTGACTTCGGGATCCACTTGGCACGCGGCTGGCAATTGCCCGAACTTTGTCGGGTCATGGACAATGATGAAGATCCAGTCCTATTCGACGCGCCTATATCGCGAGCTTGGCGCGTTGGTTGATTATCCTATGAATTATCATGTGACAGGTGCGATACGCCTTGCCCATAGTCGTCAGCGTATGGAGGAGTTTCGCCATGTTGAGCGTATGGGCCGGCAGATGGGTGTCGAATTGCAGGAAATGTCGAATAAGGACATGCAGGATGTCTATCCGTTTCTTGAAACGCATGACCTATATGGTGGCCAGTGGGATCCCTATGATGGCGATATTGATCCAGCGCAATTAACGCAGGCATTGGCCAAGGGTGCGCGTGATCTTGGTGCGACCATCATTCGTTTCTGTCCAGTAACCGGTGTCAAATGGGACAAGGGTGAATGGACGATTTCGACGTCGCAAGGTGATATTCAGGCTGAATTTGTTGTCAATGCAGCTGGTTACCGTGCCAATGAACTTGGCAAGATGTTTGGCCGAGATGTGCCCTGTGTATCACTGGCGCATCAATATCTGATTACCGAAGCTATTCCCGAACTGACCGCACGCGACAGCAAGTTACCATTGCTACGCGATCCAGACAGCTCGTATTATCTGCGCCAGGAAAAAGACGGATTATTGCTTGGGCCATATGAAAAAAATTGCCGTGCCCATTGGCTGACCGACGATGATCCGATGCCTGATGATTTCTCTTTCCAGCTATATAATGACGACCTTGACCGGCTGGAATGGTATATTGAGGATGCCTGTGAGCGTGTGCCTATTCTGGGCAGTGGTGGGATCACCCGCGTGGTCAATGGCCCGATTCCCTATACGCCTGACGGTTTGCCGCTTATTGGCCAGATGCCGGGCGTGCCCAACGCCTTTGAAGCCTGTGTGTTTACCTTTGGTATTGTGCAGGGCGGTGGCGCGGGTAAATTACTGGCAGATATTATTGTCGAAGGCGAAGCCGAAACCGATAGTTGGGCGGTTGACCCCCGCCGCTTTACCGACCATGTCGATACGGCTTATACGGCGGCTAAGGCCATTGAAACCTATAGTCATGAATATGCCATGCATTTTCCACAAATTCAGTGGCCAGCTGGCCGTAAGGCAAAGGTGAGTCCGCTTTATGAACGGCTCGAAGCTGCGGGTGCCGAATTTGGCGCCTATGGTGGCTGGGAACGCGCCGACTGGTTCCCCAAGGCAGGCGATGAGAGGCGTCCTGCAGATAGCTATGACCGTCAAGGCTGGTTCGATACGGTTGGTGCCGAATGCCGCCATGTTGCAGAACATGCAGGCATTCTCGAAATGACTGGCTTTTCGCGTTATCTGGTAAAGGGTGAAGGTACCCGCAGTTGGCTATCATCGCTGGTTACTGGCAATCTGCCAAAGCCCGGGCGGATTGGCCTGATTTATTTTGCCTCGCCAAAGGGGCGCGTGCTTAGCGAAATGACCGCGACCTGTCTTGGTGAAGATGAATTTATGTTGATGACAGGTGCTGGCGCGTACTGGCATGATTTCGATCTGCTGTTCTTTGCCTTGCCAGCAGGGGGAGCGATTTCTATCAGCGACATAACGCGCGATTTTGCCACCTTGCTTGTCACTGGACCAAAGGCACCTGCTTTGCTTGCTGATGTGGTTGATATTGATGTGGCGTCAGGTGCATTTCCGTGGCTGACACATCAGCGGGTAAAAATAGCAGGCGTTGATACAACGGCCATTCGTGTCTCCTTTGCCGGTGAAGCTGGATGGGAACTACATTGTCCGATGCAGGATGTTGTTAGCGTCTATGACGCCATTATTGCACAGGGTGATGCGCATCAACTTGGACATTTCGGTATGTTGGCACTCGACTCGATGCGGCTTGAAAAAGGCTATAGGTCATGGAAATCGGATCTGACTTCGGATTATACAATGCTGGAAAGCGGTCTCGAACGCTGGGTGAATTTTGGTAAGGACGATTTTACCGGCAAGACAGCTTTGATGGCCGAGCATCAGGCAGGTACAAAACGCCGCTTTGTAACTTTGACGATTGATGATCCGGCTGATGGTGAGCCCTTTGGTGAGGCTGTCTATCTAAGCACGGTTCTGGTCAATGATGTGGCTGCCGGTCTGGTCGTATCGGCAGGCTATGGACATCGGGTAGGGGCATCGATAGCCATGGCGGTGATTGATGCAGACGCGCTGGTTGAGGGGGCAAATCTGGCAGTTGATGTGCTTGGCCGGATACGCGATGCGCATATTGTTGAAGGCAATGTTCTGTATGACCCGACAAATGCAAAGTTAAAGGTGTAATCATGGCTATTCCGTCACATGCACGCGCTGTCATCATTGGTGGCGGTGTCATCGGTTGTTCGATTGCCTATCACCTTGGCAAGCTTGGCTGGAAGGATGTGGTTTTGCTTGAACGCAAACAGCTTACCTGTGGAACAACATGGCATGCTGCAGGTCTGATCGCCCAGCTTCGCGCGACCCAGAATATGACCCGCCTGGCGAAATATTCGCAGGAACTTTATTTTGATCTGGAACAGGAAACCGGCGTTGCTACCGGCTTTAAGCGGAATGGATCAATCACGGTTGCGCTGACCGATGAGCGAATGGAAGAGTTGCGACGTTCGGCGGCCATGGCGCGTGCCTTTGGTGTCGAGGTTGATGAGATTTTGCCCGATGATGTCACTAAACGCTATCCGGGGCTTTCGCTGGATAATGTTGTTGGAGGCGTATGGTTGCCAAAGGATGGGCAAGCCGATCCGGTGAATATTACACAAGCACTGGCCAAAGGTGCGCGTAATTTTGGCGTCAAGATCATTCAGGGTGTCAAGGTAACCGCGATTGACCAAGCTGACGGACGTGTGACTGGCGTGATGACGAATGAAGGGCCTATCACGGCTGATTATGTGGTTAATGCAGGTGGCATGTGGGCGCGCGAAATCGGCGCAATGGCAGGCGTTGCTGTGCCACTTCATGCGTGTGAACATTTTTATATTGTGACCGAGGCGATTGAAGGGCTAACGCCGAATCTGCCAGTTCTGCGGGTGCCAGACGAATGCGCCTATTATAAGGAAGACGCTGGCAAGATGTTGCTTGGTGCTTTTGAACCAAATTCGAAACCATGGGGTATGAATGGCATCCCTGAGGATTTTGAATTTGACTCATTGCCCGAAGATTTTGACCATTTCGAACCTATTCTCGAACGGGCTGTAGAACGGTTGCCAGCGCTGGCCACGGCAGGTATCCAGACCTTTTTCAATGGGCCAGAAAGCTTTACCCCAGATGATCGCTATATTCTGGGCGAAGCTCCCGAATTAGAGAATTTCTTTGTTGCGGCGGGATTTAATTCGGTGGGTATCCAGTCCGCCGGTGGTGCCGGTATGGCACTGGCTGAATGGATGGATACAGGCAATGCCCCGATGGATTTGTGGGATGTTGATATCCGCCGGATGATGCCGTTTCAGGCGAACCGTAGCTATCTCAAAACCCGGGTTTCGGAAACGCTTGGCCTGTTATATGCCGACCATTTTCCCTATCGGCAGGTTGAAAGTGCCCGCGATGTCCGGCAATCACCTGTTCATGACCGTCTGAAGGTGGCAGGTGCTTGTTTTGGTGAAACAAGTGGATGGGAACGCGCCAATTGGTTCTTGCCATCATCGGAAATTGCTAAAGGTACAGTGCCAGCTTATGAATATAGCTGGAAGCGGCAAAACTGGTTTGACTTTAGTGCCAGCGAGCATAAGGCTGTTCGGGAAAAAGTTGGCATGTTTGATATGTCGAGCTTTGGCAAAATCAAAATCATTGGCAAGGATGCCGAAGCAGTTTTACAGACTATTGCGGCCAATGATGTAGCGGTCGCCCCAGGTAAGATTGTCTATACACAATTTCTCAATGAAGCTGGCCATATAGAGGCTGATGTTACGATTACCCGACTTTCATCGGATGAATTTCTGATTGTAACGCCAGCGGCAACAGTGCGGCGTGATCTGCATTGGATTAACGGACATATCCCCGATACTGCGCATGCGATTGCAATTGATGTGACGGTTTCTGAATCTGTCCTTGTTGTCATGGGACCCCAAGCGCGTGATTTTCTGCAACCATTGATTCCGCAAAGTCTGGCGAATGACGATTTTGCCTTTGGCACGATGCAGGATATTGAGATTGGACATGGCATTGCCCGCGCGCATCGCGTGACCTATGTAGGCGAGCTTGGCTGGGAGATATATGTGTCGGCGGATATGTCGAATCATGTGTTTGATACAATCATGGCACGCGCCCAAGATCATCCATTACAGCTATGTGGTCTGCATGCGCTGGATAGTTGCCGGATAGAAAAGGCATTCCGGCATTTTGGGCATGATATTTCGAATGAGGATCATGTGCTTGAAGCAGGACTCGGCTTTGCTGTTAAGGAAACCAAGCCAGCATCAAAATTTGGCGGCATGATTGGGGCTGATGCGGTGAAGGCAAAACGGAATGACGGGCTGGATCAGCGATTGATGCAATTCCGTCTGAAAGATCCAGACCCGCTTTTATATCATAATGAAGCCATTTTGCGCGATGGCGAGATTGTTGGCTTTTTGACCAGCGGAAATTACGGGCATCATCTTGGCGGGGCGATTGGCCTTGGATATGTCGGCTGCGCCAAGGCTGGCGAAACGGCTGAATCCCAGTTGCAATCACATTATCAAATCGATGTTGCTGGCCAGATGGTCGACGCCGATGTCAGCTTTAAACCGATGTATGACCCGAAAGCTGAACAGGTACGCTTATAGTTGAAAGACATTCAGACAGACAGAAAGGAAGAATCGATGCGGCAGAATAGACTTATTCCACATTCAAATCGCCGAAGCGGCGGTCGTGAGGCACGACGCTCGGTTCGAGCCGCACCGCTGGCAGACGAATTACGCCCAGTTCGCCCGGGCCTGTCTGGGGGCACCTTCAAACCCTTAAACGATGCCTCAGTTAAAGCAATTGAAGACACTGTTTATCAGATACTTGATGAAATCGGTCTGAGTCAGGCACCTGAAAGTGGTGTGAAATATATGACAGATGCAGGGGCTATAGAAGGCGACGATGGTCGTATCCGCTTTCCGCGGGCGCTTGTCGAAGATACGCTTGCCAAAGCCGCCCGCCATATCACGATCCATGGACAGGATGAAAAGCATGACATGCTGTTATCGGGATCACGCGTGCATTTTGGTACTGCTGGTGCCGCTGTTCATGTCGTTGATGTGCAGAATAATTGCTATCGAGAGTCGTATCTAGCCGATATCTATGACGCGGCGCGTATAGTCGAGCAAATGGATAATATTCATTTCTTTCAGCGTCCGATGGTGGCACGCGATATCCCCGATCCGGCTGATCTGGATTTTAATACGGTCTATGCGGCGATTAAGGGCACCACCAAGCATGTTGGCTGTAGCTTTACCGAAGCGCCGTTCATGAAGCCGGCAATTGATATGCTGCATATGGTTGCAGGCGGCGAAGATAAATGGCGTGCACGGCCGTTTGTGTCTAACAGTAACTGTTTTGTCGTGCCGCCTTTGCGGTTTGCGACCGAGTCCTGTCTGGTGATGGAAGAAGCGGTTCATGCAGGTATGCCGGTATTGCTGTTATCGGCAGGCCAGGCCGGTGCGACAGCCCCCGCCAGCATAGCAGGTGCTGTGGCTCAAGCACTTGCCGAAGTGATTGCGGGTTTGGTCTATGTCAATGCGATGGTGCCGGGGCATCCCTGTATCGTTGGCACCTGGCCATTTGTGTCTGACTTGCGCACGGGTGCGATGTCGGGAGGATCAGGCGAACAAGGGCTTTTGACCGCTGCCTGTTCGCAGATGCTTCAGCATTTCGATCTGCCTGGTGGCGCTGCATCGGGCATGGCTGACGCTAAAATGCCTGATGCACAATCAGGCTATGAAAAAGGCAGCACATTGGTCATGGCAGGCCTATCAGGGCTGAATATGGTTTATGAAGCGGCAGGCATGCATGCGTCATTACTTGGCTTTTGTCTGGAAAGTCTGATCATCGATAATGACATGATCGGGCAATGTTTGCGCTGTGTGCGCGGTGTCGAAGTCAATGAAGCGACGTTGGGCGTTGCGGTGATGAAAGATGTCTGTATGGGCGGCGCAGGGCACTATCTGGGACATGATCAGACGATAGGGCTGATGCAGACCGAATATGTCTATCCAGCAATAGGTGATCGGTCGAGTCCAAAGGAATGGGAAGAGCTTGGCAAGCCAAACCTTGTCGAAGTAGCAAGCCAGCGCAAAGATGAAATACTTGCCAGCTTTAACCCGACGCATATTCCAGACGCGCTTGATGCCAAAATCCGTAGCAATTTTAATGTATTGTTATAGATAAACATCAGGCGTTCATCAGCGGCGACGAAAGGGGAACTTCATTATGAGCTTAGAGTTTATTCTAACATCCCTAATCATCGTTTTAGCACCCGGCACAGGTGTAATTTATACGATTGCAACAGGTATTGCACGTGGAACAAAGCCAAGTGTTTTAGCGGCCTTTGGATGCACTCTAGGTATTGTCCCACATCTTTTAGCCGCCATTTTTGGATTAGCCGCAATTCTACATACTAGTGCGGTTATTTTTAATGCCTTCAAATTTATTGGCGTCGTTTACCTGTTATATATGGCATGGATGACCTTTCGCGAGACAGGTGCCTTAAATATTAATAGTGACGATCAGAGGCATACTAGAAAACAGATCATCACTCACGCAATTTTGATTAATATTTTGAATCCCAAATTATCGATTTTCTTTTTGGCCTTTTTGCCACAATTTATTCAGGCAGATGATCCATACCCTATATTTCATATGCTGATGTTGAGTATAGTATTCATGTTAATGACCTTTGTGGTTTTTGTTGGCTATGGTGTTTTTGCATCGTCAGTTCGCGATCACATGACGTCTCAACCTCGGATTATGAGGTTGGTCCGTTATGTATTTGCCAGCACTTTTGTGGCGCTTGGTGCTAGGTTGGCCATTGCTGAAAAATAGAAGTATGTCTTGCCTATCCCCGTTGTAATGCCAAAGCGACAAGCTTATTGTCAGTTATCTAATAGATTGTTAATGATTATGCCCCCGCTTTATTGTTTGTGAGTGACCTATGTATAAAGCCCCTGTCGATGATATGAAATTTGCCCTTGCGCATCTGGTCGGTATTGATGACATCGCCAGCCTACCCGGCATGGATATGGTTTCTGACGATCTGGTCGAGGCTGTGCTTGAAGAAGCTGGCAAGGTGGCAGGCGATATCATTGCGCCTTTGAACCATGATGGTGATGTCTTGGGTGCCACACGTCATGACGATGGTTCGGTATCTTTGCCGGATGGATTTGGTGCGGCGTGGCAGGCTCTGGCGACAGGTGGCTGGATCGGTTTTGAAGCGGATCCCGATCATGGGGGGCAAGGTTTGCCCTTATGTCTGGGGTCAGTCGTCAGTGAAATGTGGAATAGCGCCAATATGAGCTTTGCGCTGTGTCATTTGCTGACGCAAGGGGCAATTGACGCGTTGGAACAGGTTGCCAGCCCTGAACAAAAAGCCACGTTTCTTCCCAATCTGATTAGTGGTGAATGGTCTGGCACGATGAATCTGACCGAACCGCAAGCTGGCACCGATCTTGGCGCTTTGCGGACAATGGCTACGCCGAATGGCGATCATTATCTGATCAAGGGTCAGAAGATATATATCACCTATGGCCAGCATGATATGAGCAAGAATATCATCCATCTTGTGCTGGCGCGGACGCCTGATGCCCCGGATGGAGTCAAGGGTATCTCGCTGTTTGCTGTGCCCAAAATTCTGGTCAATGATGATGGTTCTCTGGGTGAAGCGAATGATGTTTTCTGCGTTTCGATCGAGAAAAAGCTGGGTATTAAGGCGTCACCGACAGCGGTTTTGCAATATGGCGATAATAATGGTGCGGTTGGCTATCTGATCGGCGAGGAAAATAAGGGACTTGAATATATGTTCCTGATGATGAATAACGCCCGCTTTGCTGTTGGTATGCAGGGTGTTGCCATTTCGGAGCGCGCCTATCAACAGGCTGTCCATTATGCGCATGACCGTGTGCAGGGAACACCAATAGCAGGCAATAAGGGTGACAGTATCATCCATCATCCAGATGTCTTGCGCATGCTGACCATTATGAAAGCCGAGATCGAAGCGATGCGCGCCTTGATGGTGGTAGGTGGTGCCTGTCTTGATAAATCACATGGCGATGAGAATGCGGCTTTCTGGCATGAGCGTGCAAGTCTGCTGATTCCGGTGATCAAGGGTTGGATGACCGAACGGTCACAGGCGCTTACATCCGATGCCGTTCAAATTCATGGTGGCATGGGGTTCATCGAGGAAACCGGTGTTGCCCAGCATTATCGTGATGCTCGGATTTTGCCGATTTATGAAGGCACTACGGCGATCCAAGCCAATGATCTTGTTTTCCGTAAAACCCTGCGTGATGGCGGCGCGGCTGTAACCAGCCTGTTTGCCGATATCGATACTGATATGAATGCGATTATCACCACCCAAAATGACAGCACCATGGCTTTGGCGAAACAGGTCAAACAGGCTGTTGATACAGGCCGGCAGGCGCTGGACTCGTTGCTGGCACGCGCCAATAATCCGCGTGATGCAGCAGCAGCAGGTGTCGATTTTATTATGCTTATTGGCTATCTGACGGGGGGGTGGCAGATGGCGCGCGCGGCGGCGGCGGCATCAAAGGCCGAAGCCGAACAAGCTGGCAACCCTGACTTTATGAAAGCCAAACAGGTAAGCGCTACTGCCTATATGGCCTATAGCTTGCCTGAGGTTGGAAAGCTGGCCAGCAAAATGATGGCTGGCCCTGATGCGCTTGCCAAAATGGACGTTAACTGGCTTTAATTCCTGACAGGCGCGCCATGATCAAGCATTGAAGAAATGCGAAGATAGGTTTCTTTTGTCTTGGCCAGGGAAATGAAGGCTTCCCGTTCGCGATCATAAAGCCCCTGTTCGTCAATTTCGTCACCATCACCGGCGCGTTGCAACATAACGCTGGCAATCGCCATGGCGACGGTCTTGTCATGTGGCATGAAATCGCCCCGATCAATACCATCCTGCATAAAGCTAGCCATCTTGTCAGCCAGATTGGCGTCTGCCGGTTTTGACGATGGTATGTCTGGTGTGCGGTAACTATCCTGCATTTTGCCAATCATGCTTATTGCTTTTGTAAGAAGCCGGTCACGATTCATAACCGCTGCATCATGATCTGGGCGGAAATACTGCATCTTGGCCGATAGGTCAGGCGATGAACCGGTGGCGCCATAGCCAATATTCATCCATGTTTTCCAAGCGGCATCATCAACATTTTTACCAGCTTCTTGCCACCGTAAAAAGGTTTCCTTGATACCGCCACCGCCAGGCACAACACCAACGCCAGCCTCAACAAGGCCAAGCACAGAATTTGAATGAACCGCTAGTTTGTCACAATGTGCTAGCACCTCAAAACCACCACCCACGGCCAAACCTGATGGCGCACCAATAACAGGCACAGGTGTGTATTTCAGCGCGCAAACAGCGTCTTGGAATCGTGCCAGAAATTTATCTATACCGTCCCAGTCTTCGGCTTCGATAAAGGCGCGAAATGCGTTCAGATCGACACCAGCCGAAAAATGCTGGGCGTCATTATGAACGATTATACCACTGCCGTGATCTTCGGCGGCGGCGGCTACAATTTCCATAGACTCATCATTCAGCGCATTTGCTTTTGAATGAAATTCGATAAGTCTGAGATCGTTAACGCTTTGTGCGAAGCCATCAAGAACAAAAAGGCTAGCAGAATTATTGCTTATAATGGGCGTCATCGACCGGCGCGTCATATGAAACCGAATGACGCCTGTCGGCAACATGACTGGATTATATTTTTGGGAAGCGTCGCGCACCATCAGGCTACTGCCCCGCAACTGGTAGAAGGGGCTTTCGGTTTTCAAAACCTCAGGCACTGTAACACCGGCTTCAGACATTAATGATTGCATGCGCTCATATCCAATAGCGTCGATCAATTCAAATGGCCCACGGGTCCAGTTAAAGCCCAGCTTCATAGCGTCGTCGATATCTTGCGGGTTACTTGTAACAGCAGGGATAAGACTGGCGGCATAGGCAAGTACCCGTCCCAGAACGCGGCGACAGAAATGCGCATATATGTCATCACCAGCTAGTATCATATCCAAAGGCTCTGCACGCTGTGCCGTGGCTTCGGCCGCTTTGATTGCTGATACCGGCAAGGTTGTTTTCACAGGCTTTAGCGGAAGTAGTTCGGCGCCCCCAAGAGGTCTGACAAATATATTGTCATTATCATCGGTGACGTAAAAACCACCTTTGCCTTTGTCGCCGGTATAGCCTTCGGCAATCATCGCATCAATCATGGGGTTTGTGCCCCCAACGTCGTGAAAGGCATCATTTTCCGGCAGGATACTCGCAAGTGATGCAACCACATCAACCATAAGGTCAATACCGATTAGATCATAAAGGCCAAACACACCCGTTTTGGGAATGCCCATGGGGCGTCCCATTAGCGCATCGGCATCTTCGACCGACAGGCCGCATTTGAAGGCCTCGTCAATGCCGACTTGCAGCGCAAACACACCAACACGGTTGCCCAGAAAGCCGGGCGTATCCGCACAGCGGACAACACCTTTACCCAGAACACGGTCATTGAAATCAGCCAGTTTTTCAATGATACGGGCTTCGGTTTCGCTTCCGCGCACCAATTCGAGCAGGCGCATATAACGTACCGGATTGAAATAATGTGTAATCGCAAACCGCTTTTTAAAGGCGGTCGGCATATCTTCGACAAGAAGCCGGATCGGAATTGTTGATGTGTTCGAACTGATAATGCAATGTGCCGGAATAATGTCATCCAGCCGTTTATATAGAGCTTTCTTGATATCAAGCCGTTCGACCACAGCTTCGATCACCCAGTCATAATCAGCCAGTTTTTCCAGATCACCATCAATCGTGCCAGTGCTGATACGGTTGATGAATTTTCTATCCATCAATTGCGGGGGGTCTGATGCCAGCAAGCGATCTATAGACATTTCAGCCGGGGTTTTATCACCCGGGTTACGCGCATCAAGATCAAGCAGTAAAACATCATGTCCAGCATTGGCAATCTGGGCGGCTATGCCGCTTCCCATCGTGCCAGCACCGATAACAGCAATTTTCGAAAAACCAGATTGTGTCATAACTTAAACCTTTACCTTCGGCAGGCAATTCCCGCGTAATCTATTCACCGGTTCCCAAGAAAATCACGCATGGCGGCATTAACCGCAAGCGGGCGTTCAACAGGTAACATATGGCCAGCATTGTTGATGATCTCAAGGGTACAGTCATTAATAGCTTCGGCCATCATCTTGCCGAACTTTAATGGTGTGTTTCGGTCTTTCTGGGCCAGCAGGCATAAGGTTGGCTGACGGATCGATGCGGCGGCGGTGCTGCCATGACTATATTTATTACAGGCGGTGAAATCGGCTTTTAACGCCGCGCGGTTATTTATCGCCATCACCCTTTTTCCAAAGTCGATAAAAGAATGCCCCGGCAGTGAATGATCATATTTATGCGCATCGGGGCCATGCCCGAAGCTTGTCAGCATGGCAATGGCTTTTTCCAGGGCTTGATCAGACATGTCCAGCAAGACCTCATTGACCGGAATTGCCATTGCCCCCGCAATCAGCACCAGATGCGTGATACGGTCTGGATGGCTGGCGGCCGCTTCGATTGTGACAAGACAACCTTGTGAATGTCCAACAAGGCAGGCGGTTTTAACGCCGAGGCTATTAAGTAAATCTATGACCCATGCTGCCATATCCTCAATCGTCTCAAGCGGCGCACCCTCAGATAGGCCATGTCCGGGGAAATCGGGCACCAATACGCTGTAGCCGTGATGGGCAAAATGACGGCTTTGTAAAATCCAGCTTAAATGGTTCTGTCCGCTTCCGTGCAACATGACCAGAACGTCACCTGCCGGATCGAAATCACGCCCGCCTGTTGCAAGATGGATTTGGGTGCCATGCAGATTATGTTTCATCTTTGTCTCCGCTATGCTGGCAGATCAGGCTTTGACCGCACGGCTAGCCGCTTTCAGCCCTTGTTTGAAGTCGGCAATAATATCATCGATATCTTCCAGCCCCACCGACAGGCGAATCATATCATCTGAGAGTCCCCCTTCGATCATGGCTTCGGCGGAAATATGCGAATGTGTCGTACTGGCTGGATGGATCACCAATGTTTTGGCATCACCAACATTTGCCAGATGGGATGCCAGATCGACTGACTCGATAAAGGCACGTCCCGCTTCGCGTCCCCCTTTCAGACCGAAAACAATGATCGAGCCTGCGCCTCGCGGCAACATTTTCTTGGCCAACGCATGCCCCGGATGATCAGGCAGATTGGGGTGGCGCACCCACGCCACACCTTCATGATCGCTGAGAAACGTAAGCATTTTTTCCGTATTTTCCATATGCCGTTGCATGCGTAATGGCAAGGTTTCCAGACCTTGGAGAATATGAAAGGCATTGGTTGGTGACAGGCTTGGCCCCAGATTATACATGCCTTCGGCGCGGAACCGTGCGGTAAAGGCGGCAGGCCCAAATTCTTCATAGAAATTAATGCCGTTCATCGAATAATGTGGGCCGGCAATCGTTGGGAATTTATCGTTGCGTCCCCAGTCAAAGTTACCTGCATCAACAGCAATACCGCCAATGGCAATGCCGTGGCCGCCCATCCATTTGGTTAATGAATGAATGATGATATTGGCACCTAGATCAATTGGTTTTAACAGCCAGGGTGTATTGAATGTACAGTCAAGGATCAGCGGAATACCGGCTTCATCAGCGATCTTGGCGACCTTTTCGACATCCATGATATCGAGTCCAGGGTTACCTATGACTTCACCAAAAATCAGCTTGGTATTGTCCTGAATGGCGGCTTTTATGGCGTCGGGATCGCATGGATCAACAAAGCTGGTGGTGATACCAAAACGTGGCAGGGTGTTTTCCATCAGATTGATGTTCGCGCCATACATGCGTGATGATGAAACGATGTGATCGCCCTGTGAACAAATGGTCAGCAAAGTTGTTGAAAGCGCCGCCATGCCAGAGGCCGTCGCGGTGGCAGCAACAGCCCCGTCAAGGGCGGCAACACGTTGTTCAAGAACCGCAACAGTCGGGTTGGAAATACGACTATAAAGATGCCCGCCAATTTCCATATTATAGAGCGCGGCAGCATGATCGCTGTCCTTGAAAACATAGGATGTGGTCTGATGAATAGGAACAGCACGCGACCCATATGTTTCATCGGGTACATGTCCGGCATGCAGGCTCAAAGTATCGAATTTATAGTCGCCACTCATAGGATCACCTTTGGCTAAAACACAGGTTTCTTTTTGCCCTGTTCGCTAGGCCAAGTCAATCAATCCGAGAGCCAGCCTAGATGCGTAACTCTACGTCAGAGCAAAATAACCGATATTGTCTTTGCCACGCGCATAATTCATTTTACCGCTATGGAACAGGTGATTGAGATGCGCACGCGCCTCGCAACTGGCGAAAAACACTTCATGGTCGGTCAGTTCAAACGGAAACAGATGGTCACTGGCCATTTTGGTCGATAGGGGCGAGGTTCTGGCAGCGTCCATTAACTGCGCCAATCGTTGCTGATGATGCGCTTTCAGGGCGGCGGCGCGTATGCCGCCTCCATAGTACGGCCAGTCATGTCCAGAAATAACCAGCCAGTCATTATCCAGTGAACACATATCATGCAGATAGGTGAAATAGTCTGCCAGCACATCAGCATTAATGTTGCGCAGAGGTGCCGATATATTTGGCGAGATGCGCGGTAGCAGGAAATCTATGCCAAGATATAATTTACGCGCATGATCGCTAAAGCTCATATGGCCTGGTGAATGGCCACCGTCAAAGCGTATCTGCCAGTTACCGGCGACGGTTTTTATTTCATGTCCAGCCTCTAAAATGGTGACATCTGGCAGTTCACCTACAAGGGAACGATAAAAATTGCCAGATTTCTTGGTGCGGTCAATGACAGCTTCGGGCAGTCCAAATTCAGAATAAATTTTGCCAGCCAATGTTTCATAATCAGCATTGGTCATATCCAATGCCCAGCGCATCATCTCATGCTCGATGGCGCCGGTCATGATAGGCGCACCTGTCAGGTTGGATAATTGCCCCGCATAGCCGACATGATCGGCATGGTAATGGGTGACCAGAATACCGGCAATCGGCTTGCCAGCAAGGGGCCCATCAAGCATCGGCGGCCATTGCACCGCATTGCTATCAGCCTTTATGCCACAATCGATCAAAAGCCAGCCATCGGCAGTATCAAGGGCATATAGATTGATGTGGTTCAGGCGGAAGGGCAGGCTGAAACGAAACCAGTATAGATCATCAGCAAGCGCGACCATATGGCCGGGCTGAGGCACATCGATATCCAGCGGTTGCATGGCAGTTAGTTGTTTGGTCATGATATCTCTTGTGCTTCGGGTGTCTGAAAGCCGGTTTGCCGCCATGCTTCATACAAGGTAACAGACACAGCATTACTAAGATTCAAGCTTCGATTGGCCGGTAGCATTGGCAGAGATAATTTCTGATGATCACCAAGCGCCGCGTGAATGCTGTCAGGCAGGCCTGTTGTTTCCGCACCAAACAGAAACACATCCCCCGCCACAAAGGTGGTGTCATGCACAATCTGCGTGCCAAATTTGGTGATGGCAAACAGCCGTTGCGTATTTATCGACATGCCCAGAACATCAAGGCACGCATCCAGATTGTCATGTTGCTGTACCCGCGCCATTTCATGATAATCAAGCCCCGCGCGTCGGCATGATTTTTCATCAAGTGAAAAGCCAAGTGGCTTTACCAGATGCAGGCGCGCGCCCGTATTCGCACATAGCCGGATGATATTCCCTGTATTGGGTGGTATCTGCGGCGTGAACAGGATGATGTCAAACATGAAGAATTATTATCCGTTGCGCCAGAAGCTAGTTATCAATGGATGTGCGGGCTGTGCGGATGGCGTCGCGGATGATAGCGGCATCGCCAATATGATTCATCATCACCAGAATAAGCGCAGCATTGAGCTGGCTACTTTTGTCTGCAGACAAGCCGGTATGAGCGTCAAGTAAATCGTTATAGAGCGCGTCACTTTCGACACCCAGATTAAAATCTGTATTGATTGTCATTCGCCTCTCCTATGCTGTTGTGCGTGCATAAGCGCGTGCCAATGCGGCGGTAATATCTGTGGCACTCACTTTGTCTGACAGCCAGCGTGCGGTGACATGCTGATCCGGCCGGATCAGATAGACGCCCGCGCCATATCTTTTGGTCACCAGCCCCTCAATGTCAATAAAATCGCCATTCGCATCAATATGGATGCAGTCAAGATTATCTGGCACATCACATAAAGGCACGCCAATCACCAACAGCGTAAATCCGTTTCCAAGCTGGTTCATCAACCAGACATGATCACCATCTTTATTAGTAAGTGGTGCATCCATACAGGGGGCGCCTAACGTCATCTGGACATCAAATTCGTCATCAGCCTTATATGTCAGGCTGCTATGGCCAAGCTGGCATGGTAATGACAGGCGTCCCGCATTCACAAGCCTGCGGGCAAAAGGCGCGTTTACGCTCAATCCCAGAACAGCATTGCGAAAGGCCATTTCGACCTCTCCATCAGGTGACATGAAACGTGATGTCCAGCTGGAATTGCGGATATTTTCATCAGCGCCAAAAACGCGTTCTTCATTATAGCTTTCAAGCAGGTTTGGATTTGCCTGTCCGGTGATTACCGCCGCCAGCTTCCAGCCCAGATTATCGATATCATGGATGCCGCCATTACCGCCTCGCGCCCCAAAGGGGGATACGACATGCGCCGAGTCACCTACAAAAATGACACGGTTATGAATGAATCGGTCAATCCGTCGGCAGTTGAAATCATAGATGCTGACCCAATCAAGCTTGAAGGGACGGCCACCAACGATCTTTTCGATGCGTGGAATGACATTTTCGGGTTTCTTTTCTTCATCCGGATCTGCATCAGGGCCAAGCTGTAGGTCAATCCGGTAGATATTATCCGGCTGTTTATGAAGCAAGGCTGACTGGCCTTTATGAAAAGTAGGGGTAAACCAGAACCACCGTTCGGATGGGAAGTCAGCCTCCATTTCGACATCGGCAATCAGAAAGCGTTCGTCAAAATGCCGGCCATCAAAATCAAGACCGAATTGTTTGCGCAGTCGGCTGTTCGCCCCATCACAGGCCAGAAGATAGGCACCACAAATATCATAGATACCATCAGGCGTTTGAATCGATGCTGTGACATTATCATCATCCTGTGTGACCGACATGACTTTGTTCTTGAAGCGCAAATCAATCAGTTCAGGGAAATCAGCACAGCGTTCGACCAGAAACTGTTCGACATAATATTGCTGAAGATTGATGAAAGCTGGAAATTTATGCCCATCTTCGGGTAATAGATCGAAGGAATAAATTTCATCGTCACCGCGATAAACCCGCCCCAATTTCCATGTCACGCCTTTGGCCAGCATTCGATCAGCCACACCAAGCCGGTCAAAAATTTCCAGCGACCGTTTGGCCCAGCAAATGGCCCGGCTTCCAACCGAAACAACATTATTGTCATCCAGTACGATGCTGGCGATTCCCCTAGTCGCAAGATCAACCGCTGAGGCTAGTCCAATTGGGCCTGCGCCCACGATTAAAACAGGCGCATCAGATGCCGCTTCGCCTGATAATTCAGGCGGGGTATGGTATGGAAATGATTCATAAGCATAGCGTGCCATAACAATCTCACATTCTACGTCTGCCACATCAACCTTGTAAGGCGTTCCACATATCCAGATCACGTTCGGCTGTCCAGATGCGCGGGGTGTCGATACCTTTTGCCTCGTCAAAAGCACGCGCTACATTAAAGGGCAGGCAATGTTCGTAAATTGCATAATCAGCGAATTTAGGGTCACAGACTTCACGCACGGCGTCCCACGCATCTTTCAATGTGCCGCCTCTGGCCGCCACCATGGCTGCTGGCCGATAGGTGCTCATCACAAAGTCGCGGGTGTTTTCAATCGCGGCCGTGACCATGTTGTCGCCAACCAGCGCGTCACCGCGTCCTGGTGCAATGGCACTTGGGGCAAAATCGGCAATCTTATCCAATGTATTGCCCCAATCATTGAAGTGACCATCACCGCAATAGCAAGCGGAATGATATTCGACGATATCGCCGGTAAACATCACCTGTTCGTCTGGTACAAAAGCAACAATATCACCTGCTGTATGGGCACGGCCAAGATGCATCAGATCAATTTGCCGGTTGCCAAGATGAACGGTCATTTTTTTGGCGAAGGTCTGGCTAGGCCAGGTCAGGCCAGGAATTGACTCATGCCCTTCGAACAGACGGGGAAAGCGGCCAAACTCGCTATCCCAGTCTTCTTGTCCACGCTCATGTATCATCGCCCGGCATGTATCCGAGGCGATGATTTCCGAGGCGTCATAGGCTGACGCCCCCAATACACGAACCGCATGATAATGCGACAGCACCACATGCTTAATCGGCTTGTCAGTGACACCGCGTATTTTCTCGACAACTTTATTGGCAAGGCGCGGGGTTGCCTGTGCATCAATAATCATGACGCTGTCATCACCGATGATAACACCAGTATTCGGATCACCTTCGGCAGTAAACGCCCATAGGTCACGTCCGATTTCGGTAAAGCTGATATTCTTTTCGGCCATATCGCCTTGTGATGCAAATGCCTTAGCCATTATAGACCTCTACTATCTGTTCGATCCGGCCAAAGATGCTGGCACCATCATCATCATGCATTTCAATACCGACCTTGTCACCAAAATGCATGAATGAGGTGGTTGGGGCACCATCTCTGATCGTTTCGACCATCCGAATTTCGGCAAGACAGGAATAGCCGCGCCCACCATCGGCAACTGGCCGGCCTGGGCCGCCGTCTGCGTCACGATTTGATATCGTTCCTGATCCGATAATAGCACCTGCACGCAAATTGCGTGATTTGGTGGCATGAGCAATTAATTCGGCAAAGGAAAAGGTCATATCGGTACCCGCATCTGCCCGGCCAAGCGGGGCGTCGTTCAGGTCAACTTCCATGATCCGGTGAAGTTTGCTATCGACCCAGGCCGTACCAAGCTCGTCTGGCGTCACGGCAACCGGTGAAAATGTGGTTGCCGGTTTGGACTGGAAGAACCCAAAGCCTTTTGCCAGTTCACCTTTGATAAGATGACGTAACGACACATCATTGACCAACATGATAAGCTTTATATGTGCGCTGGCATCGGTAACTGATACGCCCATTGGCACATCATCGGTAACAATTGCAACCTCGGCTTCCATATCGATGCCCCAGGCCTCATCAGGAATGACGATCGGCGCATATGGCGGGGTGAAATCATCTGAGCCGCCCTGATACATCAATGGATCAGTCCAGAAACTTTCGGGCACTTCGGCACCACGTGCTTTACGCACAAGCTGAACATGATTGACATAGGCTGATCCGTCCGCCCATTGATAGGCACGTGGTAGAGGAGAATGGGCGTCGGTAGGGTTAAAAGTCTGACAGGCCGCTGATCCGGATTGAACCGCATTAAAAAGCGTTTCCAACAAAGGCGCACATCTATCCCATTCGTCAAGCGCCGCCTGCATTGTTGGCGCAATTTCGGTGGCATGGCAATAGCGGGTCAAATCGCGTGATACGACAATCAGACTTCCGTCGCGGGTGCCGTCATTCAGGCTGGCAAGTTTCATTATCTACCTCATATCTTGGTTACTGTTACTTTTTGCCGGTAAATTTTTTTTCTAGTCCCTGCCAGCAATCGATATAGTCATCTTGTAACATCGATGTTTCGGCGGCAAAACATGATACATGCTGGGGCAATCGGCTTTCAAACATAAAGGCCAGTGTATCGGTCATCCTGACGGGTTTGAGTTCGCTCGTCGATGCTTTTTCAAATGCGTCCAGATCGGGGCCATGCGGTAACATCATATTATGCAGGCTTATGCCGCCGGGAAGAAAGCCTGCCTCTTTGGCGTCATACTTTCCCTTAATCAGCCCCATAAATTCAGACATGATGTTGCGATGATACCAAGGTGGACGAAACGTATTTTCGGCAACTGACCAGCGCTCAGGGAAAATGACGAAATCGATATTCGCCGTACCTGTGGTTTCCGATGGCGCGGTCAAAACCGTGAAAATTGAGGGATCGGGGTGATCAAAGCTGATGGCGCCGACAGGTGAGAAAGTGGCAAGGTCATAACAATAGGGCACATAATTGCCATGCCATGCCACCACATCAAGCGGGCTATGATCGAGTGATGTCTTATGAAAGCCACCGCACCATTTCACAATAAGCTCATGTGGTTCATCACTATCTTCATAGGCGGCAACAGGGGTTTTGAAATCGCGTGGATTGGCAAGACAGTTCGCCCCGATAGGGCCACGATCCGGCAAAGTGAATTTTGCCCCATAATTTTCGCAGACATAACCACGTGCTTCATTGTTGCCAAGCTGGATTTTGACCATCATGCCCCGTGGCAGAACAGCGATATGCCCCGGGTCGATTGTCATCTGGCCAAGTTCGGTATGCAGAATCAAACTGCCTAGCTGGGGTACAAACAGCATTTCGGCATCGGCATTCAGAAATACCGATTTGTCCATGTCGCGGTTACATACATATATATGTGTGGCCATGCCCGCATGTTGGGTACAGTCTCCAGTACTGGTGATCGTGCGCATGCCATCTACAAAATCGGTCGCATCATCCGGAATATCTATCGGATCCCATCGATATTGCCCCAATGGCAAATCATGCGTCTCGCCGGTTGGGGCTGTTTTCCAAAGCGCGTAGTCAGTTTTCGTAAATCTTCCCGAATGGCGTACCGAAGGACGGATTCTATATAGCCATGAACGTTCGTTGGTTGCGCGCGGTGCCGTAAAGGGTGATCCGCTGAGCTGTTCGGCATAAAGACCATAGGGGCATTGCTGTGGTGAATTGCGGCCTTGCGGCAAGGCATCTGGTAACGCTTCGCTTTCAAAATCATTGCCAAAACCCGGCATCATTTTGCTGTTCATATGGTTAATCCCTATTGGTAGGTGCGTTTGGTGCGCCCACTTTAAAATTTGAATTATGCTACACCGCCTATGTGACTTTTAAAAGCTAGCGTTTGGCCGGATATGACATCTAAAGATATGGCATCTACAGGTTGGTTATGATTCGCCATAGCTGGTTTGCGTCGGACATATAAGCGACAACCGCCACCTATTCGCGTTAAGAAACAATTAAATTTATTAGCAATTAATTAAAAATTAATAAATTCAGCTAACTAACTGCATTATTTTTGCATAAATCGTAAATTATTTAGTTTGCATTTACGAAATATTAGGCATCTGTCTCTTATTCTCATCCCTGACACTTTGATCACTCAAATCAGTATCGGGGACTGCAGATGCAGATATATAAGGTACAAGATAAGCGAATTAGATTTTCAAATCATTCTTTTCCAAATCGGCATCTTAAACAGCCTATATTCGCCTATTCCAAAACCGCGCTCATGATTGCGGCACTATCATGTCTGTTGCATGGTGCATCGGCTCAAGCGCAGACAGATGATACGGCGACACCACAAGTTACCGGTGTATTAAGTGAATCTGTCCGGCTGGCCTTATTCAATCATCCCGAAGTATCCGAAGCCAATGCCCGTGTCTGTCAGGCGATTCACCGGCTGGGTCTTGGCCGGGCTTTACGGCGCCCACAGGTCAATCTTACCGTCTCGGGTAGCCAGCAGCTCTTTGACCGTGTCCGCGAGGATAAACCCATAGGATATAAGGGTGGGAATAGATTTTTTCAGGGAACACCAGTTTATGAACGTAGCAAAAAAGACCGCACGGCGGCGGCAAAACATCGTCAGTTTGACCGCCTTGAGAAAGAAGGTGTTTATGATGCCACCGTGTCGTTGCGTTATAATCTGATCGATTGGGGATCGAGCAAAAGCGATATCGAAGCCAAAAGGCTACAGCATAAGGTCAGTCAGATCGACGCCAAGGGCACCTTATCCGAGCGTAGCTTTCAACTTCTAACCACATCAATCAGGCTGGCGATGTATGATGAATTGCTGGCTGAACATCAACGGGCACAAACACAGGTTGCCAAGCAGATTGCGTCAGTACAGGCACGCGTTGAGTCGGGTGTCGGACGCGTATCTGATTTACGCGCGGCCAAGCTGATTGGGCTTGATCTGGAAATCGCCGCTAGCCGTCTGGAATCTCAACGTGAACAGGTGATTGAGTCACTCGATATTGATCTTGGTCTATCGCCTGGTGATGCCAAACATCTCTATAACACCTATATGGAACGCCGCCCAGTGTCACTTGCCACTATTGAGGCGACACAAACCGAAAAGGCGCATGCGCTTCGTTTGCAAATTGAGGCTGTTGATTTTGAACAGAAGCAGATCAGAACATCAAAATATATGCGTATTGATGGGGTGTTGGACGCCACCGTTTTTGATCTGCGCGACTATGAAGATGAGTATGAGCTGGTTGGCAAGCTGGAATTCAAAATGCCGCTTTATGATGGTGGTGCGGCGCGGGCGCGTCTGCGCGAAGCCACCTGGCGGCAAAGTGAGATCAAGGCCAGCCTCGACAAACTTCAACGGGGGCATGGCAATGAAACCAGCCGTAATTTATTGCGGTTTCAGGAGTTGGACAAGGAAATTGGCGAGCAATCTGCCCGGCTGGTTGAGCTTGAAGCACGCCTTCGTTCCCTAGAGGCGCGCCAAGGCCGCACCGTGACTTCGCCATTGGAAGTGGCAGGTGTGATGGTCGAAATAAATCAGGTCAAAACCGCTTTGATCCAGGCACGAATGGAACAGGAAGGGGTGCGTTCCAGCGCCCTGTTTATCGCCGAAAAACTTGACGATGTATTACTTATTAACCTTGGAGAAAACGGATGTTAAAGCCTATGGCGGTCGGTAACGACCATTGGTTCTTTGGCCCAGTATTATCGTGTAAATCGGTATATGTGCAGGTCATTTTCGGGTCGGTGCTGATTAATATTTTTGCACTAGCTTCATCACTTTACATCATGACGATCTATGATCGTGTGGTGCCGAATAACGCGATTCATTCCATGTGGTGGCTTACCGCGATCATTGTTGTCGTCATCTTTTTTGATCTGGCGATGAAAATCCTGCGCGGTGTTTTTGTCGATACCGCCGGTGCGCGTGTCGATAAACAGGTGTCAACGGCGCTTTTTGACCGGATATCACGTCATGATGCCAATCTGTCGCGTACTGCGACAGGATCGCTGGCTGGCACCGTTCGCAATTTTGACATTCTGAAAGAGGTCATCGGGTCGGCAAGCTTTACGGTTTTTGCCGACTTGCCTTTTATCTTCTTATTCCTGGTTGTGCTGTATCTTATCGGTGGTCCGGTTGCGGCAGTACCTGCGGTCATTGTCCCATTGGTAATTCTGTTTGCCTTTTTATTGCAACCAATCATCCGCCGGATGACAGAACTCAGCCAGTCACAAGGTAAGTCAAAGCAAGCGGTCATGGTCGAAATGATTTCGGCGCTGGAAACAGTCAAAACGACACAGGGCATTTCGATGCTTCGTAACCGCTGGCTGAATTCGGTTTTGCATCAAAGCAAGTCATCAACCAAGACCAAAATTACCAGTCAGCTTGCCGCACAATTTGCCCAGTTTGGTCAGCAGGTCAGTCAGATTGGAATCGTGGTCTATGGTGTGTTTCTGATTGCCGATGGAAATCTGACAATGGGACAGCTTATCGCTTGTGTCATTCTGTCGGGGCGGACGATGGCACCCTTAGGTCAAATAACGGGCTTGCTTGGTAAAATGAACTCGGCCTTTGCCGCCTATAAAAGCCTTGACGAAATTTTAGGCACGCAATCTGAAGAAGAAGCCGCCGCGGCGCAGGTCGAACGTCAAGTTATCAAGGGTGATATCAGTTTCAAGAATGTAAGCTTCACCTATGAAGACCAACCTGAGCCTGTTCTTACCGATATCAGTTTTGATATAAAAGCTGGCCAAAGGATGGCTATTGTCGGGCGTATTGGATCCGGAAAAACGACTTTGTTACGGCTTCTATGTGGTTTGAATCCACCTGATCGGGGTGCGGTGCTTATCGATAATGCGGATATCCGCCAAATCAGGCCAGATGATGTGCGGCGCAATATTGGTGTGGTTTTACAAAACCCTGTGCTTTTCTCGGGTTCGATCCGCGACAATATCCTGATGGGTAATCCCAGTGCCAGCGATGAAGATCTGATCGAGGCGGCACGCCTTTCGGGTGCCGAAGCTTTTATAGGCATGTTACCAGGCGGATTTGACTTTCCAATGTCTGAGCGTGGCCGCGAATTATCGGTTGGGATGCGGCAGTCAGTGGCCATTGCCAGAGCGTTGATTGGCAAGCCTAATATCCTGTTGATGGATGAACCAACCGCGCCACTTGATAGCAGCGCCGAACAGCAGATGGTTGAGCATCTGGACACAGCCACCAAAGGCATAACTACAATTTTTGTAACGCATCGCGGTGCCATGCTGCAACTTGCCGATACGGTTCTGGCATTAGAAAAAGGGCGCATTGCTGCCTTTGGTCCAAAAGATGATGTTTTAGCAGCAAGTAACAAAGGGGCGTAAAATGCGTATATTTACCATGCTTTTCCAGATTATCTTCTGGCCGTTCAAGATTGTTTTCAAATTTTTATCAAAAATTTTGAAAATACTGTTCCTGCCATTCTCGGGACTCTATGAAAAATGGTACGGACCTATGCCAATGACGATGGGCGGCGCGCCGGTTGATCATTCTGCCCCCGATATGAGTGATCCGGAGCGTGGGCGTGTCAAAGGTCAGTTCCTATATGTATTGATTGCCTTATTTACAACAATTGCCGTGGTCTGGGCGATCTATGCCGAAGTCAATGAACAGGTGCGGGCTGAAGGTATTATTGTCACGCCTTCTGATGTGCAGCATGTTCAAAGCCGGTTGCCTGGCTCGCTTGTCAAAATCAATGTCCAGTTAGGTGCCGAGGTTGAAAAGGGCGATGTGCTATTTCGGCTCGAAGATGAAGATGTTCTGGCGAATTTTCAGGATAACGAGATCAATTATCAGGCGGCCTATGCAACCGAAATACGGCTAAAGGCAGAAATCTCAGGAGCTGATTCCCTGGTCTTTCCAGAAGAACTCATCCTCTCATCACCAGATGTGGTAGCGCAGGAATTACAACATTTTCAGAGTCGTAAGAACGCGATGCGGAGCCGTCTGGAAGTACTTGCCAACGCCGTAGAGACGCTCGAACGCACAATCCTTGAAAAGGAAGCCGAAGCCCGAATAGCCACAAAGCAAGCTGAATTATACGCCGAGGAATTGTCACTGCTTGAGCCGCTGGTTAAAGCCGGTCACGAGCCGCAGGCAATATTGTTGGCGGCACGCACCAAGTATCAGCAGGCAATAGGCACAATTGAACTGTCAACATTAAGCGCAAATGCGCGACGGTCTGACCTAGCTGGCAAGAAACGCGAGATAGAATCAATCGTTTCAAACTTCAAAGCTGATGCTGCAGGCAAACTGGCTGAAACACAAATCAAGACCATGCAATATAAAGCGCGTCAGGACGCTCTTGAAGGCAAGGTACGCCATGCGGATATTCGGGCTCCTTTATCGGGGATTGTTTCGGCCGTTCACGTCAAAACAATTGGCGCGGTTGTACAGGCTGGTACGGTGCTGGTTGATATTGTGCCATCCGAGTCAGGCTATCTTGTCAGGGCACAGGTGCCACCACAAAATGTGGCAGCTGTCCAGCCTGGGCAAATTGCCCGTATATCACTAGCGGCTTATGATCCATCGCGTTATGGCGTGTTAATGGGGGTGGTGCAACGTGTGGCTAATAATACGACCCAGCCGGAAAATCAGATGCCTTTTTATGAAACGATGATCGAAATTCCGAAAATCGAACTGACCAAGTCACCAATCCGTCCGGAAATTACAGCTGGTATGCCGCTGACAGTGGATATCCTTGGTGATAAGCGGACAGTGATGAATTACATCATGACGCCAATTCAGAAGTCACTGAAAACGGCATTCCGTGAAAAATAGGGTTCGCATCATAGAGGCTGTCCCTTTGGGGCAGCCTATTCCATTATGAAGAACCAGCCATAGGAAATGATAAGGGCAGGGACGGCAGAATATAGTGTTGCGACCACTGCCACACGTGGGGCAATCGCAATCGCCGGGAATAGCGCATCTCCATCGTTGCTGATAGCATTTCCGATTTGCGCCGACAGTGGCACATATCCTGCCAGATACATTGTCGTAACCAGAACCTGAGGTCCACATCCGGGCAGGAATCCGATGATGATAGCCACCAAAGGTGTAAATAATGCCCAGCCATCAAATAATGCTTGCAGATCGACACCAGTAAAATAGATCGTCAATTCAAATAGCAGATAGGCCGCGATCACCCAGACAGTGACAAAATTTGTGTCGGCGACTGTCCGGCGCAGCATGCCCCCACTTTTTGAAAAGCCAACATCACCTGCCATGCCAAAATAAGGTGCCAAACGCATGGCTAGTGCCAGCGTGCCACCGACAACGCCAATCAAGGTGGCAGGCTTTTGATGGAATGACGAGGCAAACATTGCATCTACATCGACCTGAAAAGCGACCAGACCAGCCAGAACGACACCAGGAATCAAAATTAGATACCACATGCGGTCAAGCCAGTTACTGCTGGCATCATAATGCTGTGGTTCGTCAAACTCTCCGACAGATCCCTTTTGGCGCATAAAGCCAGTGCCATGTATGTGGTTTACAATCCAGCCGCTGATGGTGCCAACAACAAACCCCATCGCCATAATGGCAAGGCCAGTTAGCGGTTCTTGTGCAATCAGCAGAAAGGCTGCATCGCCCATGGTTGCTGTCAATACAGCAACAACACTTCCAAAACTCAGTCGTCCAGTGACATATTGCGTGATTACGATGATGGCGCCGCCACAGCCAGGCAAAGCCCCAAGTCCGGCAGCAGCTGGAACCTGCCATACGGTATCGCGGCGGAGCATTTCTGTAGCATCAATTTTCAGGGTTTTTTCAATGCTATAAAAGATCAGAAATGTAGCTGCCACAAAGGTGCTGACCTGTAGATAGGCGTCGGCGATCGAAGTGAATATGATATCCGCTAATTCGGTTGTCCAGACGGACAGAGCAATCGCGGCCATAAAAACAGGAACGCAGATCAGTAATGTCTGTAACGCAAGCGAAAGCACATACGGTTTATCCGGTGCCACAGGATGTGGCATTAATATTTCAGCCTGCGTTTGATTTCGTTTCATCTCTTAAAGTTAGTACAGACTAACTTTAAACACAAGAGCTAATGAGTGAATGTGCATCATTATTCATCTATGGCTAGGGCTAGGGAACATTGTTGTTTATAACAACTGATAGATATTGCTTTATATATATAGGGGTAATGGGAGGCGAAATGACAGAATCACATACAGCTTTGACGTTTGACAGTCCGGTTGTGCTTGTGGGTGGTGCTCCTGATCCTGTTGGATTGTCTGCTATGTTATCCGAATGGCCAACAATTGCAGCTGATAGCGGTATTCATGCGGCCTTGAAGGCTGGCCGAAAGCCGTTGTCAATCATTGGTGACATGGATTCAGTCGATGATCTGGCATCCTTGCCAGCAGATATCCGTCAGATAAAACTATTTGGACAGGACGATACAGATTTTGAAAAATGTCTGAATTTGATTGTTGCCCCCCTGATTGTGGGCATTGGGTTTATCGGCAGTCGTTTTGATCATTCGCTTGGTGCCATACATGCTTTGGCGGCAACGTCAAATCAATCAGATCTGCTTTTGGTAGGTGCAGATGATATTATTTTGCGGGTCAGGGGGGATATTGCCTTGCGCTTGCCAGTTGGCATACGCGTCTCGATTATACCACTAGCCAAGCAAAGCTTTGTTGCCTCAAGCGGCTTGGCCTGGCCACTTGATGGGTTGCATATGGAATTTGGCCAAGCGATTGGTATTTCAAACCGTGTCTTGGATGAAGATATTACAATCACCGCGGGTGCCGGAGATGGCTATGCGGTGATTGCGCCATTTGATTGCCTTAAAAGTATTCTCGGCCAGCTAACTAACAGCTAATTGGCGATCAACCACAATGCCCCGAACAGACCAATAATGATAATGCCAGCATTCAGATTTCGGGACCGCCCGGCAATCACATGGATGGCGATATAGGCGAGAAACCCAATGGCAATGCCAGCCGCAATCGAAAATGTCAAAGGCATGATCAATGTGGTAAGTAATACGGGTATGCCAACAACAGCATCATCCCAGTCAATGTTTCGTAGCGGTTGCAGGAAAGCCGCCGCGACAAACACGAGCGCCGGTGCCGTTGCAAAGCCCGGAATTGAGGCGAACAGGGGTTGTAATAACAAGCAGAAAAGAAACAGGATGGCGACAACCAATGCTGTGAGACCAGTGCGTCCACCCGCCTTTATGCCAGTTGCGCTTTCCATGTAGGTGGTCATGCTTGATGTGCCCATAAGACTACCCACAATACTTGCCCCCGTATCAGCAAGCACGGCACGGTCCAGATTATCAATGGAACCATCAGCCTTGCGTTTTCCGCTAAGGTCAGCGATGGCAGTCAAGGTGCCAGTGGTATCAAAAAAGTCGAGAAAGAACAGGACAAAGACAACTGACAGGAATGCAAATGACGTTAGTACTGAAAAATCGAGCTGGAACGCTGCGCTAGCTGTTGGCACTGAGGTAGAGATGATGCCGCCAAATTCGGCAAGGCCACTGACCCAACCAATGACACTCAGCACTATAATGCTGATCAGAATTGAACCAGCTATTCCTCGGGCTTGCAAACCAGCCATCAGAACAAGTCCGGCAAGTGCCAACAGGAGTTCAGGCGCATTTACCGCGCCAAGCCGCACGATGGTATCAGGATCAGCCGCAACCAGCCCCATGCTTTGCAGTCCAATCATGGCCAGAAACAGGCCAATACCGGCGGTGATACCAACCTGCATCGATGTGGGAATGGCACCAATAAGCCAGCTTCGGGCTTTGCTAAGTGAAAATAGGAAAAATAGTAACGAGGCAACAAACACGGCGGTGAGTGCCTGCTGCCAAGAAAACTGCTGGCCGAGCACCAACCCATAGGCAAAATAGGCATTCAAACCCATACCGGGTGCCACCGCGACTGGCCACTTAGCCCAGAATGCCATAATGGCCGTGCCAACCGTTGTAGCGATAATCGTCGCTACGAAGCCAGCTTCAAAAGGAATGCCTGCATCGGCAAGAATCATCGGATTGACGGCAATGATGAAAGACATAGTTAAAAAAGTGCTTAGGCCAGCTAGAACTTCGGTGCGAACTGAAGTCGCGGCGGCTTTCAGGCCAAATAATGTTTCGAGCATTGCAATAATTCCTAAAATTTAGTCGTGCTTAGTTTGATAATGAAATGTGATTCTAGAGAGTTATGTAGCTTGTTGCCTTGATGTGCGCAACTTAGTTTCCAGATGAAACGGTTATATGCGAATATGGCAGAATATATGCAGGTGCGTCAGTGGCTTGTTTTCTAATTGTTTGACTCTATACTAGCGCCAGATCAACGCCGTTAAGGAGATGAATATGACTGCGCCAACGCAATTACAGACCGCACGTTTTGAGACATTGGCTACGGCCCTTTTAGGTGATCGGTTTGCAGATGATACCATGCGGACAGGTTTTACCAAGCTAGTGATGGTCATTGTTGGCAGCCTTTTCATTGCCTTGGCCGCACAAATTGCCGTTCCCATGTATCCGGTTCCGGTAACAGGACAAACGCTTGCCATTCTTTTGATTGGTATGACCTATGGCCCCCGGATGGCTGGAAGCGCGGTTGCTCTTTATCTTTTTGAAGGCGCAATGGGCTTGCCTGTATTTGCTAATGGTGCCGCGGGAGCGCTGTATATGTTTGGGCCAACCGGTGGTTATCTGGCAGGCTTTCTGATGGCGGCTGTCACGCTTGGTTTTCTGGCCGAACGTGGCATGGGTAGAAGCATCCTTTCAACAGCAGTTGCAATGTTGATAGGTACGGCTGTTATCTATGTGTTTGGTGTTGCCTGGCTAAGCATGATGATTGGTTTTGAAAAAGCTGTCATTCATGGTGTAGTGCCGTTTCTTTATGGCGATGTGCTGAAAGCTGTTATTGCGGCTGGCCTAATGCCATTTGCCTGGAAAGCCATTAAAAAGCTTGGTAATGATTCAGGTGATAATGCCTAGTTTCCCTTTTTGGCGGGCATAATTGAATGAGCGCCATGATTTCGACAATCCTATCAGTACTGCTTTTGGTTGTGGTAGGACATTTAATCAAGATGCGGGCATTTGTGCCCGTTTCTTTTTGGGATGGTTTGTCTAAAATTTGCTACTGGATATTATTTCCAGGATTGTTGTTTAATCTGACCTCAACGGCGAGCCTGTCGGCCGCCTTTATTCTGCCTTTTAGTCTGACGCTGCTCATTGCGGCGTCTGTCATGGTTGTTTACGGTTTTCTAGCAGGCCGGTTAATCGGCGCGAATGGCCCCGCAACATCTTCTCTGGTACAGGCTGGTTTGCGCCATAATGGGTTTTTGATGCTGGCATTTGTTCAAGGTGCTTTTGGCGTTGCCGCGCTTGAAATTGGGGCTATCGCGGTGGCGGTACTGGTGCCTATATCCAATATTTTTGCCGTGATTATTATTTTCCTGCTTAGAGATGGTGCTCAGGATGCGCATCTTGGCCGGGCTATCACATCTGAATTAGCCCGCAATCCCCTTATGGGCGCAATTATTCTTGGTGGTATCGTTAATGTCTTATCAATTCCGGTTCCTAGTTTCATTTTTGGCGCGGCGGACATTCTCGGCAGTGCGGCCTTGCCGATGCTATTATTATGTGTTGGTGCCTCAATCCGTATCTCGGCTTTGCGGGCGCATTCTGCGGCGTTGGTTCTTGCGGTGCTTGCCAAACTGCTGGTTTTGCCGGTGGTGATGATGCTTGTGGGTATGGCTCTTGGGCTGGATAAAGATGTTTTGCTGGTGTTGGTTGTTTTGGCCGTGGCCCCTACGGCAACGTCATCATTCACCCTCGCGCAGGAACTTGGCGGTGATGCACCGTTGATGGCAGAAATTATTACCGTACAGACACTGGTGGCGGCAATTGGGATACCTTTATGGGTATTGATGATGACCCATTTTCTATAGGTTAAGCGGCTAGATTGGCCTATGTGATGAATGTGAACCAGACCTAGACGATGCTTATCCGTTCATTGTCGTTTACGGCACCATTAAAAGCTTCATCACATTCGGAAAAGGCCTCAATACCATCAACAGCATCGAGTATTTCAGCTTCACCGCTGGCCTCAATAATGCTTATTAATTTTTCTTCTGGGGACATATCGCAATTATGCAAAACCGTTACCGCAATGACGGCAGCAATATTGCTGATGGTGACGCTGTCAGTGTCCTGATGTGGACGTTGAAAGGGAATGATGGCACATTCCGTCCGAGGGTCGCGGTCAGTCAGTCGCATGGCAAAGCTCCATTAGCGATAGCAGTCATATGTGAGGTTGTGACGATAGCAGAAGCCCAGAGGCGTTTAAGACGCTTGTAATCAACACCTAGATGTGAATTAACATGCTTCATACTGTATATAGTGTGTACCCATTATAAAAATAGTCAAAGCAAAAAATCAAAAATTCGCTATTTTAGGCATATTTCTGTAAATGCCATGAAGTGAATCATCAATAGCAGCACAGTCAGATGGTAGTGCAAAAGAAAACTGCCCATATAATGATATGGACAGTTTGGCATTTGATATCAGAATTTATATGGCTTTAGCCGCCAACCCTTTTGACAAAAATCGTTCCAGCTGGCTTATTATTCACGTTTTTAACCGTGTTGGTTGCCTGGCTGAAGATAACCGTTTCAATGCCGAATATGTCAACAACACTAACGCGGGCACGAACCTGCTTGTCGACAAGGGCTTGCGATAAGCGTAGTTGACTGGCGCCACCTGTTTCAATCGCCCGCCAATTTCGGCCATCTTTAGATGCTTCCCACCCAACAGTCATACTGGCAATGCCGTCTTCATCGGATACGCGCGCTGTGTTGGCGGTTAGAACCGCACCTTCAGACGCTTCACCAGCCAACAGGACTTCGCCTTCGACCGGATCATCAACATTAACAACCGTTTCAGATGGGTTGGTAATCAATAGTTCGCGGGTGCCGTGGCTATCAATATAGGATACAACGGCGCGATAAGAATAGCCAACATGTGCCTGAGTTAGCTGAAGCACCTCACCTACAGACTCAGGAAAGGCCTGCCATTCGGTCTTTGTGCTTGAGCGCTGCCAGATAATGGCATATGTGCCGACACCATCTTCATCAGCAATCAGACTGGTATCAACAACCAGTGCATCTTCTTCGCGAGCATTGCCAGCCAGTTGCGGCGAACCAATAGGTTTGTCATTTACATTCTGAACCTTGGTTGAAGGCGGGCTGATAAGCGTTTCCAGATTGCCTTGACCGTCAACATATGAAATTTGCACCCGCAAGCGTTTGCCAACATGGATCTCTCGTGGAGTGAATGACTGGTGAACAGCACCTGTCAAATTCATCCATGCTTTACCATCTTTAGAAATCTGCCACTGAACCTGGACGTTGCCCATGCCATCATCATCCATAATAGCAGACGCATCAACAATCAGTGGGTCATCTTCGATTGCGACAAACACGGTACCGTTTTCTGTCTCATCGTAATCCGATGTTTCGGTAGCTTGTGTGCTTGTGTTTGCGACGTCTGTTTGTGCAGTATTGGCGCTAGATCCAGATGTGCTACTGGAACTTGTTGACGCTGAAGTTGCGCTTTCACTTGCGGCTGTAGTGGTGGCCGATGTGGTTGCTGCTTGCGTATTGCCTGAACCTGCACTTGTTGAATCAGTCGATTTTGTCTCGGGCAAACCGCCAGCCATAGCGCTTTGCGCGCCGATAGCGAACACACTGGCAACTAAAAGGCTCTTAATCTGTTGCATAAGTTTATGCTCCTTTACCTGACATTTTTTACACAATCTTTTCACGTCAATCAATGTTTTAACATGGTTCCTTAATGACAGGTATAATTTCATAGTCAGTAACAAAGTCTCTTATATTAACGCATAAGTCCATAAATTATATGCGCTAGATAGTATATACGGTGTTTTTATTATGTTTTTTACGTTTTTATCAACATTTCAAATGATTGTTTACATAATTATTACAGATTTTTCGACTATTTTTCATTTTCATAGTCGGCGATGGCTTTATTAGCAGCGCGAAAACATTCAAGAGCCTGTGGAACGCCACAATAAATACCGATGACATGAATAATCGCCCGAATTTCTTCTTTCGATACGCCATTGCGCATGGCCCCGCGGCAATGAAGTTCCCATTCATGCATTTTCCCAAGCGCGCCAATCATGGCAAGATTCATCATGGATCGGGTTTTGGCGTCAATCGCATCATCACCCCAACCAAAGCCCCAGCACCAAGCCGTCATGGCTTCCTGAAACGGTTTCATGAAATCATCAGCATTGGCCATTACATTTTCGACATATTCTGCGCCCAGCGTTGCTTTGCGTTGCGCTAGACCCTTTTCAAACATGTTGTTGTCCATGTGGCACCCTTCCGGTTAATAAACAGTCATTAGATTGTTAACAAAATTCCAATTTTTAAGATACTGTTAAGACATTATTGTGATGTTTGTGTCTGCTGGACGACGCTGGTTGAAAAATCATTTTGGGCACTCGTTCGCAAAATTCATTAGTGATTACAAAAGCTAGACCCACATAAAGTGCTTTCCCGTAATCACTTTAAAGTTAAGGTAAACCCATATACAAGTGGGTAATAAGCAAATAACTGTACTCCTGATTATGCTGTGATAATCTCGAATTATTAAAGAATAGGTTTACAAAGTGATGGCAAAGCAAAAAAATATTGAAATTATTGCAATAAATTTGCCAGCTGGTGAAGAAGAGTTGATTATTGCCGCCGCGCACTATTTTGCTGACCGGTTGCTTACACCAAAGCAGCAGAAAGCGATCACCTTACTCATTGACGTTGCTAACCGTCCTATCCGTATGCCATTGACGCGGGATATGTTGTCGGAAAGACCAGGTGTCTTTGGCGCAACTTTGCCATCAGCCTTTGAAATGTCGGTTTCAACTGCGGCTGGGGTCAAAGACGCACTTGAAGTGATCGCGCATGAAATTGTGCATCTTTCGCAGGTATTGAATCGGCGCCTCAGGATGCGCACCTGCACGGTGAAATCTGATAAAGTCAGGCATATGTCACATTCGGTCAGCTGGCTTGGTGACAAATTTCCATTGCTGGATGAATTTCCCTGGCATTTGCGCCCTTGGGAGATAGAGGCTTGTCAGTGGCAAACGATACTGGTGAACGAATTTATTGCACGTATGACAGGCGCAAACCCCCAAATTGTAACCCAACGTGGCCACAATAATCAGCTTGCGCTGTTAAATGTGCGTCCATCTGCCATCAAAGCACCACCGCAATCACCGTCTTTGTCGTCAGCAACAGCCATAGCAGAGACGGTGCTGCCAATTATTGAGCGTACGCCATCAGTGTCTGCGTCAAAAGAATCAGTGTCCGTACCTAAAGAAAATGCCACATCGATAGGCAATGAAACAGATGAAGACATAACAGGGTCTGATGTCCAACCATCTGAAGCCAGTGATCATAAACATAAAGACAACGCCCCAATAGCTGATGAATTATCTACTGGTGATGGGGAGCCTGTTTCAAATGCCCCAATTGATAACGCAAATGACAAAGTGATAGAAACGTCACCTCCTATCTATACGGTGGGTGGTAGCATGATAAATGGGCATCAAACTGGCCATCAAACTGGCCACCATGGGAAAACCCTGAATGGCGATGCGCATAGATATCTGAACGGTACTGCGCATGAGGCGTCAAATGATGGTGAAAACACGGCTATTCAAATACGTGTTGATGGGCTTGCGGCACCTCGATTGTTAAGTCGTGGTGCGCTGAACAGTAAACTCGATGATTTATTGGCACGTGGTTTGATTGCACCAGAAGATGCCAAGGCCGCGCAAACATCGTTGACGTCAACTGACGACTAAACGCATGAAAACAAACTGACGAAATTCTGGGCTAATATGTGCTATGACTGTTATTCAGTTTATCGCCATAGCCATTGATTGGCGGGTGACTGTCGCAAGACATTTGTCTATGCTGGTATCCTATTTTAACTGGACATTTGTCCTTTACCCATAAGAGTGCACCAAAGATATGAATATTATAAAAAGCACGAAAGAGGCATTGCTGGTTCCGATTCATCCGGCTGGCTGGCCCTTTATTTTTCTGTTTGTGCTGGCAAGTGGCATTATCACTTATTTCTGGACGTTATTTGTCTTGCCGGGGTGCCTGCTTTCACTCTGGTGCGTCTATTTCTTCCGAAATCCGCGCCGTGTGACACCGATTACGGATAATCTGGTTATATCTCCGGCTGATGGCCGTGTTCTATCTACAGGTATTGAAAATGTGCCTGCTGACTTGGCACTTCCTGCGGGTGAGTGGCGGCGTGTTTCAATTTTCATGAATGTATTTGATGTGCATGTGAACCGCGCGCCGGTAGCAGGTAAGGTTATTGAAACAGCCTATCATGAAGGGGCGTTTTTGAATGCTAGTCTTGATAAGGCATCCGAACAGAATGAACGCCAGAATATGGTTATGGAAACCGAAAGCGGACAACAGATTGGCGTTGTGCAAATTGCTGGACTGGTGGCGCGCCGAATCATTCTGGAAGCCGCTGTGGGCGATCACCTGAATGTGGGACAGCAATATGGAATCATTCGCTTTGGTAGCCGTGTCGATGTGTGGCTTCCCTCCTCAACGCCAGTGACTGTTCTGGCAGGCCAACGCACCATAGCTGGTGAAACCGTTATTGCCGATCTGGCTGGACATTATAATGAGCCTGATGCGGGGACAGTTAGGTGAGTGCTGCCAATACAGGCCCGCATAAGCGTCGCTTTCGGTCAGTATCGATCTATTGGCTGCTTCCGAACATGCTCACGATTGGTGGTTTTGTATCGGGGTTAACAGCTCTTCGTTTTGCTTTGGATGGCCGTTGGGCTGGCGTAATTGTGCTTATCGCCTTGGCCGCTGTTTTTGATGCCCTCGATGGACGCGCAGCGCGTAAATTTCAGACATCTAGCGCATTTGGTGCGGCTCTTGATAGCCTGTCAGATCTTGTTGTCTTTGGTGTGGTGCCTGCTTTGTCGCTATATTTATGGGCGTTGCAAGATTATGGCAATCTGGCATGGGGCGCGACCTTATTTTATGCGATCTCGATTGCGTTACGGTTGGCGCGCTTTGACTCGGAATTACCTAACCCGCCGATATATGCAAAGAATTATTTCACAGGCATTCCTGCTCCGGCGGCGGCATTCCTTGTCTTGGTTCCGATTTGTCTTGATCTCGAATTAAATCTGCCTTGGGTACGTGACGCGGTCTATGTATCTGGCTGGCTGATCCTCATTGGTGTAGGTGCTGTTACCGCGCTCCCTACCTTTGCCGGTAAACGTGTTAAACTTCCCGTTGGAAGTGTCTTGCCGATTCTAGCTGTAGTTGGGTTACTAGGCGCCGGCATTGTAACACAGCCCTGGATTACGTATCTGGGATTGGCGCTTGTTTATATTATCAGCATGCCAATAGCCGCAGTAAAATTTCAGCAAGATCGGCGTGCTTATGAAGCAAACGGCGAATCTGATGATGAGGATGCGCTTGAGGATGACGCATAATAGCCGATCTAATTGGGGGTGGATAACGGTGTTGTAAACGCCTATAGTATCAATAACCTGCTAGAAAATGAGACGCATATGTCAACTACATTGATGGAAAAATGCCTGGCGAAGGGAATACGCATGACAAGCCAACGCCAAATTATTGTTGGCGTTATTGAAGAGTCCGAAGATCATCCCGATGTCGATCAACTCTATCGTCGTGCTGTGCAAGACGACGACACGATTTCGATTGCTACCGTTTATAGAACCGTCAAATTACTTGAAGAAGCTGGTGTCATTGACCGTATTGAATTTGGCGATGGCCGCGCACGCTATGAAGAATCAGGCGAACATCATGAGCATCTGGTTGATGTGGAAACAGGTGATGTAATTGAATTTTACCATGCTGAATTAGAAGCGCTCAAAGAACAGGTTGCCCGTGAAATGGGTTACGAGCTAGTTGACCACCGACTTGAACTTTTTGGTCGGAAGTTGAAGTCCTAGGTGGGGTTGTTTTCACAGTTTTTCTGGTCTGGATTCACGGCCACTGACCTAGATAAGCCTGAGCCGTCTGTGCAATGGTAAATCTGACGCATAATCACAAGAATGTACTCAGACTGACTTGTGCGCAGGCACTCTCAATGACAACCATGAATGTGAATATGATCAATACAGCATTGGTCGGTAGCATATTGGCGCCTGTTGCATGGCTGTCAACTTTGCCATTATCTTTGATGTTTGTAATGTCGATGTTGTCAACATTGCCGGTTTCTTTGCTGATGTCACGATATGGCCGACGCCCGCTATTTATGTTGGGCGTTTGTGTGGCGGTTCTATCGACCTTATCGCAAGCCGTGGCTATTGTTTTGCATCACTATATATTCTTCTGCGTGGCATCGATGGGGCTTGGATTTTCATTGGCTTGTGCGGGGTTCTATCGTTATGCCGCTGCGGATAGTGCCGCGCCTGAAGATAAACCACGAGCCATATCATGGGTGCTGACTGGGGGGTTGGTTGCGGCTTTTTTAGGGCCTGAAATTGCCCGCAATACAGTCGATTTGGTGCCTGACGCACTATATGCAGGTTGTTTCTTTACCGCCTCGCTTGTTCAGCTTGTGTCCCTTCTTTTCATTTTTGGTGTTAAGATTCCCAAGCCTGAACAACGGTTATATGCAGGGCGCCCAATTAGTATCTTTTTGCGGATGCCGATATTTCTGATTGGCATGTTCTGTGCGGCACTTGGTTATGCCCTGATGAGCTATCTGATGACAGCAACGCCATTACAGGTGGTCAATGTAAGCCAGCTTGGCACGTCGGCTAATGCGTCGATTATTCAATGGCATGTTGTAGCGATGTTTGCGCCCTCATTTTTTACCGGCAACCTCATTGCCCGTTATGGTGTCAGCCGAATTCTGGGATCTGGTGTTTTGGCCTATGTTGCTGTGATCATACTGGCTCTGATGGGAGATGATTTCTGGCATTATTTTGGGGCCTTATTTTTACTGGGTATAGGCTGGAATTTCTTATATATCGGTGGCAGTTCTTTGGTGGCACAGGTTGCCAATCCGGAAGAGCGTGGGCGTGTCCAGGGTGTTGCTGACCTCACAATGACAATTCTTGTTGCTTCAGCCTCGCTTATCGCTGGTGTGGTGCATAGTCAATTGGGCTGGGAAGTGATGGTTCTGGCCGCATCTTTGCCAGTTTTCTTGCTTATGTGTTCAGTTGTATGGCTGGTTAGCCATAGATATCAAAACACACAGGCGTAGCACCAAATTTAACTATCACGATTATTCTTGATGATCTGACGGCCCCCTGTTGAAATATAAATGGATTAGGCAAAACAGTGAGGCTGTACCTATAGATTTTGGACAAAAAAAAGTCGTGAGCAAGCTCACGACCAAGTTTAGGGAGGAAATGCACAAACAATCGTTGTGCACCGCAGATATGGTGGAGTTAAACGTACTAGTCAACCCCTCCATATGGAATTTCATCTATTTTCTCTTATTTTAATTATCAATGTGATTTTTTGTCCTATTTACTTATATTTTAAGCAAATTTTTACATGATATTATTTTGAACGACGTCGATATGCGCTTAAATGCCGACAGATTCGTAATCCGGCAGAGCTGGTAAAATAGACATCATTGATTCGGCACTCATACCACTGTTTCGCAAGGCTGCAACGGCCTGTGCCTTATCTCGTTTGGCAAGTCGTTTATCGCTGGAATCTGTGACAAGCGGGTGATGCAGATAGTTGGGTGTTGGTATGTCCAGCAGGGCTTGCAGAAGGCGGTGCAGATGCGTTGACGATTGTAGGTCAACGCCGCGCGTAACCAAGCTCACATTATCAAGCATATCATCGATGACAACGGCCAAGTGATATGAACTGCCCAAGTCCTTGCGGGCGATTATGACATCACCAAATATTTCGGGCGTCGCTTGCTTTGGGCCAGCATCGGCAGAAAGCGCATATTCCCGCCAGATTAGCGGCGAATGGATGCCTGTATGCGCATTTGCGTATTTTATCGCGGCATCCATGCGTAATCGCCAGGCGGCCTGCTGGCCATCAGTAGCTCGGCGTTTCTGTTCGCTGTCCGTGATCAGTCTGTCGGTGTTGATTGGCATGATAGGGTTGGTGATGTCTGCTGTGCCATGTGGTGCCTGCGTCATGCTGGCAAGTTCACGACGCGTCAGATAACAGGGATATAACAGATTCATGTCGCGTAATTGGGATATGGCTTTGGCATAATGCGTGTGCCTGTCAGACTGAAATGACACTGTGCCACGCCAGCCCAACCCAGCCCAGCGAAGATCATCATAAATGGCATCGACAAAGTCAGGGCGGCATCGTGTAGTGTCAAGATCGTCGATCCGTAGATGAAAATGGCCGCCATGCGCTTTGGCTATATCATGGGCAACCTTAGCCGCATATATATGACCAAGATGTAGGGCGCCAGTCGGGCTTGGTGCAAATCGGGTAATCATATGCATCAATCCTTGCAGTAGAGGGTACTTGTTGGCTTGTTCTTGGCGTTAATATATAGATAGATCATTGTATCTAATATAGGAGTATAGCATGGCAGATCGCCGCTTTGGAGAGCTATCAGGGCCTTTTGTCGATCCCGCACGCGGGGGTAAACCGTCAAGCTTGATCGTCATGCTTCATGGCTGGGGTGCAGATGGCAATGACCTTGCTGATCTTGCCTATCCATTTTCGTTACGGTTTCCGGGGGCGGCCTTCTTTGTGCCGCATGCACCCGAACTTTGTAGTATGAACCCTGCGGGACGCCAATGGTTTGACATTGAAGATAGAGTCACGGGTCCGGTTGTTGCGGCGCCAGTGATCGAGGCGGCCATTACAGCGGCGGCAAACGAGTTGGAGCTTGAATTTAATGCCATTGCGCTGACCGGTTTTTCACAAGGTGGGATGATGAGCCTGCATTGTGGGCTTCGAATGGAAGCAAAACCGAGAGCTATAGTCAGTTTTTCTGGGGCGCTTCTGGTATATGATGATCTGATGGCTTTGACCGAAGATGATCGGCAAAGCTTGCCTCCAATACAGCTTATTCATGGCACACAGGATCTGGTTGTGCCGTTCGAAATGATGGATGTTTCGGCAGATATACTGAAAGATATTGGCGTGGCAGTTACACGTGTGCCCCGCGAAGGTCTTGGCCATGGAATTGACGCCGATGCTTTGACAGCGGCGATAGATTTTCTCGCTTTGCATCTACCTGCTTAGTTGCGTTTTGTGACATAATCACAATATTTAGATATCTTTGCGGTTATAGCTTCTACATATGGTATCACGGGGTTGTCATATCCGCATGGACGTGTTCTCATAATCACCAACTACTGTTTTGATATCTGGTAATATTGAGGATGAGATTATGAATGCAGGCAGTTTCGCACCAGCTTTGGTTCTGAATGCAGATTTTCGACCTTTAAACTATTTTCCGCTTTCCCTGTGGTCATGGCAGGATGCAGTAAAAGCGGTCTGCCTAGAGCGCGTGACTATAATATCCGAATATGATCAGCAGATCAGTTCGCCCAGCATGCAAATAAACCTGCCTTCGGTGATTGCCTTAAAAGAGTATGTGCCGCAGATGCGTAATCCAGCTTTTACCCGCTTTAACGTATTCCTGCGTGACCGGTTTAGCTGTCAATATTGTGGAACAGGCTTGCCCGCTTCAGAGCTTACATTTGATCATGTGATTCCGCGATCAAAAGGCGGGCGGACAACATGGGCAAATGTGGTGGCTGCATGCAGTCCGTGCAATCTGCGTAAAGCAAATAAATTACCCAAGCAATGCAATATGTATCCATTATCAGCGCCAACAGCACCGAATGTCTGGCAGCTACAGGAAAATGGGCGCGGGTTTCCGCCTAACTATCTGCATGAGTCATGGCGTGACTATCTATATTGGGATAGCGAATTACAGCAGGATGAGAGCTAGATTTTTTCGGCGACCTTGATGGCGGTACGACATCCGCGCTGAATAACGGCACGTAGCATGTCGTAATGTTTAGCATTTTCACCGTCATGATCGATGGCAATATCACGATGCTCGAGTTCGTCATCACGAAATTTTTCAACAATCTTTTTCAAGCTTGCTTCATCTTCACCCAGATTCTCGGCCTGCTTCTGATAATGCTCGCCGATAACCTCCTCAACAGCGATGGTGCATGCCATGGCAGCTTTAGGTCCCATAGCCGCGGTAGCGACACCAAGTGCAAAGCCAGCCGCACCCCACAAAGGGTCAAGCAATGATGGCCGGACTTGGCGTTCGTTCAAGAGTGTTTCAAAGGCTTCAAGATGTTCGACTTCCTGTTCCATCATATGCTGGATCTCGGGCCCCATCGCGTGATTTTTCATGATCGCCAGCTGGCCTTTATAAATTTGCTGAGCCGCGCGCTCGCCAGCATGGTCAACTCGAAGATAACGGTCAATATCTGATCGGCTTGTATGTGTTTTTGTCATGTTTTAACGGGTTCCTGGATTCTGGTTTTTGATATTGTCTCGCCCAAGCATGGCGAGCAGTGCGATCAAGAACATATCTAAACTAAAGATCGCATTCCATCCTGCCATTGAAATACCCAAAAATGACCATGCTACTTCGTCGCACCTGACAACGGGTGTCGCCAGTAGCTGATCAACCAGATCGGTCACTGCCATATTGCTTTGCAAAGCGGCCGTGCATCCACTTGGCCCTTGCCACAGCTGCCATTCGACACCAGCATGGAACCCGCCTAACCCAACGCTAATGGCGGCGGTGATGGCAATAAGCCCCATCATCGCGCTAGGGGCAAAGCCACGCAAACCAAACAATGACATTAGAATGACGATAGCATGTGGCCACCGTTGCCAGATACACATATTGCAAGGCCTCAACCCACCCAGATATTCAAAAGCAAATGCACCTGCCAGCAAACAGGTCGCTATGGCACAGGTAAAACCAAGCCCACGATTGATTGTCATCCATGCACTTAATATCATTATTCTGGTCTTTAATGCGTTAACCATATTCCACCAACAATCAGTCCAATAAGAAGCGAGAGAAGGCCAATAACAGTCTTAGGGTCACCATGATGGCGGGCAATAGCCGCAACAATGATGAATCGTAAACCCCGTCCGACAAGTGATACAAGTAGGAAAGGTAAAAGCCCAAATCCCAATAGGCCTGCACTCACGGCGATCACTTTATAGGGAAGGGGGGAAAAAGCGCCAATAAAAACAAGAATTAGTCCCCAGCTGGCAAACCCCGCTTCGACCGCGGCAAAAGCGGTTGGCGCAGCCAGCTTTTCGGGAAACATCGCCAGAATATCGTGTATCCCAAGGCCAAGAATGGCACCTAATGCCCATCCACCGCCGCCGCCGATCACCGATGCCAATGTACATGCCAAGGCCATGCGTAGCCACTTCATCGGTTTGGCCAGAACCACCGCTACCAAAAGCGGATCGACAGGTATAGGGATGATGATTGATTCCAGAACAGCAAACGCCAGCATAAAGCGTGTGGCAAAAGGGGTGCCTGCGGTCTTCAATCCACGGTCATAGGCAGCCTTTGCCCATGCTATTGATGATGAAAATATAGATGTGGATATCATTAAAAATGCCTTTGTCGAGGTGGTACGGCTGAAGGGACTTGAACCCCCACCCTGTCACCAGGAGCGGATTTTGAATCCGCCGCGTCTACCATTCCGCCACAGCCGCACAATCCCGACATCGCTTTCCTAGCGAATATGATCCGGCGAAGCAAGCTTATGTTCAACTTTGGCTGCAAGTTTTTCCATTGTGGGGTCCGATATGCCAAGCTCATGAAGCCCATGAAGCGTGTTAAACAGGTAATCATGGCATGGGCCAAGAAAGCCTTCGGCATTGGCAATGACATGCGCTGTTTCATCAAAGGTCATGCGGGGGGCAAAAACCGGACGATCAGGATCGACGACAAAGCCGATGCCATGTTTGATGCCATCTTCCGTATGCAATTTTAACCATCTTGGGCGATAAGCTAGCGTAATCATTTCGCGCTTCCACAATAGATCAAGCTCAGCAATGGCAATGTCGCACGGTAATTTGAAAGCTACCCCCGGACATGATCCACCTCTATCTAGCGCCAGAACCAGTCCCGGAAAATCGGGGGATCCCCGGCCAATCTGCGTCCATAAGCAAAAGCGGCGATGATGCCCATAGACACGGGCAAAAAGACGCTTGGAATGTTCCATGACTGGGTTGAAAATAAGGCTGCCATACCCGAAAACCCAGATATCATCGCAATCATAATTATCGGGAATAAATTGCTGGCGTGACTTTATCAGATCGTCATCACTAACAACGATCGTCTTGTCACCGTCACGTTCGGCTGCCATGCGTGCAACGGCGCCATCGGCCAGCGATGCACGGGTAATCTTATGTGATTTTTCCTGATTAGGCGGAATCTTCGTCACGGTTTATATCTCGGTCATCATAGATATGTCTTACAACACGTTGTGGGAACGGAATTTCGATATCATATTCAGTGAGCGCATCTTTGAGCCGCCGATGTAAATCCCAGTTAAGATCGAAAAAATCATCATATGTTGCGTAAGTGCGCAAACGCACAATGATCGCGCTATCTCCATAGGACACAACGATGAAACGCGGAGGAGGGTCTTGCAAAACCCGTGGATCCTTTGCCAGTTCCATCATCGCGGTTTCGGCATCATCAAGCGAACTTTCATAGCTGATTCCGATATCAAGATCGAGGCGGCGCGTGCCATAACGGGCATGATTGATGATATTTGATGACCAGATGGCTGAATTAGGAACACTGTTATAAACATTATCGAACGTATCGATTACCGTTGTGAACAGCCCTATCTCGCGCACTGTGCCCGATACGCCAGCAACTTCAATCCAGTCACCTGTTTTGAACGGCCGCAGAAACAACAGCATTAAACCAGAGGCGACGTTAGACAAAGTGCCTTGCAAGGCCAGGCCAATCGCCAGGCCAGCCGCACCAAGAACCGCGATAATGGATGTTGTTTCAACGCCAAATTTACCCAGTGACACAACCAATGTAAGGGTCAGTCCCGTATAACGAACCAGCGCCCCCAGCAAAGGCACAATGGTTTTATCGAGCTTATCAAAACGCGATAGGTAGGTGCGTGTCATGCGTCCGGCTTTACCTGAGAGCCAGATGCCAATAATCAGCGTCAAAATACCAGCTGTTAACTGAACCGAATAGGCTACAGCGACTGAAATTGCCTGCTCATTTAAAAATGAAGCAATACCAAGTGACGCGCTTATACTATCAATCGAAATATCTGTCATATTTGAAATGTCTGCCATGTTCTGCACTATTTCAAAATGAAAAGCACAATATATCCATATCTGCTGAACAGGTTACAGAATTATGATACATGTGCAAACCCCGTTACCATGCGATATTGTTCGTTATTTTCCGGATAATATCTGAATAATATGTTGGATTGGCCTGACAGGGCAAAAACTTGCTAAAACCGTTGAAATTTCGGTGCGTTAAGCGATATAGTGCCGCCCTATGAAACAAGATGATTCCACTTTTGTAAATGTTATCGACTGGGCTGTTGGCGACCCGGCATTGCGTGACATGCGCCTGAGTGCCGCTATTGGCAATTTTGATGGTGTGCATCGTGGCCACCAGAAAGTGATTCAGGCCGCCTGTATCCATGCAGCCACGCATGACTTAACGCCAGCTGTGATCACTTTTGATCCGCATCCGCGTGAGTTTTTCCGTCAGGATGATATCCCGTTTCATCTGGCTGACCGTCATGAAAAGGATCGTTTGCTGGGGCAACTCGCTGTCGATCAAATCATCCATGTGACTTTTGATGACGCGCTTCGCCGTACCGACGCTAAAGTCTTTGTTACCGATATTCTGCCGGCTTTGGGCGTTGTCCAGCTGTTTGCCGGAAGTGATTTTGCCTTTGGTCATGGGCGTGGCGGCGACATTGATACGATCAATGAGATTGGCCGTATGGCGCATATTTCGGCTACTACCGTGCCACTTCTTGTTGATGATAATTCGATCATTATTTCATCAAGCCGGATACGTGCGGCTTTACAGGCAGGTGCCCCTGAACATGCGGCGGCCATGCTCGGACATGACTGGGCTATCTCGGGGATTGTGCAGACAGGCGACAAACGTGGACGCACAATCGGTTTCCCGACAGCTAATATTTCGCTTGGCAATCTGCTTCATCCGGCGTTTGGTGTTTATGCCGTTCAGGTTTTTGAAGATAACGGAACATCAGACGGACAATTTATCGCAAATGGTGTTGCCAATATTGGCATTCGACCTACTTTCGAGACGCGTGACGTGTTATGCGAAACGCATTTATTTGACTATGATGGCGACATTTATGGGCGCCGGCTGTCAGTCCGGTTGAAATCCTTTTTGCGTGCCGAGCGTAAATTCTCCGGTCTTGAAGAATTGAAAGTACAAATTGCCAAAGACGCTGCCGATGCACGGCAAATCTTACCAGCCACCCAAAAGATCGCCTAATGTATTCCAGGCATTGCCTGATTATCCAAATTCAAAGCCTCGAAGTGAAAGCTATATCGAATGACTGAGCAAAAGATAAATTATAAAGATACAGTATTTTTACCACGTACTGAATTTCCGATGCGTGCCGGATTACCAAAACGTGAACCGGCTATTCTGGAAAGCTGGCAGAAAATAGACCTGTATAATAAATTGCGCGCAGCTCGTCAGGGTGCTGAAAAATTTGTTCTGCATGATGGCCCGCCATATGCAAATGGCCAGCTTCATATTGGCCATGCGCTGAACAAGATTTTGAAAGATGTTGTCAATCGTTCACAATCGATGCTTGGCAAGGATGCCAATTACGTTCCGGGTTGGGATTGTCATGGCCTGCCAATCGAATGGAAGATTGAAGAGCAATATCGCAAAAAAGGCAAAGATAAGGATGAAGTGCCCGTTGCCGAGTTCCGTCAGGAATGTCGTGACTTTGCCGCGCATTGGCTTGGCGTTCAGTCTGAAGAGTTTCAGCGCCTTGGTGTGCTTGGTGACTGGGATAACCCCTATACGACGATGGCCTATGAATCTGAAGCAACGATCGCGGCTGAACTGGGCAAAATCTTGATGGATGGAAGCCTCTATCGGGGGACCAAGCCGGTCATGTGGTCGCCAGTTGAAAAAACGGCACTTGCCGAAGCCGAAATCGAATATGAGGATCATACATCGGTTACAATTCATGCACGGTTTCCAGTTAAAACAGCATCAACGCCTGCCATCGAAGGTGCCAGTATCATCATCTGGACAACGACACCATGGACAATGCCGGGTAACCGCGCCCTCGCCTATGGAAATGATATCAGATATCTGGTGATTAAACTGACCGAGCTGGCCGCGGGATCGATTGCCAAGACGGACGATCTTGTCTGTGTTGCGGCGGATCTTCTGGATAATTTTGTTGCTGAAGTTGGGGTGACAGCACATGACATTATAGCCGAAATTGACGGTGCCAGCCTTGCTGGTACCATTTGTGCCCATCCGCTTGCTGATGATGGCTATGATCATGACGTGCCGATGTTTGCTGGTGAGTTTGTCACTACCGAGCAAGGCACGGGTTTTGTCCATACGGCGCCTGGGCATGGTGTTGAAGATTATGAATTAGCGCATCTTGAGCATGGTATTCCGGTACCTGATACGGTTGCCGAAGATGGCAAAATCATGCCACATCTGCCGCTATTTGCAGGTATGCATGTGCTTCGTGATAATCAGAAAATTGCCGATATGATGGCTGAACGAGGTGGTGTCATTGCGATTGGCAAGCAAACCCATTCCTATCCTCATTCATGGCGGTCAAAGGCACCTTTGGTGTATCGGAATACGGCGCAATGGTTTGTGTCGATGGAATCGCATGGGTTACGCGCAACAGCGCTTGATGCCTTGTCTAAGACCGCCTTTTATCCGCCAGCTGGCCAGAACCGGTTAACCGCGATGATTGCCCAGCGCCCTGACTGGTGCCTTAGTCGCCAGCGCGCATGGGGTGTGCCACTGACAATCTATGTGAATAAAACCACTGGCGAACCCTTACGTGATCAAAAGGTGCATGACCGGATTGTCGAGGCCATGCGTGATGAAGGGGCAGATTGCTGGTTCTCCTCGCCTGATGAGCGTTTTTTAGGTCAAGATTATGCGGTTGAAGATTACGAAAAAGTAACAGACATTCTGGATGTCTGGTTTGATTCTGGATCGACGCATGCCTTTGTGCTGGAAAACCGTGACGATCTGGAAAGTCCGGCAGATCTATATCTCGAAGGGTCGGATCAGCATCGCGGCTGGTTTCATTCATCATTGCTTCAATCATGCAGTACGCGTGGCAAGGCACCCTATAAAGGCGTACTGACGCATGGCTTTGTGCTGGATGAGCAAGGCCGTAAAATGTCCAAATCGCTGGGCAATGTCATAACACCGCAAAAAATAATGGAACAGAATGGTGCTGATATTCTGCGTCTTTGGGTGGTCAGCTCTGATTATTATAACGACCTGCGAATCGGTAATGAAATCATCCAGCGCATGACTGACAATTATCGCCGGTTCCGTAACACCTTGCGCTATCTGCTTGGCGCGCTTGATGGGTTTGACGATGCCGAACGTGTTGATTATGCCGATATGCCAGACCTTGAACGCTGGGTTCTGAACCGCCTTGCCGAAATTGATGCCAACATCCGCAAAATGACGGAAAATTACGATTTTCACGGCATTTTCACCGAGCTTCATACGCTCTGTAACAGCGATTTATCGGCGTTCTATTTTGAAATTCGAAAAGACCGGCTCTATTGCGATGATCCAGATTCGATCGCGCGCCGCGCCTGCCGTACGGTTATGGCCGAGATTTTTGACCGGCTTACGGCGTGGCTGGCACCTATCCTGTGTTTCACGGCTGAAGAAGCCTGGCAGTCGCGGGTTGGCGATCCGGAAAATTCGGTACATCTGCGTAGCTATGATGCAGTGCCTGCCGAATGGCGCAATGCGGACGTTGCAACCCGCTGGTCAGCTATCCGCAAAACACGTCAGGTGGTCATGAGTGCGCTTGAAGCGGCGCGAAATGATGGCGAAATAGGCTCGTCGCTTCAGGCGGCACCGATTGTTCATATATCTACTGATAACGCAGCCATTTTTGCCGATATGGATTCTGCGGCATTATTTATTACCTCGGATGCCAAAGTAACTGACGCGCCAGCACCGGCTGGGGCGTTTCGTATGGAGGGGATTGACGATGTGGCTGTTGTCTTTGCCAAGGCAGATGGTGGCAAATGTGCGCGGTGTTGGAAAATCTTGCCTGATGTAACGACAGACGGTGGTATCTGTGGTCGCTGTAGCGATGTGGTGTCTTGATCCTTATGTGTAACCCAGCCTGGTGTAAAGCGAAGCCGAGGTTAGAATGCTAGCATTGATTCATGCACGACTTATGACGCGCCAGGCAATGACGATTTTGACTATTGCCTTTGTCATTATTGTGGCCGATCAATGGTCAAAGCAATTCATGCTTGATTGGATTTTTTTCCCGCCTGTCCGGATTGTTATTTTGCCATTTCTGAATATGGTGCCAGTATGGAACAGTGGCATGAGCTTTGGATTGCTGGCTGATGGCGGCATGATTGTACGCTTTGGTCTGGCGGTGCTTGCGTTGCTGGTGGCCATCTGGTTTTTATGGTCAGCAACGTCACTGACGCGGATCCAGAGATATGCTGGCGGTGCCATAGTTGGCGGCGCGATAGGAAATGCAATTGACAGGTTGCGTTTTGGGCAAGTTGTTGATTTTATAGATCTGCATGTGGCTGGTTGGCATTGGCCCGCTTTTAATGTGGCAGATATTACAATTTCGATAGGCGCGGTTTTGTGGATAGTCAGCCTATTTTTTGAACAGGAGAACAAAGAGACATGACTTTTATGTTAGGTCGAGCGAGCCACTTTTTCGGACTTATGATTGCCGCCTCGATGTTATTGGGTGTTGCCGGATGTTCGGATGTCCGCCGTGCTATTGGCACGGAAAAATCAACCCCAGATGAATTTCAGGTTGTTGTTCGTCCGCCTTTGTCTTTACCGCCCGGATTTGCTGATCGCCCGAAAGATATTAAAGAACAGGAAGAAAATAATCTGGCTGGTTTGAGTGCCACCCAAGCCGCCGCTTCGATATTTGGTGCGCCGGATCAGCAAACGACTGGTTATGAAGCCATATTTGATTTTGCGTCGATTATACCTGATATTCGCACCAAAATTGATGAAGAAACTTATGGCATCCAGCTGGAAAAGCGGTTGCCAATCCAGACCTTGTTCGGCGGTGTGCCTGATATTGGGCCCGTGCTTGACAAAATGGCTGAAGATTCACGCCTGCGCGAAACCATGCGCAATAACCAATTGCCAACTGATGGCGAAACGATGGGCATTGATCCGCTAAGTGACACGCCTGTTCTGATCAAGTAGCGAGGTGATGATGACCCGTATCAGGCAATTGCCGGATCGGCTCGTTAATCAGATAGCTGCGGGTGAAGTTGTCGAACGACCAGCAAGTGCGCTCAAAGAGCTGGTTGAAAATGCGCTTGATGCGGGTGCTGGCAAAATCAGTATCACACTCAAGCGCGGCGGCATTGACGAAATCATCGTCACGGATGATGGTTCAGGCATGTCGCTTGACGATATAAAACTCGCTGTCCAGCGCCATGCGACATCAAAACTGCCAGATGACAATCTGGTGCATATCAAAGCACTAGGCTTCAGGGGTGAAGCCTTGCCGTCAATTGGTGCTGTATCGCGTCTATCCCTTACGTCAATTATGGCCGATATGGATCATGCCTGGCGCCTTGTAGTTGATGCTGGTCATGTGCATGACCCCGAACCGGCAGCCCTGAAACAGGGCAGCATGATTGCAGTCAACCAGCTTTTCAAAGCTGTCCCTGCGCGTCTGAAATTTCTCAAAACGGAACGAACCGAACAAGGCCAATGCGTTGACATGGTCAAGCGTTTGGCGATGGCATGGCCAACAGTTGCTTTTGACCTTAGTAATGATGGTCGAAGCTTGATAAGGCTTGATGCGTGTTTGCCGGGCGCCGCTGGATTAAAACGACGCCTGTCAGCGATCATGGGACAGTCATTTGCAGATGAAGCGGCTGAAATGGATGCGGTACGAGACCGAATTACCCTGACCGGGCTGGTTGGCCTGCCAACAATGAATCGTCCGACAACCGGACATGTCTTTTTGTTTGTGAATGGCCGTCCGATCAATGACCGCTCACTTCTTGGTGCGGTGCGGGCTGGCTATGGCGATACCTTGCCGCGTGGTCGCCACCCAATGTGCGCATTATTTATTAGCCTCCCACCTGAAGATGTTGATGTGAATGTGCATCCGGCCAAGGCCGAAGTTCGTTTCAAGGACGCGGCGGCGGTGCGTGGCCTGCTTGTTGGCGGTATCAGGGCACGGCTCGAAGATGCCGGCATACAGGCAACATCCGAAGGCGGACAACAGGCATTGGCGCGGCTGTCATCATCATCATCGTCGTCGTCGTCGTCGTCGTCATTTTCTGGGTTTACCGCGGGTGGTAGCGGGGCGCGCGGCATCAGTCATGTTGCTTCAGGGCCGCGTGCGCATTATCAGCCTGCTCCACCAGCATCAGCGCATATGTGGCAATCGCCTGTCGAAGCGCCGCCAGCCGCACGCCAGATAGACATAAATGAAGCAGATGAATCGGCCCGCCATAATTTACTTGGCGCAGCCAAAGCCCAGTTGCACAAAACCTATATCGTAGCTGAAACTGAAGATGGCATTGCCATTATCGACCAGCATGCAGCACATGAACGGCTGGTGATGGAACGGATGAAAGCGGCCATGGCCGAAACCGGTGTGCCATCGCAGGCGTTGTTACTGCCTGAAGTCATCAATATGCAAGAGCATCATTGCGAAGCCGTCCTAGATGCTGCCGACATGTTGGGGAAAATGGGGCTAACAGTTGAAAATTTCGGTGTTGGCGCGGTGGTGGTTCGTGATGTGCCAGCCATGCTTGGCAATCCGAATGTTGTTCAGCTGGTTCAGGATATTGCTGAAGAATTGATCGAACTGGGCGATAGTACCAGCCTTGAGGATCGAATAAATCATGTGCTGGCTACGGTATCCTGTCACGGTTCGGTACGCGCAGGGCGTATTTTGAATGGTGACGAGATGAATGCGCTTTTGCGCGAAATGGAAGTCACGCCACGTTCGGGGCAATGCAATCATGGCCGCCCAACATGGGTAAGCCTTAGCTTGACCGAAATTGAAACCCTATTTGGCCGCAAATAAGTTAACCGACTTTGGTTAGGAAATGAAGCGCGGCCTTTCCATAGGTGCGGCTTTCATGGCATGTAAGTTGGTGCGTCTGCATCACATCCGCGTCGAGTGTTTCAGCTTTTGCCGTTTCAACGACGATCAAGGCATCTGTTGCCACCGCCCCGACAGTCATCATATGTACGACTGCCAGCAAACCGTCACCAGTGCCATAGGGGGCATCGGCCAAAACCAAGCTGGCTTTATCGCCACGAATTCCTGTTAATGACAAGGCGTTTCCGGCAATAACCATACAGCTGTTTTGTTGTTTCAGGCGGGCGATGTTGGCACGTAATACAGACAGGGCATTATGGTCTTTTTCGACAAAGCAGGCAGTGCGCGCGCCACGTGACAAAGCTTCAAGCCCCAAAGCACCAGTACCAGAAAAAAGATCAAGCACATGGGCATCTTTCAGCTGTTCACCATAGTTACCACCAGCCAAAATATTGAACAGATTCTCACGCACACGATCGGCAGTGGGGCGGGTTTTATCGCCGCCCAGATTGGCCAGTTTTGTGCCGCGATGACGGCCCCCGATTATGCGCATCCTTGCCTCGTTTATCGTCTTGTTGTGATGAACTCGTTTTCCCTTTATAGCGTCCGCCACCTGATCGTTTCATGCTTGGTTTTGCGCGCAGACGCGGTTTGGCGGTCGCATGACCATCATCTTCAGGATCGGTCAAGCCAAGTTGATCTGATAAAACACGGGCTCGTATTTGCTCGACATCGCCGTCACTCATATCACCTAGCTGAAACGGTCCATAGGATACCCGGATAAGGCGGCTAACCTTATGACCAAGATGTTCCATGATACGGCGTACTTCGCGGTTTTTGCCTTCGCGGATGGCAACAGTTAACCACGCATTGCTTTGCATCTGCCGGTCAAGATTTGCGACAATACGTCCATAGCGCACACCGTCAATGGTGATGCCTTTTTCAAGCGGTGCCAGTGCAGCTTCATTCACATGGCCTTGAACCCGCACCCGGTATTTGCGACTCCAGCCGGTTGCTGGTAGCTCAAGATGACGCGCAAGATCACCATCATTGGTCAATAACAGCAATCCTTCAGAATCAATGTCCAGCCGGCCAACGGTCATCACGCGTGGCAGTGAGGCTGGCAGATGATCAAAAATCGTTTCACGGTCTTTTTCGTCGCGGTCGCTGACTACCAGTCCACGTGGTTTATAATAGCGCCATAATTTAGCTGGTTCACGATGTGGCAATGCCTGTCCATCAACATTGATCCGGTCAGTGTCAGATACATTCAACACGGGGCTGGTGATGACCTTGCCATTTACTTTGACACGGCCTTCATTGATACGCGCCTCGGCTTCGCGGCGCGAGCAGACCCCCGCCCGGGCAATGCGCTTGGCAATGCGTTCGCTGTCGCTTTTTTTATCAAGCGTAAATGTTTCGTTACTAGCCATATCGATGACATAATCTTAAAAACGAGGCTTGGAAACAATTATCTTCTGTGTCAGGACTGTTTGATGATGAAAAAAAGCCTAATGGATGATTTGCTGGCGGCGGCGCATGATGCGGCCAAGGCCGGTGATGTGCCTGTTGCGGCAGCCATTGTTGCGCCTGATGGAACTGTGGTTGCGCTTGAGTCAAACCGTATGGTGCGTGACGGCAATGCCCTGCATCATGCTGAAATTCTGGCGATCAATGCGGCCCTGGCCAAAACCGGTGGATCGCGGCTTGATGGCTATGATCTATGGGTCACACTGGAACCTTGCGCGATGTGTGCAGGCGCGATTGCGCATGCGCGATTAAGGCGGGTCTATTTTGCCGCCTATGACGCAAAGGCTGGGGCGGTTGAATCAGGCATCCGCTATTTCGACCATCCAAGTTGCAACCATCGTCCAGAAGTCTATGGCGGCCTGTCCGAACAGGCGGCCAGTATCATGCTATCCGACTTTTTTGCTGCGAAACGCTAGCTATCAGCGGCAATATCGCTGCGATAAAATCCTTCTGGCCAGTCTATTTTGGCAACGGCCTCATAGGCCTTTTGGCGGGCTATTGCGGCATTATCACCCATGCCGGTTACAGCCAGTACGCGGCCACCTGTGGCAATAAGCTGGCCATGCTCATCGCGGGCGGTTCCCGCATGAAAGATTATACAATCTGGGTCGTCACTTTCACTATTATTGATAGCGCTGCCTTTGTCATAAGCCCCCGGATAGCCCTTAGTTGCCATGACCACCGTCACGGCATTGGCGTCGTCCCAGCGCATATCAAAATGGCCAAGCCCGCCATCGGTCGCCGCCAGCATGGCGGTGATGATATCGGTTTTAAGGCGTGGCAGAATAACCTGTGCTTCGGGATCGCCAAAGCGGCAGTTGAATTCGATCACTTGCGGACCTGTTGCCGTCAGCATCAAACCGACATAAAGAACACCCTGATAGGGAATGCCTTCATCTGCCATACCACGTGCAAGCGGGCGAACAACCTGATCCATCACCTGTTCAATCAGCGCGTCATCAAGCCGCGGTGATGGTGATATTGCCCCCATGCCACCGGTGTTCGGGCCTTTATCGCCGTCATAGGCGCGCTTATGATCTTGGGCGCTGGCCATATAAAGGGCATCGCCACCATCAAGCAATGCAAAAAGCGAGGCTTCGGGGCCGGTTATCCGTTCTTCGATCAGAATGGTTTTGCTGGCATCGCCAAACTGGCCGCCTAGCATGGCATCGACGGCGGCCTTTGCCTCATCGGCTGTATCGGCGACAACAACGCCTTTTCCAGCCGCAAGCCCATCGGCCTTGACCACGCAAAATCCGTTCATAGCATCAATATGCCGATATGCAGAGTCTTTATCCTGCGCAGCAAAAAAGGCCGGTTGCGGAATGTTATGACGCGTGCAGAAATCACGCGCAAATTCTTTTGACCCTTCGAGTTGCGCCGCCGCCGCCGATGGACCAAAGGCACGAATACCGGCATCTTGCAGACGGTCAGCCAGTCCGGCCACAAGCGGAGCTTCAGGGCCGATAACAACCAGATCAACGGCTTCGTTTACGGCGTAATCGAACAAGGCGTCATAATCGTCTGCTTTGATCTGAATAAGTGTGCCAAGCCCTTCCATGCCAGGATTGCCAGGTGCGATACGTAAATCGGTGACGAGTGGTGAGTCGGCAATTGATCGGGCAAGCGCATGTTCGCGTCCACCACCACCGATCAGTAGAATTTTCATCTTGCTTTGTTTCCTTTGGAGTTGCGGACGCGCCAATATGCCATAGAATGGGCATTATATGGAAGAGACCCCGATGACCGAATCTAACGATATTTACACCAGCCAGAATAATGCCGCCTCTGCAGGCGATAACGCACCCTATATGACGATTGGTGAATTATCCAAACGCGTCAAGGCTACGGTTGAAGGGGCATTTGACTATGTGCGGGTGCGGGCGGAAATTTCACGACCGACGCGGGCACCATCTGGCCATATCTATTTTACCTTGAAAGATGACCGATCTACCTTGGCGGCGGTATGCTGGAAAACGGTAGCTGGAAATTTGCAGGTTCAGCCTGAAGAGGGGCTCGAGGTTATCTGTTCGGGCAAGTTGACCACCTATCCCGGTCAATCCAAATATCAGATTGTTGTCAATCAGATGGAAATAGCTGGCGAAGGTGCGATGTTGAAAATGCTCGAGGAACGCCGCCGTATGCTGGCGGCCGAAGGGCTTTTCGATGCAGACCGCAAGCGACCAATTCCCGAGATGCCAACGACTATTGGCGTGATTACCAGCCCAACAGGTGCGGTTATCCGGGATATTCTTCATCGCCTCAACGCACGTTTCGGCGTGCATGTTCTGGTCTGGGGCACGCTTGTTCAGGGCAAAAACGCAGCAGGGCAGGTCGCCGCGGCCATTCGTGGATTTGATGCGATGCCAGCCAATGGAGCGATCCCGCGCCCTGATATATTGATCGTTGCGCGTGGTGGTGGCGCGCTGGAAGATTTATGGGCATTCAATGAAGAAGAAGTTGTCCGCGCGGTTGCCGATTGTTCCTTGCCGGTGATTTCGGCAATCGGGCATGAAACCGATACAACATTGATTGATTTTGTCGCTGATTTGCGCGCCCCAACGCCAACCGCAGCAGCCGAACTGGCGGTGCCTGTACATGCTGACCTTGCGGCTTATATAAGTGAGACCGAAGCCCGATTGAAACGAGGTATCAGCCAGCGGCTGGAAACAGCGAACCAGCTTGTGCGCATGGCTGCCCGTGGGTTGCTTGATCCAGCTGAGATGATTGCCCGTCGTGGGCAGATGCTTGATTATGCGCTAGCTGGTCTTAACACCGCGCTGGAACGGGCGCTAGCCGCCCGACGGCTTGATTTATCCGGCCTGGCTGGACGATTACGCCCACCAGAGACAAGACTTGCCGAAATGAGTGGGCATTTCACCCGGTTATCAGACCGTCTTGCCAATAGGTTTGGGCAGATGATCGAGCGACATGAACAAGCTGTTAATTCTGCCGGAAAACTGCTGGATGCGCATTCATTTGAACGTGTTCTGGATCGCGGGTTTGCGCTGGTCATCGATGCCGAAGGCACGCCGCTAAAACGTGCTATTGACGCGCCGCAAGGCGCCGAAGTTACCTTACGTTTTGCCGATGCTAGCCGTCAGGCATTGCTTGACCCGGACGGTGTTGACCATGTGGTGCATAAGCCGGCTAAACCGGCAAAAAAAGCTACCGCCAAACCTTCCGCTACAAAAGATACCAAACAGGACAGCTTGTTCTAGGCATCCCCGATCTAAATATCTTTAGTCCAGCGGCGATGCGGCCAGAACCATTGTTCAGGATGTTGGGTAATCCAGTCTTCGATGGTCTTGTTGATTGCGGTTGCGGCCTCAAGAACGCTGTCATCATCGTCATGATCTGGCAAATCGATGACAGGTGAAATCGTCAGCCGGAAATGGCAACCAGATATCCGCACCATTTGCACATAGAAAATAGGCACCTTTTTTTTGATGGCGACTTTGATGTGGCCAATCGGCGTGTTTGCCGGATGCCCGAAAAAGGGAACCGCCATGCCCTCGCGTAACTTCTGATCAATAAGCAAACACATGAACTGTTTTTTACGAATGGCGCTTATCATGCCTAATGCGGCTTCACGGCCCTTTGGGAACATTTCGCCGCCAAAGGTGCGCTGGCGCCGCGCGAGCAACCCAGCCAGAAACGGATTGTTGAGTGGGCGATAAATGGCCGCCACTTTTTTACCGACGCTGCGCGCGGCAAAGGGACCTAACTCCCAGTTGCTCATATGGGCGCTGATCAGAAAACCACCCGTTTCAACATCGCGGATATGTTCCTGTCCGATAAATTCGACATAGCCTTTATCGACAAGTTTGTTGATATGCGGATATTCGCCAATAACACGCCCCAGATTCATCCACATGCCTCGTAAAATCTGGCTTTGTTTGGCGTATGATAAATGCGGCATGGCATAGACAAGGTTACGCCGTGCGCGCTTATGCCATGGGGTTAATGGCCCCAATAGTGACATAACCAGCCCCATACAGACACTAGCAATGGCTACGGGCAGAATGCGCGCTGTTCCGAACAGAATAAAGACCAGCAACGCTTCTAACGGCCAGAAGATTATCTGACGTATCAAACGCAAAATGACCTTGGGTAATGGATCAGACATTTATATTGTCACGCATTTTTGAGGCGGCAACTGCCTTGATGCGCCCCAGCAAGTCGTCAATGCTGTCAGTCTGCATGGTGATTGGCATAAATGAAATCCGTTCACGCCATTCGGCAGGCAGACGAATCCAGTCTTTTTGCGTGGTGATCAAGCTGGCACCAAGCCGGATTGAATCTTCCTGTAAACGGGTGAGGTCACTTTGCGTGTAAGGGTGATGATCGGCAAATGCCAGACTTTGCACAACAACACCTCCGACTTTTTCAAGGGTGCGGAAAAAACGCTGAGGGCGGGCAATGCCGGCAAATGCCAATAAGGGTGTCTCGTCAAGATCGGTGATGATTGTCTGGTCGGCAACAACCGTTCCGGTCATGATGGGCACGCGGCCATCTATTGCCGCAGTTAACTCATGCTCATCATTACCGTTGATAAAAACAATATCAAGACTGGCTAGGCCATTTTCAAAGCCGACGCGCATCGGGCCGGCAGGTAAAAGCCTGCCATTACCTATACCGACGGAACCGTCAAAAACGCCAATAGTCATATCTTTCTTCACATAAGGATGCTGTAAGCCGTCATCCATCAGGATTATATCGTGAATACCACGATTTGAAATGGCCTGGGCCGCCACAACCCGATCGCGCCCAATGATCACGTCACGCCCTTCAGCAAGCATTAGCGGCTCGTCGCCACAATCGGCGGCTGTATGAATGGTGCCATCCACCCATAATGGCCCTTTTTGCGACCCGCCATATCCCCGGCTTAAAATAACGGGGTGCATCCCAGCTTCGATGAGGCGGTCATATAAAAGTGATACAAGTGGGGTTTTGCCCGTGCCGCCTGCGCTTAGATTGCCGATACAGATCACTGGTAAAGCGGCGCTGACCTGCTTTGCAAGACGATCACGCAGATACGTTGCTGTCGCCCAGACGGCGGCAAACGGCAACAGGGCGGTAGATACGATCCCCTTATTATTCCAGAATTCAGGTGTTTTAATCATCTATCCACTGCCTTGGCATTGACCACTGCAAAAATCATTCGTGCAACTTTAAGCGGGCGTTGGCGGGCGCTTTCAACATAGTTTTTTGCCGCCGCGGCTTGCTGTTGCTTTTTGCGTGAATCACACGATAGCACAGAAGTAACCATCGCGCCCAGATCATCTGGCTGATCAATCATGTGAATAATATCACAACGGAAAAGTGCATTAAATTCGGCTTCATTTTTAAAAATATGTGTGCCAGTGATGATAGGTACGCCAAAGCTGGCAGGTTCCAGCGGGTTATGCCCGCCATTTGGCACCAGTGACCCACCCAGAAACACAACATCGGCAAGGTCAAAAACGCTCCCCATTTCGCCCAGACTATCTAGCACATAAAGTGCTGTTTGGCTGTCTGGCGTTTGCCCTTTGCTTCGTTGTGGCATGGCTTGCCCCAGCGACGCATGTGCCATAGCGGCGATCGCATCACCGCGTTCGGGATGTCGCGGTGCGATGATTGTCAGTATTTTATCAGCATGTTGTTGGGCAACAGCAATGGCGGCTTCGTCCTCGCCTTCATGTGTTGAAGCGGCCAGAAATATGGCGCGTTTACCGCTGGCGTTAAGGATGAGTTTTTGCAGATCAGCATCAATAGACAGGTTTGCCGGCGTCATTTTTAGCGATCCGCCGACATGCACTTTAGACGCTGTTGCGCCTAGAGTGATAAAATGCTGTTGCTGATCTTCATCAACGGCCAATATTAAATCAGCGCATCCAAATATCTGGCGCGCGATGCTGGTCTGGCGCCGCCATGATATGACGGCTTTTTGTGATAATTGCGCTGATGCAAATATGACTGGGATATGACGGGCGGCAGTGCGGGTAACAAGGTTGGGCCAAAAGTCTGATTCCATAAAAATGGCAACCTGTGGGGAAAACATATCCAGGAAGCGATCAATAAAGGCAGCATGATCAAGCGGCTGATAGATATGCGTGATCGGGGCGCGCGTCTTGGCACGGGCGATCATCTGCGCCGCTGAAAGGGTATTGGTGGTGATGATAATCGGGGGGTGGTCATTATGTTCATCATGAAGGGCATCAGCCAGTGCCAAGGCGGCAATCGTTTCCCCGACGCTGACAGCATGTAGCCATATACTTCCACGCTGATATGTTTTGGTATAGCGCCCATAGCGCTCACCAAGGCGGGTTATGTCTTCCTTGCCAGCCCGCGCGCGCCGTGCCAGTAGCAATCCGATAACAGGATACAGGCATGTCCATAAAAAATTATATAGACGCAATGATATCAACGCAGGCCATCCTCCTCGGCGAACAGGCGATCGGCTCTATCGGCAAGGTCATTCATGGCGGTCTCAATCTCTACCCGGCTAGTTTCCATCGTATCACGATCACCTTTTGGCACATCGATTGGATCACCCCAGATAAAGCGCCCACGGGCAAATGGCTTGGGAATGATCGTACCATCCCAACCTGGTGCGCGCCAATAACGATCAACAGCCCAGCATATAGGCACCACAGGCTTGCCTGCCATTGCGGCCAGCGCAACAGGCCCGATTGCTAGCTTGCGGGCTGGGCCACGCGGGCCATCGGGTGTAATGGTAGCAATTTGACCCCGATCAAGAACACGCTTTAACCCGCGTAAACCGGAAATGGCGTTGCGGTTTGAACTGCCCCACACTGTGCGGATTCCCATGCGGTTGACAGTATAGGACATGAGCTGTCCATCAGCATGTGGTGATTGCAGAACATACATCGGGTGCCGTCTCGGCCATAGCCATGGCACGGCAAAAATGCGCTCGTGCCATAAAACCAAAACAAAGCCATTATGGTTATTCAATATCTGGTCGGCAAGTTGACGATTGACCGTTTTCCAGCGTGTGGTGATCATGATCGACGCAATAATGCCGGCAACAACCCAGCTTAGGCACCATATGACAAATTTATTTCGGATAAAGCGTTTGAACATAAGTATGCCGGGTTCGGTTAAGATGTGTAACAAGCATAGGCCAGATGGCAAATAGCTAGGAATAAATATAGAAATAGCCTATTAAGACCTGTCTGCGGTACTGTTATTTATAGCAAATTTGCGAAACTTTGACATTACAGTTATCGCCGCCACCGAATTGGGATTGGTTTTATATATCTATGACGTCTTTATTGCGACTTGAAACTCCCGAAGAGGGGATGCCCCGCCGCCGATTGCTTGTGATACAGCCACTTGTTGGCATAGGTGATATGGTCTGGCACAAGCCGTGGATTGATCACCTAGCCGAATTTTATGATGTCATTCTGGCCACCAAACCAACAGTTCAGGCATCGGTGTTATTCGCCAAAACCCCCGGTGTTGTCGAAATTCTGGATATTGACAGATCACAGCGCGGGACACGCGGTCAGCATGACGGCATTATGGGTCTGTGGCGGCTGGCACAGCGCTTTCGCCAAGTGGGCGTTGATCAGGTTGTTATCATGCATCATAGCCCCACCTATGCCCTTGCCGCGTGGCTGGCAGGAATCCCCGCCCGTTTTGGTTACGGCATTGGTGGCCAGTCACGTTGGCTGAATCGGGGATATTTTCTGCCAAAGTCAGCACGCCATCAGCATCCGACCCGCAAGATGGCGATCTTTGCTGATATAAATGGATTTGCACCGGTTACAACCAGCTGGCAGATCACGCCAACCGATTATGCCTTTAACGAAGCAGACAAATTTCTGGCGGCACATCATGTTGGGATCGACAAGAAAGGGAAAAGCCCGTTCATAATCCTAGGTGTGGGGGCGATGCATCCTGACCGGCGCTGGTCAGTTGAAAACTTTGCCAAGCTTGTATCGCAGATGCGGCATAACCGGCCTGATATTCATATAGGCTTGATGGGTGCCCCGTCGGAACAGCCAATCATTGATGCGGTGTTGTCTCATCTTAGCGATACAACCGGCGTGATTAGCTGTACCAATAAGCTGGATGTTGCCATTGCCCTGTTTGTCCGTGCCATTTGCTATGCCGGCAATGACACCAGTCTGCTGAATCTATCGGCGGTGGCGGGCACGCCATCAATTGGCCTGTTTGCACAGTCGGAGCCTTTGACATACAGTCCCAATATTCTAGCTGTTTGTGTTGAAGAGGAAAAAATTGGCATTCCGGGACAAATTGATACGATTACGCCTGAAAGGGTGGCGACGGCAATTTCGGAACTTTTGCCGCCACAGCATGGTGGATAGATTTAATGTCTGAGACCAACCAAAAGCGAGGGCTAAACCGCAAGATATTTAACCGCATATGGCAAGGCTGGGTGCGGCGCTATCGCGGCCAACTGGCAGGCACAGTGGTCTTGATGGCCTTTGTCGCAGCGACGGCGGCAGCTTATCCGCTTTTGACCAAATATATTTTCAACGCATTGGCTGATGGCCGCGCTGGAGAAGTGATCCTGTATGCCCCTCCCATTATTATCCTGCTGGCCTTGTTAAAAGGTGGCGCGCTGTTCGCGCAAACGGTTCAGGTCAATAAACTGGCTTTGCGGGTGACAACCGATTTGCAAAAGGATATGGCAAAAAGTCTGATCGAGGCCGACCTATCGGTGGTGACACGCGAACCGGCTGGTACCTTCATGTCACGGATCATGAATGACCTTAATCTGGTGCGTGAAGCCTTTGTCCGGCTGGCCAACAATCTGGTACGAGATGCGTTGACCGTGATCGTGCTGATTGGGGCGATGATCTATCTTGACTGGCTGATGACACTCATAGTCATGGCGGTCTATCCAATCGCTATCCAGCCTATCATCCGCATTGGTAATCGCCAGCGTAAAGCTTCGGGCAATCTGCAATCACATATGGAAGGCGTGACCTCACTGCTGGCCGAAACATTGCAAGGTGTGCGTATGGTCAAAGCCTATCAGATGGAAAATGCCGAAATCAAACGGACTTCAGTTGCTTTTGATGGTCTGTTTGCCCGGCTTGTTGCCTTGTTAACCGGACGCGCGATGATTGACCCCATTCTTGAGGTCATCGGTGGTCTTGCTGTTGGTGGTGTTGTTGCGTTGGCTGGTTGGCGTGTTGCCAATGGCGATATGCAGGTTGGTGATGTCATCGCCTTTATCACCACCCTGATCATGCTGGTACAACCTGTGCGCGGCATTGGCACCTTGAATGCGGTGACGCAGGAAGCGCTGGCCGCCGCCGAGCGCATTCTGTCATTGCTTGATATTCCCAAATTGATAACCGATGCGCCTAATGCCAAAACCATTCAGGCTGGTAAAGGCGATAAGGGAGTCATCAGTTTTGACAAGGTTGATTTCACCTATGGAAAAGAAACCGCATTACGTGATGTGAGTTTCACCGCGTCAGCAGGCCAGACTGTTGCCTTGGTCGGGCCCAGCGGGGCTGGCAAGACAACGATTATCAATTTGTTGCCGCGTTTTTATGATGTCAGCGCGGGTGTGATTACGGTGAATGGCCAGGATATCCGCAATCTGACACTCGAAAGCCTGCGGGCCAATATAGCGTTGGTCAGCCAAGAAGCGGTTCTGTTTGAAGACACCGTAGCGGCAAATATAGCTTTTGGCCGACCTGATGCCACCGACGAAGACATTATCATTGCCGCCAAAGATGCCGCCGCACATGATTTCATAATGGCGCTACCAGATGCTTATCAAACGCAGGTTGGGGCTATGGGTAACCGCCTGTCAGGTGGCCAACGGCAACGTATCTCGATCGCCAGAGCGATGCTAAAAGACGCGCCCATTCTGTTACTTGATGAAGCCACCGCCGCGCTGGACGCCGCCTCGGAGAAACAGGTGCAAACCGCGCTTGAACGTTTGCAAAAAGGACGCACCACATTAGTGGTCGCGCACCGGTTGGCGACCGTACGCAATGCCGATATGATTCTGGTGATGGAAGATGGCGGTATTACCGAAACTGGCACGCATGATGATCTGATCGCCAAAGATGGCCTTTATGCACGTTTATGCGCGCTTCAGTTCTTTTCTGATAAGTAAATTATACAGCTAGCCCTATTCGCGGCGCAGAACGCTGTCGATAAGGCGGTCTGCCCAGCCTTGTGATCGGAATTCGGCCAGCATGGCTTCGGGATCATAGATATTATCGACCCAGTCATAAAATGCCATACCCTGATCTTCATAGGGGAAATAGGCTTTGAAAAAAACATCAAGCAGACCGGTTTTGGCTTGCTTGACATGCCCGTATTTCCAGGCCAATTGCTTGGCTGCTTCGCGCGCGGGGCGCTCCTCGGCAACCAGCATATATAGGGCAGACATTAATCCGGCGCGGTCGGCACCTGATTTGCAATGCATCAATGCTGGTTTTTCGATGGCTTTGAAAATGGCTTTGGCGTCATGAAGCATGGCCTTGTCCGGCGCGGCGCGCGAACGTGCGGTAAAATCAAGCAGGGTAATGCCAGCTTTGGCACATGCCTCGGCCTCTAACTGCCAGACACCATCATCTCGTGGTCCGCGTAAATTTATGATTGTTTTGATGCCGCTGGCGGCGATTCTGCTGACCTCGACAGGGCCAGGCTGATTGGCGCGCCACATGCCTGGGGCTATTTCATGCCGGTTATGCCAGAACAGCCGCAAAAAACCATGATCTTTCAGGATGAGGTCAATCCAGTCAGCGGCACCGCGCCGCTTTACCGGCGGGGCTAGCCACTTCATGATCCGGCAACCATCATACCATCAATCCGCAGCGACGGCGCGGCGATGCTGTCACGCATATCGATGTCATTAGCTGTCGTTATGGCCATCAGCATATCTTTAAGATTGCCAGCGATGGTGGCTTCGGTAACGGGGCCGGTGATGGCACCGTCAACAATCCAGAATCCACCAGCACCACGGCTATAGTCGCCCGTGATCATATCAACCGAACTACCCATCATTTCGGTTACCAGAAACCCTTCTTTGATATCGGCAATCATAGCGGCACGCGACAGGGAACCATTTTCGAGGTAAAAATTGCTGGCAGACGGTGAGGGCGCCCCCCCCATTGACCGGCGCGCATTACCAGTAGGCGTCATATCCAGCTTGGCTGCGGATGCAAGATCAAGAAACCAGCCTGTCAAAACGCCATCTTCGACCATCAATCGCCGGCTTACAGGCAGGCCTTCACCATCAAACAAGCGGGACCCCATTCCGCGTGGCCGTAACGGGTCATCAATGAAATTCAACCCTTTACTGGCTATCTGTTGACCAAGGCTATCCTTTAGAAAGCTGGTGCCGCGGGCGATTGCCGCCCCATTAATGGCACCGGCTAATGTGCTGACAATCGATGATGAGACACGCTGGTCGTAAATCACAGGAAATTGTCCCGTATTTGGTTTGCTGGCGCCTAGCCGTGACAATGTCCGGGTCGCGGCACTATGACCGATGGCATCTGGCGCATCCAGATCTTCGGCAAACACAGCGGCACTGTAATCGTAATCGCGTTCCATCTGACCGTCTTGTTCGGCGATGACCACGGCTGAAACGCCAGATGAAGACCGCTTATAGCTTGCTGAAAATCCGTTACTGGTTGCGATCAGAACATTGACCACACCATAGCTGGCAGATGCGCCATCAGAATTTGTAATGCCTTTATGTGACAGGGCGGCGTCTTCCGCCTGTTTGGCACGTTCTGTTAATGTCTCAACGCTGGTTTCCGTTGCGTCATACATATCGAGTTCGGGGATTTCCGATGCCAGTTCATCAAGGTTGGCAAGCCGCACATAGGGATCTTCGGGTGCTAGCTTGGCCATGGCAACAGCACGTTCTGCCAGTTGTTTGATATTTTCGCTATCAAGCTGGCTGGTTGAGATCGATGCTGTACGTTGCCCGACAAAGACGCGCATGCCGACGTCATAATCTTCGGATCGTTCAGCCGCCTCGACTTTGCCAAGGCGGATATCGACGCTATTACCTTCTCCGCGAGCTAATGTCGCGTCGGCGCCATCGGCACCTGCGGCTTTGGCAGCATCAAGAAGTTCGGAAATTAGATTTTGTTCATGTGTTTTCATGTCTTATCAGATAACCCGCCCGTGTTAAGTTTTCAACTGTCCAGGGCCAAGCGGGTCTGAAAAATTGAATTGGTTGAAGCTTTTTGTTTTTCCGTTTATTAATGCACGATGAGCTATAATGTTTTCATCGACGGTGAAGCTGGTACAACCGGCTTGAAAGTGGCGTCAAGATTGGCGCTGCATCCGCATGTGCAAATTCTGCATCTTGATGATGCGGTGCGCAAGGATATGTCAGCACGTCTCGACATGATAGCCAAGGCAGACGTGACAATTCTGTGCCTGCCTGATGTGGCCGCAATCGAAGTGGCAACTGCGGCCAATGGCATGGATGCCAATGCTATAGATATATGTCTGATTGATGCGTCAACAGCGCACCGGACTGACCCTGAATGGGCATATGGCTTTGCCGAAATGGACGCAGCGCAACGTCGTTTATTGGCATCATCAAAGCGGATTTCAAACCCCGGATGTTATCCAACAGGGGCGATTGCCTTGCTTCGGCCTTTGATAAAATCCGGAATAATTCCAGCTGATGCAGATATTACGGTTCCCGCAGTCAGTGGCTATAGCGGTGGTGGGAACGCCATGATCGCGCTCCATGATGCGGGGGATCTGGCACCGCATTTGGCTTATGCAACGGACTTGAAACACAAGCATGTTCCCGAAATGCAGCTATATTCAGGTCTCGATAAAGCGCCATTATTCATGCCATCTGTTGGTAATTTCTATGCGGGCATGCTGGTGCATGTACCCCTTCATGCAAGTCAGTTAGCTGTGCCCGTTTCCGCCTCGGCAATTTATGATCTGCTACGGGACTGGTATGCAGATAGTGCCCTTATTGCTATGGGTGCGGCTGGTGCCAATGACCTAGCTGGCCAGACCACCATGGCTGCCGATGCACTGGCAGGTCGCAACGATATGGAGCTGTTTGTTTTCGCTAATAAGGATGAAAGCCAGTTCTGGTTAACAGCACGGCTTGATAATCTGGGCAAAGGGGCGTCGGGTGCGGCTGTCCAGAATATGAATATCGCGCTTGGCATTGCAGAAGATACGGCCCTTGTCTGATAATCCAACACTATCTGATCAGCGAGTACATAATACGCCGCAGTTTGATGTTGAGGTTTATCTTCCCAACCAAACTGAGATTGATCGTGCATTACGCTATCCATATTATGCACCATCTTGTGCCTTTGTCCTTGATGCTGGGCGTTTGCATCCTTTAAGGGACGCTGGAATTTTGAATGGGCGTACGGCTGTTTTATCGGTTGGCTCAAACCGGGCGCCAGTTCAGCTTCAGCGCAAATTTGGCAAAGATGCAGTTGTGCCGGTGACGCCTGCCATCCTGCATGATTGCGATATCGTTCATGTTGCGATGCTGGGCTATTATGGTGCGGTGCCTTGTACGGCTTTTCCATCCAAGGGATGTGATGTTCGTCTGAATGTGGCGTGGCTTGATGCCAGCCAACTGGCTGAAATGCACCGAACCGAGGCAGTCGGTGTTGCCTATGATTATGTCCGCTTTAACGAAGGGGCTGTCACACATCTGGATATCCCCGAAGCGGATGGTCATGTTGTACCCGCCATCACCCCGCTATATGGTTATAACGCCCGTGCGGGTGTGCTTGATATTGGTGGAGCTATGCCAGCGTCATTACCTATGATTGACGCTACAGGTCGCCAGTTTTCTGCTTTCACCCAAGCCGAAGCAACCACTTTTGTGCGCCGTCTATGTCAGCATAATGACGATCGTGATCATGCCGCCTTTGTGACCGACATGCGGAACGACAAAGCGGCGCGCGATACCATTCGTGAAATATTGTCCGCACATGCGCTTTTTGCAACAAATGCGCCTTGGACAGTTATTGATATCGAATGTGATAATCTGGACGCGTTTCTATAGACCCACACGAAGCATATGGTCGGCAACAGCAAAGATGGTCAGGATGAGTCCGGCATTGCGGTTTGATTTGAACAGGCGCAAGGCCATGGCTGGATCACCGGCGTCAAGCTGGCGCAACTGTTGTGCCAGATGTAACCCCATCAAGCTGACACCCACAAACCATAGGCCAAAACCCATAGTCATATAGAAACCGGCTGATAATAGTAAAATGGCAATCGCATAGGCAATACCAACGCCTTTATGCAAATTCTTTCCTAGGCCAAGGGCAGATGATTTGACCCCGCTTTGGCGATCATCAACCATATCCTGAACGGCATAAATCGTATCATAGCCAAAAACCCAGGCGACGCTGCCGGCATATATCAACCAGAATGATAGCGATGGTGCCTGATTCGTAGCGGCGGCAACACCAAGTGGCACCCCCCATGCAAAGGTCAGGCCGAGAACAAATTGGGGAAACCATGTGACCCGCTTGGCCAGCGGGTATAATGCAACCAATGGCAGGGATCCTATACCGATGAAAATGGCCATTGGTGGCAATTGAACAAGTACAGCAAGTCCGATAATGCCAAGGCAAACAAGAAATATGAATGCCATGCCCATACTTATTGCGCCAGACGCAAGCGGACGCGATTGTGTCCGTTGAATTTTTATGTCGATATCTCTGTCCCACATATCATTGATCACACAACCGGCAGCGCGCATGGTAATGGCGCCAATCATGAATAACAGCATCAGCAAACCCATTTGTCCGCTGTCAGCGCTGGCAACGGGAATCACCCACCATGCTGGCAATAGCAAAAGCCACCAGCCAATCGGACGATCTAACCGCGCCAGATAGACATAAGGGTGCCAGCCTTTTGGCAGGTTTTGCCACCAGCCAAGTAATTGTATGTCGGTATGACCTTGCGGCGTATCTGTTTCATGCATGTTCATAATTTACCATTATTGGCTTCGTGCAGACTTATCAAGTCACTACTTTGTGCATATTTCGTAATTGCTATATTGAATTGTTCTTTCAAGGTGGCTACTTAAACCCAATGGACGTAATCCGGGAAAATCATCCAGCCAAAGCACGCCTTTATGTTGACGCACCATTACAGGCTAGCGGTTTTGTGACTGTCACCAAGGAACAGGCGCATTATCTAGGCAATGTCATGCGTTTGCCACTGGGTACAGTCATTGCCCTGTTTAATGGACAGGATGGTGAATGGCATGGCGTCATTGACGCGCTTGACAAGCAAGGTGGGCAGATTGCCCTGACCGATCAGACGCGGCCACAAACCAACAGTCCGGATTTATGGTTGCTGTTTGCGCCAGTCAAAAAGGCACGACTTGATTTTATCGCGCAGAAAGCAAGCGAGCTTGGTGCCAGCCGAATTTGGCCGGTGCGTACTGAATTTTGTCAGATTTCACGGGTCAAGGATGAGCGCCTCGCGGCCAATGCCATCGAAGCGGCTGAACAGACCGAGCGTCTTGATGTTGCCCGAATCATGAAGTTTGAAAAATTAGCAACAGCGCTTGCCGAGCGTGAAGATGACCGTTTGCTGATCTGGTGTGACGAAGCCAGTGCGGGCGCGGCAAACCATAATATAACAACGGCCCTCGCGGCCATTGACCCCCCAAAAAAGGCCGCTATTCTGATTGGGCCCGAAGGTGGTTTTTCACCAGCCGAGCGTAAAGTCTTGACGCAAGTTGATAATTGTCTAACAACTTCACTTGGACCGCGTATTTTACGTGCGGACACAGCAGCTATTGCGGCACTGGCCTGCTATCAGGCAATTTGTGGTGACTGGCGTTAAACATATAACAACCCACCAACTTATAAGACTAGCCAAGGATAAAATCATGACCGATAACGGTGTGCCGCTTGCAGACAAACAACAGATGATTGACTGGATTGCCGAAGGTGCTAAATCCGTTGATACATGGCGTATTGGCACCGAGCATGAAAAATTTCTGTTTTACCGCAATGATTTGCGTCCAGTTACCTATGATGGTGAAAATGGTGTTCGCGTCATGCTGAATAATCTGCGCGCGCGCCTTGGTGAAAAAGCACGTCCAATCATGGAGCATGGCAATATCATAGGCATTCAGGATGGTGCAGGGGGCTCGGTGACGCTGGAACCTGGTGGTCAGCTTGAGCTTTCAGGCGCGCCATTGGAGAATCTCCATCAGACATGCGCCGAAACAGGGCGTCATCTGAAACATATGCGCGCGGTGTGTGATGCGCTTGGCATTGGTATGCTCAGCCTTGGTTTCAATCCCAAATGGGGGCGTGATGATATCGAATGGATGCCAAAAGGCCGTTATAAAATCATGCGCGACTATATGCCAAAAGTCGGCTCGCTTGGCCTCGATATGATGCTGCGATCATGTACAGTTCAGGTCAATCTGGACTATGCAGATGAAGAAGATATGCGGCGCAAATTTCGCACCTCGCTGGCGCTTCAGCCTGTGGCGACAGCATTATTTGCCAATTCACCATTCAAAGATGGTGCGCCATCCGGGCTGGTTTCGACGCGCGCGCATGTCTGGACTGATACGGATAATGATCGGTGCGGCGTGCCAGCTTGTGTGTTTGATCCAGCGTTCGGCTATGAACAGTGGGTTGATTATATTCTCGATGTGCCGATGTATTTTCTGCATCGTGACGATGATTACCTGGATGTTGCAGGTAAATCTTTCCGTGATTTCATGGCGGGAAAACTTGAAGGTTTTGAGGGACAAACCCCAACGATGGGTGATTTTGAAGATCATATCACCACTGCGTTTCCCGAAGTGCGACTGA